>CBDUXN010000214.1:0-5466 GCA_965371185.1 uncultured Thermoplasmata archaeon
ATCTTTGACATATTTCGCTTGTTGCGATTTTACTTGTATTATCCATCTTTAAACCTCCAGCGTTGGCAAATTGAAATTAATTGCTTATATCCGCAGTGAGTAGCATATATATGTCTATTTTGGAGGTATATACTAGTGAATTCCATATATTCCTATTTTGGGTGATTTTCCCTTCATCTAACATTTCACATTTGATCCAAAAAACGAATTAGTTCATCCATGCTTAGTGACAAGCGGCAGTCCAATTGTCAATTGATAAAATCTCAATAGAAGTGTCGGGTGAAGGACATAAGCACCCTTACTACAAAAAAATGTGTGCGATTCGGCAAGATATTTCTTAACCTTCTTTTTCTTTTTTTACGGCTTCACCTTCATTTTGATGTTAAGGATTAGTTAAATCTTTGGATTCTTCCTTCTCTCTAGATCGCGGATGGGAACCTAATTTTTTAGAGAGCATAATAATAGCTACTAAAGCTATAATAATGCCTAAGATGCCTAATATTAAGGCTGCATAGACGAGAGAATTATCCGGTTGTTTTTCAATTATTCTCTCTCTTTCGGTGGTCTTAAGGGTCTCTATTTCTGATGTGAGGTTTTCTATCTTTAATGTAAGGTTCTCTATCTTTGATGTGAAGTTCTCAATCTCTATCCTGAGCGCTGCATTCTCGGATTCAAGCTCATATAAACGATAGTCGATGTCCTCGAGGTCAGATGTAAGATTCTCGATTTCTGATGTGAGGTTTTCTATCTCTAATGTAAGGTTCTCTATCTTTGATGTGAAGTTCTTTATCTCTATCCTGAGCGCTGCATTCTCGGATTCAAGCTGGAAGACGCGACTATCAAGGTTCTCGAGATCAGATGTAAGATTCTCGATTTCTGATGTGAGGTTTTCTATCTCTAATGTAAGGTTCTCTATCTCTATCCTGAACGCTGCATTCTCGGATTCAAGCTGGAAAACACGACTATCGAGGTTGTCGATATCGTTGATCAAATTCGTGAATGATTCGTTTAATTGATTATAACTTGCAGACAGATTGGTAACATTCTCTAAAATATCTTTTTGGGTCTGATTCAGCTCATTGATCGAATTGTTCAATTGATTAATCGTGTTGTCGATTAAAATGAGCTGTTCTGTAAGGTTATTGATTTGATCTTGAAGTTCATCAACAATCGAAGGGCCTGAAGTATAGTTAATGATCACATCATTAAAGTAGAAATGATTCGTTCCATTGCTATCCAGCCATAATCTTAATGAATCTATTGTTCCGTTTATATGAATGGTTTTTTCTTCGGAAAATGGTAAGGAAAACCAGAACTCCACAGAACCAATGTGGATTAATTGGTTCCCGTTGTATTCCGAAGCATTTCCGCCGAATACTGGTTTGAAGGTTATATTGTTCACATAATAAGAATCAGGAAATACCAAATATATAACCATACTATCATGACCCGTGCTAAAATTATGATCGATACCAGTGCTCTCATTTCCATCGAAGATTAATGGTACATAATCTATATAATCTGGTTTTGTCCGTATCATACATCCAGAGTCGAAATAATACCACTGATAACCACTAGAATCTGGATCTGACTCAGCGACTTTTGTCCCGATATCAAGTGTTTCGGCATTCACAACTGGCACAACCACACAGCTAAAAATCGCGATTATTGATGCGACCATTAGGTACCTCGCTTTTATTTTCATAACGACCCCTCGTCCCCTGTATATCATATTCGACCTCTATATAGTTTATTATCTAATATCAAATTCCAAATTGTGTAGTGACAGGATATATGTCAACTCCACTGGTTATCGTGGCAATCCATAATGGCCAGAGGCGGGCCGGCTGATCATCCACAGAGGCGAGATATATCTTGGGAAGAGATTCTTGGCTATTTGCTCTTCAGCAGTTATCAACATTCCCTTACGCATTTATAGATTGGTAAAGTTACTATGTCGAAGTTGCCCATTATTCAGGGTTCAGGGGTTTGGTATAGTTTAATATAGTAAATAGTTTCGTCCCCATTTACATCTATTGGGATATATTTATCCAATTCCTCTTTCCCCGATCCAGTTGTGCAATCATACCTTAAAGGTGGATCAGCACTACCGCTACCTTCCAAATGTAATAACCTCTGGGGTTGCCCCGTCCCGATGCCGACTTTACCATCCTCGTCTATCCTCATAGCCACGTTCAATGAGCCGTCATCTATAACACTAAATGACAATTCTCCGTCTTCTGTTCCATCAGCTACATCGTTTGCAATCAGTGTAATCTGGGCAAAGGCCACCTGCTCCACATTACTGTTCTGATGGTTGAAGATTATATCGTAGCTATCACCATCGGCTGGAGTCTCTTTTGTGCGGTCAAAAGTAACCAAATCCACATTTGTATTCGCATTATCGGTTAAAACATGCAAAGGCGTATCTGGACTCGTGGTTCCGATGCCGACATTGCCGCCCATAATTGCCGTTCTTACGCCTCCATAGATGTATAATTTGTCATTTTCATCCTCTTCAATGTAGGCATAATCACCATCCGCACCAAAACTGATTCTTGCTCCATAACTCACCGGATTAATACCATCAGGACCTAAAAGAAGCAATGTATCATCATTGTCATCAGAGGAAACAGTTAACATATATGATGGGAATCCCGATGTCCCGATGCTGACTTTGCCATTTCCTACGAGTAATCCATAATTATTCGTTGCTCCAGTTGCTGATAAATAAGCAGCTACATTTGTAGTTGAGGCACCGGTCTTTTCGACGTAGATTCCATATCCTGATACGGCACCATCTTGAACTACATATAAACCTTTCCGATTACCGGAGGTGCCTGAGTCATAAATATGTAATTTGGCGTCAGGTCCCGGCGTCCCGATGCCAATATCGCCAGTATTTTCAATGAACAATCTCGTAGTCTCATCAGATGTGGCTAATTCGAGACCGCCAGAGTCGTCAGCCATAATCTTCTGGTCAACTCTTATAGTCCCTTCGACATGCAATTCTGCCTCTGGCCTGCTTGTTCTGATGCCGACCTTGCCAAGAGGATCTAAAACTGTATGAGCCAATATCACATCACCTTCGTCGGCAGGCTCACCTGCAAGAGCACCTCCATATATGTATACGTTCCCCCCATCTCCCGAATATGGGCCAGTTCCACCACCATCACCACCATAAAGAAGAAGATTACCACCCACGAAACCAGTCATTCCACTTGCATAATTAGCATCACCTGCCCTTACAGTCAACCAGCCACCGGCGCTATTAGGAGGGGATGTCTCCATATAAATGCTAGATGCGCCAATGTCAAATCTAATATCCCCATCTATTTCAAGTTTGTCCTCGGGGACCGATACTCCGATGCCGACATTACCGTTTTGATCTATCACGAAGGGGGTGGTATCACCTGATCTATCCTCTGCCCTAAGAACATCCGTTGCAGCGTCTTGGACGATATGAAGTTTGGCTGATGTGCTATACAGACCGATGCCAACATCGCCTTCTACTGCCAACCCATTAGAAGGAGCCTGCTGTGAGCTCGCCCAGGTGTTTCCTATTGTTACCTCACCTGATACACTCAACTTGCTCCGCGGGGCTGTCGTCCCGATACCCACATTTCCATCTGGCATTAAGTTGATATGCCCGCTAGTTCCTCCAAAATCAACCGTAGTAATATCGAGCCGCGCATTGGCATCTACAACGCCAAAAGTAGCATAATCGAGAGAATCCGTATATGTAATTCGTAATTGGGGCGAGGTTGTTGACCGAATTTCAAGGGTGTTGTCAGGATGCGTCGTTCCGATACCTACTCTGCCATCACCGGCGCTATCTATGGTCATGACGTGTTTAGTTCCAATGTCATTTGGATCATCAGTTCCATAATCCCAGACAAAAAAATCGATGGCATTATTAGCATCTTGTAGCGAATGATGCCGTGTCTTGATAGCGTGTGAAAACTGGGTCCCTCCAGTCCAAGAGAGAATTATCTGGTTATCGCCAAATTGATCTGAATTATCCCCAGCTCGAAGCCGCAACGCATCAGAGGCATCAGCTACGTCTAATCTTGCTGTTGTTGGACTCACTGTCCCGATGCCGACATTGCCTGAGGTATCTACAATCACAAAATCCCCATCTCCATCGACACCATTGGAGATCATAAAGGGCGTAATGCTGTTCTCAGCAATTTCTAGCATCGCATCGGGAGTCGTATCTGAACCGATACCGATATTGCCACCACTGATTATTCTCATCCTTTGATTAGTCCCTACTCCTGTGACGAAAATCACATCATTAGCATCTAGCGATCCAAGATATTGATCAGATTCCCAACTGTCCCCTGTGTTACTCCAATCAGTTTCATCAGCAGATACTGTCGGAGCCATCATTATCAACATCAGCATTCCAAAGGCAACTAGCACACCAATTTTTCTAATCTTTTTTTTCTTCTCGATTTTGTCTCTCATTTTTCAATCCTCCTATCTTTTTTATTTCATCAACTCATGGGAGAGCAATTAAAAAAGTTTGTTAAGAATCACCTATTTTAGACGGTTGTTTTCCGTAATTCTTACCCCTTCAACCTTTTTCTATCACTATCCCCCATACTTTCTATCGTGAAGGTGGTATCACATCTTGCTCTGATAAACCTGCTTATTAAATTTAAGTTAAATTTAACCTCAAAACACGATAAGATATCAAATATAACCATTTGGTAAATGAATCGTTAGTGGATAAGTGGCTTTCGAGGATAATTACTATTATTGAACAGTCTTTGGAATTAACTTATTGTGAATAGTTGAAACACAAAAAGGTTCTCTTTCATTTTAACATTGCAGATCGATACATAATGTATGCTCGATGTGAAATTAAAACAAAACTATAAATATCCTATAAGACCATAATATCTATCAAGGCTCGGATGGAACGCCCGAAAGTGCGTTTCTGATCTATGGCTCGCGATAGGGGAGAGTATAAAATGAAACCGAGGATGGTAAGCCTCCTTATTTGTTCTATGTTAATCATAAATGCTTTTGGGGTATTCCCTCAAAATGTGGGTTATCTAGGTTCGGGTTCAGGCGGAACAGGTGGTCCCGCAGATTCACTATGGCCTATGTCCGGCTATGATATAAGGCGTTCTGGATTGAGTCCTTATGATACAAGCGCGAATCCAGGCCAGTTAAAATGGAGTTTCACGACTGGTGACTATACGCGTTCATCACCCGCAATTGGTCCCAATGGTACGATTTATGTAGGCTCCCGTGACAATATGTTCTATGCAATTTATCCAAATGGCACCGAGAAATGGAAATTTCCTACGGGTGATAATGTTGACTCATCACCCACAATTGGGCCAGATGGTACGATTTTTGTCGGTTCTAACGATAATAGATTGTATGCAATAAATCCCGATGGATCTTTGAAATGGAATTTCCTTACCGGTCACGAAGTTCATTCATCTCCCG
>CBDUXN010000215.1:0-5466 GCA_965371185.1 uncultured Thermoplasmata archaeon
CAGGTCTTGGGGCCAATGATCCCGGTGCAAGGCTGTATTTCATGGTGGTTCCTTTCAATTCCCTAGGTGTTAGGGGTGCAAGCACCTACAGCATCGGGATTTGGACGGAGGAGTATTTAGACCAGTACGATACATTTGGTATACCATTGAAACTGGACTATTCACAAACAGCTGATTGGTACTGCGACAACATTCCGGATACTGTGGGAATGAACTATTTTATTTACAGCGGGCAGCGATGGAGTTGGCACTCCACAAGGATGCCTGCAGGAGCCTTTGATCCTGTGTTGGAGATGACAGAGGGTTATCAAATATCAACTTCAAATGCTACTAAATTCACTTTTATAGGGGTGTAGATTCAGCCTCAGCGTAAAATTCACAACAAATAGTTATTTTTCTCTAATACCGGCCATCCGGGATCTGTTTTCAATGTCCTTTTATCTTCAAAACAAAAAAAGTAAATATCAACCCCTCATTACGCATTCTGGGAAGAACCTATATGGCACAGAAGATAGGGGACGCCCTGAAAAGGGCCATAGCCCAGGAGAGGGCCGTGGGTGATGTGGAGAGGAGCAGGAAAGGAGAAGAATCGCTGCTTTTAAATCCCACAAGGCTTGATATCTTCCAGTACCTGTGCAAGAATCCCTGCAGTAGATTGAGGGGCATAGCGAAGGCACTGGAACTGGCCGTGCCCACAGCAGAATGGCATCTGAGAAAGATGACGGAGAAAGGGCTCGTAACAGCGAAAAACGTGGGCAAGTATAAGATATACTATCCTGCTGATATGATAGATAGAAAGGATGTGGAGTTATTGGCGCTTCTCAGCGGAGATAAAGCCGGGCTCATCTGCAGTGTCGTGGCCAGTGATCCTGGTATCACACAAGGTAAGCTTGGCAAAAAGGTGGGTATGTATCAACAGGAGGTTGGCTGGTACACCTCTCAATTGACTGAGAAAGGTGTCCTTTCCCGCGTCAGGGATGGGAGGTTCAAGCGGTATTATATAAGTGAAACTCTGGATGGCGTGCTCCACTCCGATAGGAAAAGGAGGAATCTCTTCAAAAAGACGCTCTTGAAGGCCCTGATGAGCGATGGGGCGGATCCTGAGATCATCAGGGGCAGGGGCGATGTTCTGGTTATTCAGATAGGTGCAGGTAAAGAGAAAACGATTTTAAAGGTGAATTTAAACCTAATTCCAAGATTTCTACAGGAGGTAGAAGGAAGATCTTAGAAATCTATATCAACATAACATTTATAGGTTAAAAGGCTTTTATGTGATAAATATTGAAGGCAGGTTAACACATGGAGAAGATCAAAACAGGCATATACGGTTTGAATCCTCTTATGGATGGGGGATTAAACAAACATTCCGTTACAACCGTTGTTGGTGCCACAGGTACAGGCAAGACAACCTTTGTCACGCAATTCCTTCATCGTGGATTGGAGGAGGGTGAGGAGTGCATCTACATAACCTTGGAGGAGCAAAAAGAGCAGATCCTAAAAGAGGCCGCAGAGATGGGCTGGGCCGATCTGAAGGATTACATGGATGATGGCACTCTCGTTTTTATCGAGGCAGGCGGTCATGAGTTCTCTGATTTCATAAAGGAAGAGCTGCCCGAATTTGTGGCTGAATGGGAGGGCATCCATGCAAGGATAGCGATCGACCCCTTAACACCCATAGTATGGACTGCCCAGGACAAATACAAGCAGAGGGAGCTGATATCCACACTATTCAACGAGACAAAGAAGGTTGGCACCGTGCTGAGCACGCTGGAGGAGCACGGCACCTTCGGGAATCTCTCAGGGCCTGAGACGGTCATACCCATGTACCTTTCCGATATTGTCATACACCTGAGATATGTTACACAATTTACATCGTCTTCACAGGAAAGACTCAAGGGCATGGATATCGCAAGAGTCGAGATGATGATGAGAATCGTCAAATCGAGGAGCAGTTGGCACAGCATGGTATCGCACCCCTATTCGATCTTCAAAGGCATAGGCATTATTATTGAAGGCGTGGATGTGGGTATAGAAAGTCACAGATTCCCGGATGACCTGAGAGAAAACCTGCTTTCCAAGTTCGAAAAATTGCCCAAAGAACACAGGGACAAGCTCAAGAACATCGTGGAGAACCTTTCAACACAGGATATAGGCACCATGAATCCACATCAACTGATATCCCTGATCCTGAATGAATACGATGTCACGCTGAAGTAGAAGAGAGAATTTTCCGCTATTACAGGATCAATTCTGTGGCAAAGAGCGAGATGAGGGTCACTATAATCCCCGCTATGCAAACCCCTGCAAAAACGATCAGCAGCGCCCTTTTGAATTTAATATCGAACAGATAGGCTATCAAAGAGCCTGTCCATGCACCTGTAAAAGGTAAGGGTATGGCCACGAAGGACATAACACCAATGGCCTCGTATCTCTTAATTTTCTCGTCCGCTCGCGCCCTGGTTTTGGAGTATAATTTTGTGAAGAAACCGTCCCAGCGTTTCCACTTTCTCAGCCATCCCTCCACATTTCCGAGGTATTTAAGAATTATCGGCACTGGAATCATATTCCCTAATACGGCCAAAGGAAAGGCAACCCACCAAGACATATTGTACACGATTATAGCCACTGGTATGGCGCCTCTCAGCTCTATAAACGGTATCATGGATATGAGGATTATAACAAGCCAAGGAGGAAGCCATGCCAGGAAATCGGTTATAACAGTCCACCAAGCCATGAACCTCGGAAATAAGTTCTGGTAGATAAGGGTATTTGTGGAGAGCAGAACTGTCAAAGGTACCGTCCATCTGAATCTAAAATTTCTTTACCAATAGTAAAGTTTATTTACCTCAATTCCAATATAATACATGGTGAATGCATGAAGACGCGCTCTGCTACCGTCAGCTCGAAAGGTCAAATAACCCTACCTAAGGAATACAGGGAAGGATATCATCTTCTTGAGGGAGAGGAAATTCTGATGCTACCCACGGATGATGGGATATTGATAAAACATAAAAAAACGCCGCTAAGAGGGATGCTAGCAGGTAAAATTGATATCAAAGGGTTTGAGAAGGACGTAAAGGCACTGAGAAAGGAATGGGTCGTATGAAGTATTACGTGGTTGATACAATAGCATTGGTTAGCTACCTAAATGATGAATTACCTGTCTCAGCGGATAAAGCCTTCAAATCAGCCGAGCAAAACAAATGCAAATTGCTCATCCCGGATATCGTAATAGGTGAGTTCATATACATATCTTTGAAAGGCAGGTTGAAAACATCCAATCCGAAGAGTTTTATTATGGAGGTTTTGATTTCATTGAGCACATCTCGATATGTTGATTCTGTCGGCATGGATACAGAGGCTTGGGAGGAATTCCTTGCACTGGATATCCCAGAGCTTCATGACAGAATGATCTGCTCTATAGCATTGTGCAAAGATGCAGCAATAATCACCAATGACAAGGATATAAAGAAAACAGGGGTTATAGAGACCGTTTGGGGCTAAGTCAGCGATCGATCATCTTTTTTATTTTGTTTTATATGAATCCCCCCGACTTTTTAAGATTTTAATCGAACGGTAACAACATTGACAAAATTCTTATAAACGAATGTGTATCAACCATCAACATCAGGGGCGAGGTGATAGGTAATGCCAAAAGCGAACTTTGAAATCGTTATTATCAACGAACAAATCGGTGAAAAAGAGGGCGTGCTCGAGGCACATTGGTATCCGTTTGTCGGGGATCAAACCTCTGTAAAGAGCTTCGATATACCAGGCGTACCCACTGGGCTCGGTTACATAATAATACAGGTATTCGATGTTCAGAACATGGGCCATAAGATCATCATAAACGGGGAGGATCTTCCTGGAGAGGATATAATAAGGACGAGCGCGAACCGATGGCAGGATGTCACGGATATCATTCCCGCAAGGCTGTTAAAAAAGGGCAACAATACAATTAAGATCAGGTGCGCAGAAAGCGGTGATAATATTATGCTGGGTGCCGCGATGATCCATTGGAAAGAAGAAGACTGAACAGAACCATAAATGCGGTTAATTGCTCTATTCGGTGGTCAAAATAGTCATGTTTGAGCTGATCGAATTTGGCTAAGATGGGCATATTATTAAGGGTTGTTTGATTTCCATTCCCAAAATTATTTAAGATAGATTGCCCATATGTCATATTGTGGGGGTGTGAGGGGCGGTTAAGTGCGGTGGAGCACCCGGCTGTTAACCTCACATCCTTTTCACAATGATTTTTAATATTCATTAACCCTAAATATAGCATATCCTCTTAACGCAGGAGCGTATCCTTGAAGTTTATCAAACATCTCAATATCGCTTTCTGTTGGTGTATCATCATAGTGTACTTGATATGATATCGCATTGGATATTTTTGCCACTAAATAATTACCTGTCCCATACTCTTTTTTAATTTTCTCTATGGTAGGAAGCTTAGGATAATAACCCAAATAATCCACTCGTGGCACAACTGTAAAACTACCATAATTTTTCAATCCTCGTGTACCTTCTATTGCTTCCAGAACATTATATACGCCAATACCATAATGGCTTCTTAGGTATTCTTCATCTATGGCGGTATATGGGTCTTTTACAGTATCCACATGGACAAATTGTCCCAATTTGTTCCGTCTCCTTATTAGGTAGCTCGGCATTTAGGTCACATCCTAATTACCTAATACCTAAAGGATATATAAACCATTTCAAAAATGAATCGTTATCTAATAATACATTTTATAAATTTATTAAATGATTTAGACATTTATTAAATGTAATTTTGGGAAAATAGGCAGATAAATATAGGCACTCGCATATTCCCCAACGTGCTTAAACAACAACATCAATATATCATTGAGATCATTAAACATTTGCGACGAAAGGGGGAGATGACAATAGGTGGATTACAAAAATCATTATCTCAAGAATTGAGAGTGCAAAAGGATTTTTATACTTTAAAAAGTGCTTGTGAATTGTTACAGAAATTAGAATTTGTTTATATCGAGAAAAAAACAGATAGAACTTATGTTGGATTAACTGATAGAGGCAAAGAGATGGTTCAAAAATTATGATTTGTATTTTCATATCTCATCAATAATCTCTTTTACAGTTTTAAGTTCTATTTTTCATTTTATTATAGTAACAATAAGTGTTAGAATAGCAACAATCAACATAGACATCTCAATAGGATGTTTTTTAATGAATGATTTAATGGAATCGTTCTTTTTTGCCATTCATCAACACAATATCGTTTTACCTTTTATAAATATTTAGTATCAGTTTTTGTAACTGTAACCAGAGGTTGAATCTAAAATGTTCCAGTCTCATTCCGGTATTATTCTCAAGTCCCTCCATGCAACAAGGGGGGTTCACGTCCCTTTTATGCAATAGAACGACTTGTTGCATAAATTCACCTCTCAGCCCCCATAACGATCCATGAGGGTCATT
>CBDUXN010000216.1:0-5455 GCA_965371185.1 uncultured Thermoplasmata archaeon
GGTTGGCGTAGATTTTATAGATATGAAAGATTTAATCGACTATAGTATGGAAACAGTAGGTAAGATTCAGAAAAAAGAATCCAGGAATGCAATAGCCTTTGTAGGCTCACCAAAATCCGGAAAGACATCTCTTCTGCATGAACTATCAAGAAGAATATCGAAAAAATATAGAAATATAAAGGTTATTTTTGTTTCTGGTGACTGGATATCCAATGAACTTGATTTCATTGATTATTTGAGGTTAGAATTAGGTGCAGAGAAAAAATCTTTCTTCACATGGAAAGAATATGGTGATTATATATTTGATTGCATGGAAAAGACTGATATAATCCTTCTATTGATCGATAATATCGATATTCTATCTTATAGAAACGAGGAGTTGATATCGTATCTGAGAACTAAGTATCAAGAGACCGATAATCTCGGATTGATTGTAACCTCCAGTACGAGAAACATTGATAAACTTTTCAAATTTGATAAGGCATTTTATGGCCAAATGGTAATCAAAATGATTGAACCGTTAAAAAATGATGAAGCCATGAACTTAGTAAATGGATTGGTTGGTAGAAATCTAAGAAAAAATCTAAAAATGCGAATTTTAAAAATTGCCGAGAACGAACCGTTTTTTATCAAATTACTTTGTTATCCCTTTCTCACAGGGAAAGTTACTAAAGAAGAGGAATTCGAGGAGAAATTAAAGCAGAGTTTACTGCATTTTGCCCCCTATTTTGAGGAACTTTTGAGAGGTTTTTCATCTCAACAAAGAGCGGTTATTATGGCGTTAAGTGATACGGATATTTCTACAACCTCTGAGATAGCTAAGAAAACGAAGATTGCTCCAAAGAATGCGACAACGCAATTATCCCGCTTAGCAAAAGCAAAGATTGTCCGCAAGACAAAGAAAGGATACCAGTTGAAGCCGATAATAATGGAATGGCTTAGAAAGAAGATGGAAGTGGAAGAGAGAATTAGAAGAGAGACCATGGAAATTGCGAGGGGATATTACCAACCCGCTATAGCCATGCAAACTGGTGAGGCAGCGATAGAGGATAAGACTTTTCTGAGACTATCAAATTTGCCTGCTGAAGAGATAAGCAGCAAGGTAAAAATGTATGAGAGGCGCATTAAAGAATCTAAAAATAAAAAAGATATTTTAAAGAATCGTCACGAATTAGGAGTACTTTTAGCTCTCAAAGGTGAGCTTGATAGAGCGCTTAAAGAATTTAATCAAATTTTGAGGCTTTCCAAAGAAATAAAGGTTAACGAGTTGGTTGAGGTAACATTGCATAATATTGCAAATATCTATTATATTAAGGGCGACTATGACAAAGCAATCGAATATTATCATCGGAGTTTAAAAATTTGTGAAGAGCTTGGAGATAAAGACGGTTATGCGATAACCCTTCACCAAATCGGCATGATTCATCAGGACCAAGGAGATTATGAAGGAGCGTTGAGTAAGTACGAGGAAAGCATGGAAATCAAAGAGGGACTAGGAGATAAAAGAGGGGTCGCAAACACCCTGCACCAAATTGGCAGCATTTACTTTCAGCAAAGAAATTACGAGGAAGCATTGGAAAATTACGAGAAAAGTATGAAAATATCCAAAGATCTGGGATATAAAATAGGTATTGCAGGCTCTCTTCACCAGATCGGTATGATTCACCACTATGAAGGAGATTACAAAGAAGCATTGGAAAAGTACGAGAAAAGTATGAAAATATTCGAGAAATTAGGGGATAAAATGGGTATTGGGTACACCCTACACCAAATCGGCAACATTCACTATCAGCAAGGAAATTACAACGTAGCATTGGAAAAGTACGAGGAAAGCATGAGGATATCTGAAGAACTGGGGGATAAAAGTGGAATTGCTTTAACACTCGGACAATTGGGCAACGTTGCGCTAGAAAGAGGAGATTACGAGGAGGCATTCAGATATTTTTCTATTGCAGCAACAATTTTTGATGAGCTCAAATCTCCTCACATAGAGTCAACATTGATAAATATAGCGATTGTAAGAGATGAGCTTGGGGATAAGAAGTTTGAGAAACTGGTAAAGGTGGTGAAGAAGGAACTTGAAAAAAAGAAAAAGATAGTCTAAACTCTCTTGAGGATAGCTTTCTATGCGCAAATTTCTTACCCAAAAAGCATTTTTAAAGGCAAGTGTATCCCTTTCATATGCATAAGGTGATAACCCTAACAACAGATTTCGGACCAGGCGAATACGTGGCAGCAATGAAGGGCGTGATACTTTCGATAAACCCTGATGCAAGGATCATCGATATAGCCCACACCGTAAAGGCGCAGAATGTGCTCGAGGGCGCCTATTTGCTGTATTCGGTTGCACCGTACTTTTTGCAATCTATCCATGTGGGGGTCGTGGATCCAGGGGTGGGAACAGAAAGGGCTGACCTGCTTATCCAGTGCGAGAACGGTTTTTTAGTTGGGCCTGACAATGGCTTACTGATCCCCTGTGCCAGAAAATTGGGCCTGAAAAAGGTCTATAAAATCATCAATAAGAGCTATTTCTTGAATGATGTTTCAGATACGTTTCATGGCAGAGACGTATTTGCGCCTGTGGCAGCCCACGTTTCCAAAGGTGTGGAGGCAAAAGAAATCGGCGTAGCAATGGATGACTATGAGAACTTAAATCTGGAATATCATGTGGAAAAAGAAAATATGTTGGAAGGGAAAATCATATATGTGGACAACTTTGGGAACCTGATAACCAGTCTAACGAAAGATATTGTAAAACGATACATAAACTTTGGAAGCTCTGTGGAAGTCGAAATCGAAACTGGAACGGCCAAGGTAAAAAAGAGGGTTCGTTTTCTAAAAAGTTACGGATTCGGGAAAAGAGGGGAACTGCTTGCTACCGTATCCAGCAGCGGCTTTTTTGAGGTAAGTCGCAATCAAGGCAGCGCGAAGGAGCTTTTGGGGGCAGATACAGGTTCACTGATAAGGCTCCGGTTTTAGGCTGCCCTGGTTTCATCTTTTATCCATTCAAGGAAATCTGGATTGCCCTCCTCGATCGACCAGGAATCGATGCATGGCACCTCGTATGAATGAATTTCCTTGACCTCCTTGATGATGCGCTCGATGTTCACCTTCTGCGTCTTCATTATCAACGCCATCTCATCATCGCTCTCGATGGCACCTTTCCACCAGTAAAGCGACTTTATCTGGAACATGTTGGCACATGCGATAAGACGTTTTTCTAGGAGTGTTTTTGCGATCTTCTCAGCCTCTTCTTCATCCTTGGCTGTAACATATACCACGCAAAAGCTCATACCGAGACACCTCCCGATCTAAAGATGCGTTCTAATTCTCCCGCCAAGTATGCCCGCATTTAACGCATCTGTATATCCTCGTTTCAGGCTCGTCAGCTGCCCTCATCTGCCTTAAGTGGTAATATGCCTCATTATGTTCACACTTCGGACACCCCACCTTCGTTTTTGGAAGCGTATCCAAATTACCCTCTATGATCAAGGTCTCCCTTTCCTCCGCGGCTTCTTGAATGGTGCTGGCCTGATAACCCTCTATCTTTTCCTTATGTTGACATTTTCGGCATTCAAAATATCCCTCGCTGGGGAACATCAACGATTTACATTCAGGACAAAACATCTTCTCACCAAGTTCTAACTGGTAAAGGCATTTTGCATATAAAAGGTTGATTGCCTTTTTGAGGTTAAGAGCGGTAAAAAGAGCGAATTATAAGAAAATTACATATATCAATAGATTGTTATGCTAAGGGGAAGTACATGCCGTTTGGATTGGAAGACCCCGCTGCTATTGGGATGGCATTATTGATAGTCGGTGTCCTGCTCGTCATAGCAGAGGCAGCAACCCCAGGTTTCTTCATAGGGGTGATAGGGACAGCTTTCATTGCCATGGGTATAATTGGCTTATTGTTTCCTTTCATATACGACACTCCTTGGTCTGTTGTGATAGTGGTGGCGGTAACAGCAGGCTCAATGTTAGGCGCGATTATGTTTTATCGAAGATTAGGCAAGCCGCAACCCACTGCAACAACAATAACAGAATCGAATGTAGGCAAGGAAGGGATCGTCACGGAGGACATCGAGCCGCATACCATTCATGGCAAGGTCAAAATCAACCTTCAGATATGGAGCGCCACTGCGGATATGCATATTCCAAAAGGGAAGAAGGTAAAGGTCATCGATTGGGAAGGCGTGCATGTGATCGTTGAAGAGGTCAAAGAGGAGGAAACCATCGCGGAGGATAAACGCGAGGAAGTAAAGGCATGAGGATGTGAGAATATGGCTAACGGAGGTGAAGGTATATGGATAGGGTTAGCTATCCTACTTGTAATAGCGGTCGTGATCGTCATAGCCAGTGGGATACGTATCGTGCGACCATATCAAAAAGGTCTGGTGGAGGTCCTTGGCTCTTTTAAGGGGATGCTGGATCCTGGCTTTCATTGGGTGAAACCCATGATCACAAGGGTAACGCTCATGGATCTGAGGCTTCAGACCATGGACGTGGCAAGACAGGAGGTCATAACAAAGGACAACTCCCCGACAAATGTGGATGCGGTGATATACATCAAGGTCGTTGACCCGTACAAGGCATACTATGAGGTCCAGAACTACAAACAGGCTACCGTGTTTTTGGCCCAGACAACGCTTAGGTCTGCGATAGGCGAGATGGAACTGGATGAAATCCTGTACAACAGGGAGATGATCAACACAAAACTCAGGGACATACTCGACACCGCCACCGACGTCTGGGGAGTGAAGGTGGATGCTGTGGAGATCAGGGAAGTTGACCCTGTTCCCACTGTAAAGGCTGCCATGGAGGAGCAGACATCCGCAGAAAGGCAGCGAAGGGCAGCGATTCTAAGGGCCGATGGTGAGAAGAGGGCAGCTATTTTGGTGGCAGAGGGGGACAAGCGCTCGAGAATTCTCCAGGCTGAGGGCCTGAGGCAGTCAAAGGTCCTCGAGGCTGAAGGACAACGGCTTGCCACCATCCTGATGGGACAGGGAGAGGCACAGAAACTGCGTATACTGGCAATGGGCGCCGCCCCACTAGACCAGAAAGCATTGACCGTTCTTTCCATAGAGGCTGTGAAAAGCTTAGGTGATGGCAAGGCTACCAAGATCATATTCCCGTTCGAGCTGACAAGACTGATCGAAGGCGCCTCAGACTACATAGGCGTCAGCAGAAAGACACCGGAAGTAACGCCCATAACCTACGCTGACCTTGAAAATATGCTTGGAAAGGCGGAGGATGTCCTGGGTGAGATTCCAAAACCTGGAGAGATAAGAAAACAGCTCGAAACGATCGAGAAGGAGCTTGAAAAGGAAACTGAGCAAGCAGAGGCCATAGCGCGTATTCGGCCCGTAAAGAAACAGCCCAAGTCGCCAGGGGAAGAGTAGGAAACCATCGCGGAGGATAAACGCGAGGAAGTAAAGGCATGAGGATGTGAGAA
>CBDUXN010000217.1:0-5453 GCA_965371185.1 uncultured Thermoplasmata archaeon
TCTATGCACATTATATGTACATAAATATACACCCTAGACCTTGGTCTGTCAAGTAAAAAGATGGATTATGTTAAATTATTTCCTCCCCCCAGGCAGACTTGCACGCTTGACAGGGTGGGTCAAAAATCCTATCTTATATAGTGATGAAAATAAGAATCTTAATTCTGGGGTTGATTTTATTGTTGATTCCTCTTTCCGGCATAGAGAAATCAGGTGTTATCAATTATGATTGGCAAGAGCTTTTTCCCGACCACCTTGAAAGAGTTTATATAATCATAAAAAATGGAGCGATTATCCAACATTCAAGCCAATATGAGGCCATGATTAATATAAGCGTAGGCATGTTAGAAACGAGGTTAGAGGAAAGAGGATCTAGTATAAAAGAAATAGTGATAATCATTCATAACCATCGCAAGGAAAAGAGTTTTTCTCGCAATGATTATAAGCAATATTGGACACTTAAAAGCTATGGATTTGATGGCCTATTCTTACTTTACTGCCACAGAACGAAAGAGGTCTGTGATATAGAAAGC
This sequence comes from uncultured Thermoplasmata archaeon, assembly GCA_965371185.1. Classification (GTDB taxonomy): domain Archaea; phylum Thermoplasmatota; class Thermoplasmata. The sequence continues at coordinate 534 of CBDUXN010000217.1, forward strand.
GGGGAAAAATTAAAATAAGCTCTCAATTATTTTTTTGGTATCTGGGGAAGAATATCTAACCCACTTAAATCCGCCATCCTTAGCTTGTATGTTCCAGGTGGTGATTTTAAAATCTTTTCCATAATTCCTAACTCCTCATAGACTGATCCAACTGCTTCATTGAATTCTCTTAGTTGCCTATTCCGTATTTCGGTAAGATAAGCTTGTTGTACTTTGCTGAATTTAATGAATTCAGGGTGTGGTTTTTTTGGTGGATTATGTTTTGTTTTTTGTGACATATAATCTATCTCCTTAAAATTATTTATTCCTTATCTTGTGATATACCCCGCTCTAGTTGCAATCATCATATCAACATCAAAAGTCCGTGCAACGTTTGCTGCCACATACATCACAATTCCATGACCAGTTTCACGGCCTGCGGCTGTGGGAATATTTGCTGCAAGAGTATTTGTCCACAATACTACACCCGCTGCGCTGTAGAGTATATAAGTAACCAGAGTCGCATCATTTTTTACTGCTATTTTCGCCCTATACCAAGTATTGGCAGCAAGAGCATGACTTGTTCCAGTTGTGCTTCCCGCTCCATTATTTCTTGTCTTTCCCGTAAGCGTAACGCCTGATACGTCTATATAAACGCCATCCGTTGGTAGTGCTGCGGAAAGTGAATCTTGAAAACCGAGTCGCACACGAACATTAAGCTGAACAGCCCCAGTTCTAAAGCAAAATTCCGAGTGTTCTGCTCCTGCTATTAATATACAATTCACGGCGGTCAGGAATCTATATCCGGAGTTTGTAACATTGGAAGTAAACTTGATGATACCAGGATGATTACTTGTCCCAGCTACAGTCGCACTCCCACCACCAAACGCAAGGCCTATCCAGGGATCATTTGCATCGTCCTCTTTTGAGAAAAAATCAGTATACATTTTATATACTAGACGTGGATTATCGTAATCAATACCCCAGGCATCAATAAATTTAGCGGTAGCCTGGTCATATGCAATCGTTTCGCCTTCTTCAAGTGTCCCCAAGACTACATCTGAGAGCCAGCCAAGATTAGGTGTTATACCAGCAGCGAGATAAAAGTTATCAGCCTTTACAATCCCATCAACATCTAATTTTTCAGTAGGCACTTTCCCTATGCCCACATCACCAGTATTGTCTATTGTCATTCGTAGAGCATTATTTGTATAAAAATTCATATCAGTATCTTCTCTGTTTCTTAAAACTGCGTTATCGTCTGCGTAACCAATAGAAAAACCATCAGTCGCAAGAACGCCTGAATCAACTGATGTTATATGAACATAAGAAGATACACCTGCGGAATGAAGATGCAAAGGACCCCTTGCAAGACCAGTAGTACCTATGCCTATTTTCGTTCCATCTGTAAATATCGGGCTATTTGCTAATCCCGTTGCATCGTCTATATGATATGGAACATAGCCATCTGTGAGAGCAGTGAGTTTTGCTGTAACGAAAGTAGGACTTGAAGCCTGCTTAACAGCTTGGTCGAGCCAGTCCCCAAAATCAGGTATATCTGCAAAGGCCAATAAATCACCCCCGCCAACTTCGTGTTCGGCAGCGTGTAATTGAGCATGATGTTGGTCTGAGGTCACATTGGTCAAACCAGCGTGTTGCCTTGTGGCTAGATCCGTGAGGTTAGAGCCTGCCTTCGATACATCAGCCCATGCCCAAGGAGTGTCGGTTATATCCGCCTTGACATGAGTATGAGCCACCGGCGACCATTCACCGCCCATAGCACCCTCAAACTCTTCCCAAGTTACAAACGGCTTTCTTATCTTCACTACAGTTCACACTTATAAGTCGTGTTGAATAAATTTATCTTTATATCTCTAATCACACCCTTTTTTGTTATATCTGTTGTATGGCTTAATCTCTCTTCCCATTCCATCGTATCACCTAACTCAAGGGGTACGGGATCGAAGGGTATCTCAAGGTCTGCATACCACTTCGGGTCTTTACGTTCAGCAAGAAGGTCAATACACATTTGGTCTAATTCAGCCTGATTCTGGAAGAGATGATTTGTTATTGTCATTGTGCGCTCACCATAAGAAGCGATAGAAGCATCATTATGCTCTTCTCCCTTTAGTTCGCTTGGTGTGGTTTCGTCACGATTGACTGGTTCGGCTTGTTTGTTGCCCTTGATTACTATCCTGTTCTTGATCTCACTCCAACTCTGGTACATTACCGAAGATGCTATATGTGCAGGTGAGGTAAAGTCGAAATCTGCCGCTCCCGCCACTGCCTCTGCTGGCTTAAAGACTGGCTGCCCATCGTATGCAAAATGGAACCTGTAATTGACAAGCTCACAGAGCATCCGTATAGCATCCAGATATGTAGAGCCTGCATTAAACCAAATCCTATCGACAGTTATACCCGTAGCATCAAAATCCATGCCAGCTTTAGCTGCTGCCTCATTCACATACGGAACACCAGTACCGGGATCAGGAACCTTGGCGAAATATAGAATCCTAGCCACCACATCCTCTGGAACTGTGCCTGTATAGTAAGAAACCTCAACATTATTCAACCCATCCCCATCGATAACTACTTTATTGAGGTCGAAAAAGACACGCCTCGTACTCTCCTCATGATACCAACCTTCATCTTCTTCACCCTGCTGGACAGGAACTACACCCCCACCATCATCATATGTCACATGATAGGGACCCTTTGAGGCACCCGGAAGTTCATAATATCTTTCCTCATATGGCACATATTCCCAAATCGAGAATTCATCCAACCAGAGTTCATAGGCTAGGGGAGCGAGAGGGAACCTCCACTTTATCGCAGCATTATCTGTTGCAACAAAATAAAAAGTCTCCTCTACCCATTCATCAGTTGGAAAATAAAGCACCTGTTTGATAAGTGCTGTCTGGGAGATTTGAATACGAAGTCCTATACTGCCATCTCCACCAACTATTTTATGTTTGAATTTAACTCTATATTTTTTACCAACCTCGGCATTGGTTCCAATATCTACGCATTCTATGGAAGATGGAGGCCCTGCATTAGCACCAGTCATTTTTCCAACACGAACTGATCCTCCACTCCCCTCAACGAGAGAGACAAAATTGCAATTTGTAGTATTCCAACCTACAACATCATCCTCCTCAGCAAGCGTATCCATAGCATCAGCGTTAGTATACATCTCAGCTCCCATCAAGCCATTAGAGGGCCAGGAGTCAAAGGTTAATGATGTTCCCCAATAATTATCAAGCTCTTGAAACTGTGCATCCTCAAGGAGCTTCATGTAATCCCCACCACTGATATTCACCCTATAGTCGGGAAGGCTGAATCTTGGCTCATTCATCCAACCTATAAGTCGTTGCCAGATACGAGGAGCACCAGCATATGTACCCCCAATTGTTATCCTGACTTTTCTGCCTGTTATACAATAATCATCAAAACCAGAAGTAGGGTGATCGGGATGGAAAATACCATCCTCGTTAAATAATGTAGCACTCCATTTCCCACCTACCGGATTGGGTGTCATTCCTGCACCACCCAGAGAGATGGAGATGCTCTCGACATAATTCTTCCCACCAAGCGCACAGAGGTCGACCCAAGCGGCAGCTACCCAGATTTCAAACTTCAATAATGGTAATTGTCCAGGAGCAAGAAGCTGGGCAGGAGTAGGGGGATTTATACCCTGCATCAGACTGCTTCCTCAAAAGTCATGGAAGCCTTGTAGAGTGCAGTTGCTGCTGATGTCATCACATCTATAACATCATAGGAGAAATCAGTAATGACAACATCAATTACATCAGCACGTTCATCGGTGTTCTTCCAAGTAGTTAGTGCATCAATGGGACCAAATCGAGCTATAATTACATCCAACTCAGCTTTAGTGAGCACCACCCACTTTATCTTCCATTCCCTGTGTTCCTTAAAAAAGGCATATCTGGCACTCCCGTCACTCATCTCTGCCTTCTCTATTTTCTTTACGATTTTGGTAGGCAGAGTTATTGTAAATGTACCAGCAACTGCCACTCCACCAAGTTCTTGATCTGCCATTATCCTCTCCTTCTTCCTTCCCTTTCTAGTGCATCGTAAATCATCTCACTAGCATGATCGACAGCATAACGGTCTAAAGTCCTAGCATTGATGGTTAGATGTATTACAGGACTAAATCCTCCAGCCGATTCTTGAGACATTACTTCTCTAATAATATCAGGAGCTTTCTCTATGGGCAATACCATCTCTCGAGGATGCAGATGATAGATTCCTTCCTGCATAACAACTGCGCCCTCTTTCAAACCCCTAATTCCCGAAAAGATAGCCTTGATGCTTGCTATTGCCCCACCTACAGCAAGGAGGTTAAGGGGAAAGGGAAGGGCTGCCATAATCTTTGGTATGATTTGCCCGATAGCCCATTTTTCAAATGTGTTTAAAACTGCATCTACAAAACCCTTAATGCTTGCTTCCATCATTACAAATTCACCTATCATAATATCAGAAAATTCTTTCTGGGCTTCAGTCATCTTCTTAGTAGCAAATTCATAACTTTCCATTGTTGGTTTTGCTAATTTTAAAAGGTCGGTGAAATTCCTTGCTGCAGGAAGTGCAGAATCAGTAGTGGTCACTGAGAATTTTACTGTTTCTTTCTCAAGCCCCTTCATGGAATCCTTGGTCTCTTCAACCGCCTTTTTGGCTGCCTTTAATTTCTCTATCCAAGGATCATATGTCTCAATAAGAGCAACTATTTTATCAACCTGAATATCAAATTGTTCATTTAATCCTTCATTAAGACCCTTTAGGAATTCTATTCGTTTAATCAAATCTTCATGTTCTTTTTTAAATGCTCCCCCTAAGTGCTTTGTAACTTCATTTATTTTTAGGACAAATTCACTCCAGTCAATAAGCATTTCGGTGAATGCAGCCGCAATAGAAACTAAA
>CBDUXN010000218.1:0-5432 GCA_965371185.1 uncultured Thermoplasmata archaeon
TAAGTATTGTTGGATATACAAATACTGGTAAGAGTACATTATTCAACTTATTGGCTGGAGAGACTGTAGATGTGGAGAATAAGTTATTTACAACATTATCAACCACATCTAGAAAGGTTCCAACCCTAAAAAAACCGGTAATTCTCACCGACACAGTTGGTTTGATAGACGATCTACCACACTGGCTTATTGAGGCTTTTCACTCTACTTTAGAGGAGATATTTGTTTCGGATATGATATTATTGATCGTTGATATCAGCGAGTCAATACCTGAAATAGATCGGATGTTGAGAACCAGTTTCGATGTTCTTCTTCCAGATGTGAACCCTGCAAATATTATATTAATTTTAAATAAAATCGATCGTATAAGTGATGATAATGGAGATGATGAATATATTGATAAATATTCAATAATTGAGACATATGGACATGAGTTGGATCCAAATATTGTAAATTTATTAAATAACATCGAATTAGAACATGAAGTCAGAGATATCATACCGATATCGGCAATAAATGATGGGTATAGGGAACTTGTCATTCAATCAATATTAAAGGCAATCGGTTATCCGATCGAGTTGAGAATAGTTTTGCCAAATAAATCCGAGTCCCATTCGTTTATCGGTTGGGTGCATACAAATTGCGAAGTATTATCTATAGAGTATGGGGGGAATATTCAGGTATATCTAAGGTGTAGGGAAAAGGATGAGAATTTTATAAAACATCGGAGTTCCAAACTGAACGGCGAATGTCTTTGATGACATGGAAAACCTGGTATCTCCATAGGAAATCAAGGGGTGGCCCCTATAACCATCTCATAAAAATCTTCCAAATCCTTTATATCAACCAATTATATTCACCTGCGGGTATGTCATATGAACCAAGAGGAAAAAGTGTTTATGCTTCCAGGACCAGTAAAAATACATCCTAGAGTTTTAAATGCGATGAACAGACCGGTCATCGCTCACCGAGGTAAGGAATTCGGCGCGATCATCATGGAGATCGTAGAATTGGCAAAATATCTCTTCCAATCAGATAACGATATCGCTTTGTTTTCAGGTTCAGGAACTGCCGGAATGGAGGCTGCAATCTCGAGTTTGCTAAGGAAGGGGAATAAAGTGGTGAACATAATAAACGGTAAATTCGGAATGCGTTTAAACGATTTATGTAAGATATTCGCCGATCCGATACCAATCACAACGAACTGGGGCACGGCGGTCGATCTTGACGGTCTTGCAGCGATCCTTGAGGAAAATGAAGATATAAAGGCCATCACACTTTGCCACAACGAAACCAGCACTGGACTAACAAATCAGGCAGAAGAGGTGGGGGGGTTGGCTAAGAAGCATGACATACTTTATATTTTGGATGGAATAACATCTGTGGGCGGCATCCCAGTAAAAATAGAAGAATGGGGCGTAGATGTTGTTATCACTTGCACACAGAAATGTATAGCGGCCCCGCCCGGGGCGGCCTGTATATCGGTATCGGAGAAGGCTTATGAACTTCTTCATTCGGACAATTCTTATTATCTGGACCTAAAAAAACACATAGATCTCCTGAAAAATATGAACCAAACTCCTTATACACCTGCGATACCAATATTTTTGGCCTTGAGGGAAGCCCTCTTGATGATCAAGGAAGAAGGGCTGGAAACCCGTTTTAAGAGGAATGAGAAGCTTGCAGATGCCGCAAGAAAAGCGGTTAAAGCATTAGGATTGAAACTCTTCCCAGATGAAAGACACGTATCAAACACCGTTACAGCCATAAACTATCCAGAGGGTATATCGGATGTAGATTTCAGAGAAATACTAAATGAGAGACACAATGTGATTGTAGCCGGGGCACAGGACCACATCAAAGGAAAGGTATTTCGCATCGGCCATATGGGTATATGCACGTTCACAGACCTGCTGTCTACATTTGACGCAATCGAGGCAACGTTGAATGAAATGGGTTACGAGGTGGAAAACGGCAGTGCCGCTGGCACCATAAGGGATTGCATGTGAGGTGGGCTTTTTTTAAAAAAATCCCTGTTAAAGCAAGTCATCTATTAACTCTTGGCCATCATTCCAGAACTCACTATTCATAGACCTTCACTACATTAACATTTGTGTTCAACCCCATATCATCAGCCACAGGTTCGCATTTTGTTCTTAAGAGATGGGCTATTGGTCTGTAATCCGTTTCTGAAAAGGTCTCGTAGTTCGCCATTCCCTTGGATATGATCAAATCAGCACTTTGTAGGGCTTTTGATAGGTCTTCTGGAAGAAGATCAAAGTCCACACCCACAGCAAAACAGCCAGTGGTGAGAACCTCATCCACAACCTTCCCAAGGCCGAATTCATAAACATCCTCAAGGGTGGCATCTGTCAAAATAGGCTCCCCTCTCACAACAAGGCTGAGATGAACATCGAACTTTTTTATCTCCCTGCAAAGCAGTTTATCAAAAAGGATTTCACCACAATTATCGGAAAAGAAGAGCACATTTTTTCCTCCCTCAAGAAAAACCCTGATATTGTCCGTGTCATCATGGCCCAAACCTTCAGAGTACAGCTCATCGAATGTCTCAATCAGCTTCTCAGGATCCTCCGGGCTGGACGATATGCCAAAATCCAGAACGTTGCCCACAATCGAGCATAGTATTGCACTCTTCAACCTATCATTTGAATTTTCTATTATGTTTTCTGCCTTTGGAAGAAGCGATAACGCGGTTTGATTGCAACCCCTTTTTATCACCTTATAGGGATCTTTTGTCCCCAATATGTCATATGTTGCCTTGTGAACCTCCGTTGCAACAATAGCTGAGCAAACCTCCGTTAGATCATATTTTTGGATGATCTTGCACGCCTCTTCGATTACCTTTAAAGCCTTGGAAGGGTCAATAAGATTCGTTTCATAAAGTGTTCGGTTCAAGAGGCAAGGAACGCATTTGGCTCGAATTTTCATTGTCTTGGGGTAGAGCACTGACAATTAAAAAGATTATTGTGAAGGGTATTTAACTGCCCATCTTATTGATAATGTTTTTACTGGGCAAAAATCATACTATTAACTCTAGCAAAAGGAACATTCACAGGGGCAGAAGAACGATCTTCAATCCTCTCTCCCAATGGACACCATCCTATCCAATGGGATTCTAGCCTTTTCTATTACCTTCTTTGGCAAGATAACCCGTGGCTCGAGGTTTCTCAAGGCATCGAGGGTATTCTGGAGGGTGATCTTCTTCATGTTCGGGCATAATGCGTTGGGGATGGCATAGAAGATATTATCCGGATTCTCCTTCTTGAGCCTGTGCACAAGACCTTCCTCTGTGCCTATTATAAACTCCTTTGAACCTGAGGAAGAGCAATGTCTCACCATGCCCTCAGTGGAAAATACACGATCGGCCATGTCTATTACTTCGGGCTTGCATTCAGGATGAACCAGCACCTCGGCCTGAGGGTGTCGGACCTTCAAATTCTGAATCTGCTCAACAGATATGTCCTGGTGGACATGACAGTAGCCTGGCCAGAAGATGAATCTTTTTTCAGGCACGGACCTCTGGGCGTAGAGACCAAGATTGGAATCTGGCACGAAAAGAACGGTGTCGCTGTCCAATGATTTGATAACTTTTACTGCATTGGCTGAGGTGCAACATATGTCGGTTTCTGTCTTTACTGCTGCTGTGGTATTCACATAACTTACCACTGTTGCCTCAGGGCTCTTCTTTTTTGCCAATACCAACCCTTCCACATCCACCATTGCGGCCATTGGGCATTTTGCCTTTGGATTGGGATGCACAATCGTTTTCTCAGGGTTTAGAATTAGAGCAGACTCGGCCATAAAGTCCACGCCGCAAAAGATGATGAGGTCGGTCTCTACTTTCGTTGCCTGTACCGCCAGAGCCAATGAATCTCCAACAAAATCTGCAAGGTCTTGAATCTGAGGTATTTGGTAGTTATGTGCCAATATTACGGCGTTCTTCTCCCTCTTCAGCTTCAAGATTTCGTCCGTCACCTCAGACATCAGGATTAGGTAATTTACAGATGATATAAAAGGTTTTAGGCATGGCAATTATAACCAAAACATTATAAAGAGGAGAGCGCAATTAGGGAGAAGTTAGGGGAGAGGCATGGTCGAATCTACAGGAATGAAAACCGATGCTGTCGAAGGCGATAGATGCGTAACAGGAATCGAGGGATTGGATAGAATTTTAAATGGCGGTATACCAAGGGGAAATACCATACTGATCACCGGGAGTTGCGGCACAGGTAAAACCACTTTGAGCTTTGAGTTTCTATTACACGGTGCACTGAACAATGAAAACAGCCTTTTTATAAGTGTGACCGAGAATTGGGAAAAGCTCATAAAAAATGTGATACCCTATTCTTTCTATGACGAATCCCTGCTGAGGACGAGGAAGCTTATAATGATCGATTTGAGCGCCATTTACCGTAAATTAGGCCTTGAAAAAGCAGAATTTTCAATGGAGGACATAGACATCATCGTCAAAGCGATAGCGGACATTGTTAGGGAATGGAACATAAAAAGGCTTGTGATCGACTCCATAACTTCCATTTGCTTCCAGTTGAAGACAAAGGAGAAGATCAGGGACTTCATTTTAAATATCGGGAAGAGCCTATCCAAGCATGGATGTACAAGCATCTTAGTGTCCGAGATATCCCCGGGAGAGCAAAGCTACTCCATGTATGGAGTGGAGGAGGCCATAGCGGATGGGATAGTGCTCATGGCCAACTTGGAAAGAAGAGGAGATTTACTTCGAACGCTGCAAGTAGTGAAGATGCGCGGTACTATGCACTCCAGAGCAAAGTATGTGCTGGACTTAACACCTGCTGGTGTCTTACTCGTTCCACTCTTGAAGGGCGGAAGCGTAACCGGAGGGATCTAAACGAGTTTAACTGCTGAGATAGCTGGGAGATTGAGGGAGTTACCGGAACCTTCCGCTGTAGCGCTGGTCATAAAAATTGACGACTATCTTGATACGATGCACGCTGTATTGGATTTGTTCATTGTGGAGAAGGATCTTTCAGCGATTTACATCACATCCACCATTCCTTCACAATCCATAACGAATGTGCTTAACATCCTCGAAATTGATTTGAGCAGGGTCTACTTTGTGGACTGCATATCCCATCTCATGATGGGGGCAGCGGTTCAATCGGAGCACATCTATTTCGTTGAAAGCCCAACAATGCTTGAGAACATCATGCTAAAGGTGGAGTTCCTCACGAGAAGTATTGAAGGTAAAAAGCTCGTTTTGCTCGATTCAATCAATTCCCTTGCCATTCACAACAATACTAAGATACTGTCCGAGTTCCTTCATATTATGGTGAACAATCTAAGGGCAAAGGAAGCCTATACCCTCATACTTTCTGTGGAAGAGCAATCTCCGGAGGAGATCGGAAACATGCTTCGATTGGTATGCGACGAGA
>CBDUXN010000219.1:0-5383 GCA_965371185.1 uncultured Thermoplasmata archaeon
CGTACAGCCGCCCAGATCACCGATCTAAGGATATCTTTTACCGGTTTTCGTAGGATAAGACCTACTGGCCAGATCAACAACAATGTTCCCAATACCTGCTCCAAAACTGAATCTTTAAGTTCTATTAAATCCATCCCATCCTTGGACATAGTGCATCCTTCCTGGTTGTGCTAAACCAGGGATGCACTTTCGTCCTCTTATGTCTTATTTCCAAGTACTGAGAATGGTGATTAAAAATGAATGGCCCAACACCTATAGAAATGTGGATAATTTTTTTCATTATATCATTCATTATAATCGTGGTTGCATTGATCGTTTTCTTATCCCGTAAAATAAAAGAGGCGGAAATTGTGGGGGGAGATATGAGCCAAATTCTCCCGCATATTGATTATATGATGCGACTCAGGGGCTGGCAAACGAAAGTAAACCCTTATAAAGGAAAAATAACGGTTTCAAAAGATTCTATAATTGCCACTGATATCTTCCTTCGGCAACTGCCTGATGGGAGGATCGAAATACTCCATGGTGCAAATACAGGCACGATAGGATGGGTATTGATCATCATCCTGATTTTTTTTGGATTTATTATCGGGGTGTTTGTAGCAATTATTTTACATGTATTTTCAAGAAAATTTGCAAAGGAGGATGTCATTCCAACGATAATCTCTCACCCGTACGGTGCAGCTCCTCCCCCGTATTCGTTGCCATTTCCACCCCAAGTATATCCATGCTTAAGCTGCGGACAACCATTAAGATATGTAAATGAGCATAAAAGATGGTATTGTTATACCTGCAGAAAATACGTTTAAATGACCCTTAAACCGCTCATCTCCACTTTTCCATAAAAAGCCTTTTTCCGATGGCCAAGCCGTGCTTCAATGAGCTGAGCTTGGAGGGGGAGACCCTCTTTTTGTATTCTATCGGCACCTCGCCGATCCTGCATCCCATCTTTACGCATTTCGCGTACATCTCGGCCTCGATGTCGAAATGCTCCGCCTCGAGGTCGAGTTTCCCGATGACATCGCCCCTGAATCCCCACATGCCTGTGCACAGGTCGCTCACCTTGTGGCCGTTGGGGAACAGCACGTTCGCCGTCCTTGTCAGAACCTTGTTTCCAAAGTAGTTCATCTTTGACATGGCGCCTTCCTGGATCGTGCCGTTCAGCCTGGAACCGAGAACGACATCGTATTTTCCGGACTCCAGGAGAGGCAGCATGTCCAGGATGTGATGCCCTGGATAGGTATCATCAGAGTCCATCATGAACAGGTATCTGCCCTCGAAGGCTTTGAATGCTGCTCTAACGCCAAGGCCTTTCCCCCTGCCCTGCTGTAAAATCAATCGTGCGCCCTTTTCCAGGGCTATCTTCTGCGTATCGTCGGTACTGTGACCATCCACCACCATGATGTCTATATCGTAACCCCTTTCCACCAGTGGGCGGATGGGTAATCCATCGATCACCCTGCCTATTGTACGCTCTTCGTCCAATGCGGGTAAAATCACAGAAATCTGGTTATTGGACATATTCCCAACCCACCTCTCTATACACTACCTTATATATAAGTTTTAGGCATAATTCAAAGCATCCAATCGTCTAAAAAATGGGCTTAACACCTGGAATTTCGCCCTATTCTGCACTTTTCGGAAGTAGGTTCGGTATCCCATCCTCTATGGTGTAGTCAACACCGCATTTTCCGCATCTCAACACACCGGTGATTATCTCCTTCTCGTCCTCCTTCTCCACGGAGAGGGCCAGGTCCCCTTTGCATGTGGGGCAGCATAATATCTCCATAAGGTTCCTTTTCATGGTATCGTGCCCTGTAACGAATATTCATATATAATTTTTCCTCAGCCCTGCCGCTTTCTGCCTGTAAAAAGCCAATACAGCAGCAGAATTAAAGAAATTAGGATGATAACGACGACGAGTGATATCCATAACAAACCACTTTCTCCAAAGAACGGATTCTCCTCTTTTTCAGGATAGACCTCGATTATGATGAGCTCCTCTGCGGAATACTGCTCTCCGTCGAATGCTCTGACATATAGAACATGCTCGCCTTTACCCATGCCCTTGGTTTCCAGTGAATAGTAGGCATACGAGGAATCCGAGATTTGGAACCAGTCGTTGTCATCCACCCGTATCTCGATTCTTTCCACCTGGCCGTCGGCATCCTCGGCCTGGGCCTGGATAATTATCTCCCCCGCGACAACATCGCCGTGCGCAGGAGATATGAAATAAACCGTGGGAACTTGGTTTATTCTGATCTCCACGAGGAGCGACTTGGATGTTTCCAGGGACCATACCCCGTCATTATCCTTTACCTTGAAGTATATCACATGGGTTCCTGCCGAAAGATACGATATGCTCATTGAACTCTCGGTACCCAATTTCCCGTCAGTGCTTGACCTCCACTCATAGGCATTGATGGTTCCGTCATCCGTCCCATGTCCTAAGAACTCAATTGTATCCCCTTCCTTGGCAGGATTGGGTGTGATGTAGTCTATGTGGGCCTTCGGTATGGCGTTTATATGCAGCGCCTTCGCCACCTCATTTGACCACACCCCCAGATCGTCCTTCACGCTGAAATATATCTTATGTTCACCGACAGATAGCTCCGTGTCGAACTCCTTCTGACCGCTGAGGAAACCGTCTATGCTGGACCTCCAGTTGTAGTCCATGATATCGCCGTCGTCGGTACCGTGCCCGATAAACGTGATGGTATCGAACTCATTTGCAGGGCTTGGTGAAATCGAATATATCGATGCTTTCGGGATCTTATTGACTTTAAGGCCTATCGTATCCTCCTCTGACCAGACATCATCCGAATCCTTCACCTTGAAGTAGATGATGTGGTCTCCGATGGAAAGCGAGGATGTGCTGAAGGATGCTGAGACGCTCAGCATGCCATCGATATGGGAGCTCCAAATATACCCCATGATGTCCCTCTCATCGCTTCCGTGACCTGTGAACGTTATGCTCTCCCCTTCATTTGCAGGGTTCGGGGAAATGGAGTCTATGTTGGCAACCGGAATCCCGTTGATGTGCAGGGAGAAGGAGGTCTTTTCTGACCAAGCACCCTCATCATCCTCGACCCTGAAGGAGATGACATGCTCTCCCACGGACAGGCTTGAGGTTGAGAAAGAATCATCATCGCTAAGAAGTCCGTCTATGCTTGAGGACCATTCATAGGCAACGATGCTGCCGTCATCGCTGCCGTGCCCTGTGAGGCTTATGGTTTCCCCATCATTGGCATGATTCGAGGAGATGGAATCTATGATCGCTATCGGGATCCCATTGACCCTCAGGGCAAGGAAAGCCTCCTCGGACCACACACCGACATCGTCCTTAACCTTGAAGTAGATCACATGATCTCCGTTGGAAAGGGGCGTGCTGAAGGAATCCGAGACGCTGAGAAAACCATCTATGCTGGAGCGCCAGTTGTAGCTCTCAATGTCCCCGTCATCGCTACCGTGGCCTGCGAATGTTATGCTCTCCCCTTCCCTTGCAGGACTCGGAGTAACTGAGTCTATATAGGCTGTTGGTATCCGATTGATTCGAAGGGAGAAAACGGCTGCATCTGACCAGGCCCCGTCATAGTCCATGACCCGAAACATTATCTCATGCTCCCCGGTTGATAAGGTGGAGGAGATGAACGAGTCTGCATCGCTTAGGAAGCCTTCGACACTTGACGACCACTCGTATGTTTCGATCGCGCCGTCATCGGAGCCGTGGCCTTCAAAGCTGACATCATCGCCCTGGTTTGCAGGGTTTGGAGAGATGCTGTCCATTATTGCAATCGGTCTTTTATGGACTCTCAAGGACCGCGAAACCTCCTCGGACCAAACGTTATCGCTGTCCTGCACCTTGAAATGTATGATATGATCGCCCAGGGAAAGCTGATCGTTTATTATACTGGAGGTCCCGCCCAGGTAACCATCTATACTTGAAGACCAGATGTAGTTTATTATGCTCGATTCATCCACGCCGTGGCCCTGGAATTGTACATCCTCACCCTCCACAGCTGGGCTCGGGTCAATTGAATCTATGAAGGCTGTTGGGGGGCCATTGATCCTGATGTTCCGCATTACCTCTTCGGACCACTCGCCGTCATCGTCCTGAACCCTGAGATATATTTCATGATCACCAGGGCTCAATGAGAAGGTGGAAAAGGATGCCTGATCTGATAGAAATCCATCGATGCTGGACCGCCAGTTGTATCCGGTAACCGTCCTGTCATCGCTTCCGTGTCCAAGGAAGGTTACGGTATCCCCTTCATTCGCGGGATTTGGGGCTATGGAATCTATGTAGGCGATTGGGAACTGATTGATTCTCAAGGCCATCAAGGCCTTTTCAGACCACGTGCCATCGTTGTCCTTCACCCTGAAGGAGATATCATGTGTCCCAACGGATAGTCCTGAAGAAGAAAACGCGTTCGCGTCGCTGAGAAATCCATCTATGTTCGAGCTCCATTCATACTCCACGATAAAACCGTCGTCGTCGTTGCCGTAACCTGAAAAGGAAACCTCCTCCCCTTCATTTGCGGGGTTGGGGGAGAGGGTGTCTATTATTGCAATGGGCTGGATGTTGCTGTTATCCACGTTAACGACGATGGTATGCAAGGAGGAGTTCTCCTCACCGTCAAAGGCCATGGCACTGAGGGTGTACTGTCCGTTGTTGAGCTCTACGGTGCTCCATTCATATTCCCAGCTCGTGGTGCCCATGGCAGGCTCCCAAGCGCCGTCGTTGATCTTTATCTCAACCCTTTCAACTTCATCTCCAACGTCTGGATCGTATGCAGTGCCCGTGATGGTGACTATATCGCTGATCGTTTCGCCATCGCCAGGGCTTTCGATCGCTACAAAAGGCGGTTCCTGGGCGTCCACGGTTATGTTTCGAACGACGTGGGTGGCGTTGATGTCGTTCAATGTGATGTTGGAGAAGAGGGTGTAGGCGGTGTCATTTTCCACTTCTGGCGTGGTGGAATCGAACAGGACCCGAGGCGTCGCTTCTTTTGTTTCATTTACATCCACATTGTAATGGAATTCAGCCTCTGTCACCCACATGTTGTCTTCAAGGCGGGGCAGGGAAAAGAACGAATCCACCCCCAAATCGCCCTCGGACACCACTGTGATGTTGGTGGGCATGCTCCAACTGGCAGGGATGGAAATCTGGAAAACCACGGTGTCATCGCCCAAGATCCTTATCCCGTCCTTGCCCTTGTATGTGAACTCCGTACGGGTGTATGTCGTGTTGGAATTGAAATGAACCAGATCGCCCTCATGAACCACAGGAGGGCAGTTCAAGAAGGTCATGTTCAGATCCCATGCCCTCTTCGTAGCTCCATATGCATCCACGACCCCCCATCCATAGCCGTTGTTCGGGGAA
>CBDUXN010000220.1:0-5377 GCA_965371185.1 uncultured Thermoplasmata archaeon
GGTCCCTCTTTTAGCTTTTTCCTTGTGTATTCCAGTAAACCACCTGCTTCCCTGATGGCCTCAATCTCATCAGGAAGAGGCGGGAATGTGAATTTTTTATCCCCAATGAACAGCTCACCTGCATCAAGATCCAAACGCACATCCTCAGATCCTGTGTACGCTTTTACAGCATCAGGGTTCTCGATCAACACCAAGCCTTGATTTATCGCGGCCCTGTAAAATATCCTGGCAAAGCTCTCCGCCACAACGGCCTTGATACCTACAGCTTTGAAGCCGAGCACAGGCTGCTCCCTGGAAGAGCCGCAGCCGAAGTTCCTGCCTGCGAAGATAATATCGCCCTCCGCAACATCTTTCGCAAAGGTCGTATCAAGGTCCTCCAGCAGGTGGGGTTTTATCTCCTCGATGGTGCTGCAAGTGTAGCAGTACTTACCAGGGAACAGCATATCTGTATTGATACTATCCCCGTACTTCCATACCTTCATCATGCCACCTCCCTGGGGTCTGATATTACAGCATTTAATGCCGATGCTGCCACCGTGGCGGGAGAGGCCAGATAAATTTCTGCATCCTTGCAGCCCATTCTGCCCTTGAAGTTCCTGTTGGCGGTGGAGATGCATTTCTCCCCTGGAGCAAGAACACCCTGGTGAGCTCCCAGGCATGGACCGCACCCAGGTGGAAGTATCACCGCACCTGCATCCAGTAGGATCTGTATTATCCCTTTTTCTACAGCTTCCAGGTATATGGTTCTTGAAGCGGGAAGTACCAAAAGGCGTGTATCTTTATGCACGTCTCTCCCTTTCAGTATTCTTGCAGCTGCTTCAAGATCCGACAGCCTTCCGTTTGTGCAGGTGCCTATTAAACACTGATCAACTGGAACATCCGCAAGCTCAGTGACCTTCCTGACGTTATCCACGGTGTGCGGAGCAGCCACGACAGGCTCTACCTCGGATAAATCGTATTCCTTTTCAAGAAGATATTTTGCTCCATCGTCCGCCCAAAAAGGCTCGTATGCATCTTGTGCCACGCCAATGGATTCAAAATAACTCTTTGTCACGTCATCAACAGGAAATACGGCCAGTTTTGCCCCCATCTCCACGCCCATATTGGAGATAACGAATCTGTCCTCCACGGTCAAAAAATCGATATCACCATGATATTCCACAGAGCAATATGTTGCACCGTCCGCCCGCATATCACCTATTACATGAAGCACGAGATCCTTGGCCATCATAGGCGGGTTCAATTTTCCATTTAAAATCATTTTGATACTCTGCGGTACCTTCAGCCATGTTTCACCCGTCAGAAGCAGCGCAGCAGCTTCGGTTCTATCGATCCCTGTTGAAAAGCATCCAACTGCACCGTATGAACAGGTATGGGAATCGCTTCCCAAGATTATCTTGCCTGGAAGACCTAATCCCTTCTCCACGACCACCTGGTGGCAAATACCGGTTCCAATATCAAAGAAATTGGAAATTTTGAACTTCTTTACGAATTCCCTGATCTTCTGATGATTTGTTGCGGTCTTCTCACTTGCCGCTGGAATGACATGGTCCAATACGATAATTGGTAAATCCTTGTTAACGATCCCGTATTCATCAAGCTCTTCCCTTATCTTTGCTGTTATTGGTGCTGCGTTGTCATGCATTAGAAGATGATCAGGTTTCACTGTAATGATCTGGCCGGGAACGACCTCTTCCTTGCATGATTTCTTTGCCAGAACCTTTTCCGCAAACGTTTCTTCCATCATCAACCACCCCCCAGGAGGCTTCCTCTTTTGTAAATCTCCATCTGGACTTTCGAGAATGGAGCGATTTGTAGCTTCTTGTTTTGAGTCATATCCTCAATCTCGCCTGTTTCAAAATCCACTTTTATTTTATCACCGTCCTTGATTCCAAAATCCAGGAGCTTTCCGGTGAGGATGGGCAATCCAGCGTTTATGGCATTTCTCTCGTATATGGCACCAAAGGACTCTGCGATTATCAGGCTCACCCCCAGGCTCTTGAAACAGTCGACAGCCTGCTGTCTTGAGCTGCCGCATCCGAAGTTCTTGCCCACGATTACTATATCACCTTTCTCAGCTTTTTCTGAAAAATCTTCAAAACCTTCGAGATTATCAAAACAATACTGACCCATCTGTTTGATATCGGTAATGGAAAGATAGCGGTTGTGAAAGATCATGTCTGTGTCTATGTTGTCTCTATTGATGACCCAGACTCTGCCCTCAACCTTCGTGGCGCATTCTCTGTCAACCGACTTGATCGCTTTTTCAACCTCTTTCGGCTCACCCTTTTTGAAAAGTATCGGCTCTGCCGGTATTTTTTGGGCGGTTGTTATCACTCCTGCAATGGCCGAAGCTGCAGCGGTGGCGGGAGAGGCCAAATAAACGCTTCCCTTGCCCTGCTTCCCAGGGTAGTTGCGGTTTCCAGTGCTGACTGAAATCTCGCCTGGGCCGTTCTGGCCAATTTGACCGGCAGCGCATCCTGCACATCCTGGATTGCCCACAAGGCCACCGGCATCCGTAAAGATCTTTATGAGACCTTCATCAAGGCATTTCTTCCAGACCCTCTCCGTGGCTGGCACTATCTTTAGAACCACGCCGGGTGCAACTTTTCTTCCCTCCAGTATCTTTGCGGCGGCCTGCATGTCCTCATAACTGCCATCGGTGCAGGAGCCTATGAAGACCGAGTCGATTTTTTGTCCTTCCACCTCTTCCACAGGTACGGCGTCATCAGGATGACCAGGCCTGGATATCATTGGTTTGAGACCCTCTATGTCGATTTCTATTTCACTTTCATAATGTGAATCCGGGTCCGGGGCCAAATTTGGGCTCTCCACCCCTTTTGCCTTGAAATAGTCAATTATCGTCTCATTGGGTTGGAAAAGTCCGATAATACCTCCCATCTCAGTTACCATAGAAGAAATTGTGATCCTCTCGGCTAAACCCAAGGAATCTACGATATCTCCTGTAATCTCTGCTGAATAACCCAGAAGGCCGTTGGCTCCTAGCTTGGCTGCCATTGCCAACACAATGTCCTTTGCCGTGGCGTTCTCACTGGGCTTCCCATTTAGAATTATCTTCATGCTGTGCGGAACCTTGAACCACACCCTCCCGTAGGCGAATGCGTGGGCAACATCAAGATCCCCCATTCCCTGACCAAATGCCCCGATGGAACCAAGAATGTTGGCATGAGAATCCGTGGAAACCAGAGTACCTCCAGGTCCGATCAAACCCTCCTCAATGGCCACATGTGTGCCTATTCCCCTGTTAATGTCGAAAACCTTTATGCCGTGCTCCCTGGCGAAGATCCTGCATATCTGCTGGTTTGCAGCGTATTTTTGGTCGCTACCGCCAGGATTGCAATCCAGTGTGAAGAACGTCTTGGACGGATCATGGATACCCAATCCGTTGTCCCTGATATTCTTAACCACATTTGCACCGCCAAAATCCCTTGCCAGCCGGGCATCGATTTCAACATCCACGTTCTCTCCGACTTGTACATCCCTGCCGGCATGGGCTCCGAGAATCTTTTCTACCATCGTTTTGCCCATTTTCTCCCCCCTTTTATAGCGTATTGTTACCTCCCATTTCCCAGGGTCAAGCCCAGGATAACATTAGCCTATAATTAATGTTTCTGAGGCAGTAAAAGAAGGTTTCAATTAATTTTCTTCGATAATATAGCATTTAGTCTCGTTACCCTTCCTTCTCAACTCGATAATTCCTTTTTTGGCCATGATATTGATATTATAATTCACAGTTGAGGTGCTGCCTCCTATAAGCTGTGCAATCTTTCTCTGGGAGATACCAGGATTTTCTAAAATCTCCTTAAAGACAATTTTCTGTACGCCTCTCATTCTAATGATATTTTTTGGTAATTTCATATTACCGGGAAAAAAGTGTTTAGAAACGCCGTTATTCTTTGATTGTATATAGCCTTCTCTCTCAAGGACCCGTAAATGGTACGTGAGTGTACCATTTTTCACCCTCAATTTTTTCTTTAGTTCACTGTAACGAATTCCTGGATCTAACTCTATCATTCCCCTGATTCTGCCTCTAGTCTCATGATCTAAAACATCTTCTTTATTAAGGCGAGTGTATAGGGGAAGGAAAAAGAGTAGGAAACCGTACTTCCCAACATCTGTTGTTCCTAATACCATCGATGCCAAAGCAGCAGCGACAACTGCTGCAATGCCTAATATCACTTCAGACTTATTTAGAATTTTAGTTTCCTTTATATCGCCAGGAGGAGCACCATCGTCTTGTACAACTACCTGTTGTGTTATATTATCCATTAGCCCTCCGCTATCCATGACCTCTAATCGTACCATGTATGTTCCAGGAGATGAGTACTGATGGTTAGCGGTTTTTGTAGTCGTCCAAACCGTATCCCAAATTCCGTCATCTCCCCAATCCCAGCGAACCCGCAAATCTAAAGTGATGTCCTCGTTATCTGAACAGGCACTAGCATCGAAATAAAATATAGTAGAAATATTGCCAGAGGATGGGGTGAAAGTAAACGAAACAGTAGGTTTGGTATTGGGACCTATCCTCTTCATTAAGGGGTAGTTATCTTGGGAATCTGAGTCGATTATATAAGGAGTATCTCCTATGCCGTCGCTACCTGTGATGTTTTGACTTGGTCCCTTGTACAAGTCAGCCCCAGTATAATCACTCCAAAAATTTCCGCCAGAGGGATAGCCATTATCCCATTGATTGCCGTGATTTGAGGTGTCCAATGCTTGATTTGTATTGTGTAGGATGTTATTGTGATAAACCTTGTTATCAGTGGAATAGCTTATGGAGATGCCAACTTTATTGAAAGAACATGTATTATTAACAATTATATTGTTCGATGATAAATCAAGCTTTATGCCTTCCCATGTATTTAAGCTGCATGTGTTGCTTTCGATTATATTATTTGATGAGGAGTCCCCCAGGGTGATCCCATAACTGTTGTTCACGATGTAATTGTTCACTATGGAATTTGAATTACTTGATATCGGTAGGCTAACAGCAGGTCCGTTTGAGTGGATAGAATTGTTAATTATTGTATTCGAATTCGCTCCGCTTAGCACAAGCCCCTTATCATTGCTATAAATAGAATTATTCGCGATCGTATTTAAATCACTATGGCCCACGTATATACCAAATACGCCATTTAAGTAAACAGAATTATTATAGATTATATTATTTGAACACCATGAAAATAGATAGATACCAGCATAGCTATTTGAGTAAACAGTATTGTTCATAATCAAATTAGAACTACTAAATGATCTTAAATAAATACCGTTGCGGTCATTCGAAACGGAATTATTCACAATCAGTACTTGGAAATAAGACATAAGAGGACGAAAGTGCATCACTGGTTGATCAAAG
>CBDUXN010000221.1:0-5345 GCA_965371185.1 uncultured Thermoplasmata archaeon
CGAAATTGTCAAGGGTTGTGGCGTTGAGTCGGTGAAGGTGGTGGACCCGTACGATCTGGAAAAAACAATGGAGGCATTCAAAGATGCCCTTGAGCACCCCGGTATCTCAGTAGTAATTGCAAGGCATCCCTGCGCGTTGATTGAACTCAGGGACAAGAGGAGGAAAGGAGAGAGAATAATTGTATACGATGTGGACCGCAGCGTTTGCATCAAATGCTATACCTGCACATCCAAATTCGGTTGCCCTGCATCCTTTTTAGGCGAGGATGAATATCCAGGGATCGACCCGAAAATATGTGTCGGGTGCGGGGTTTGTGCCGAAGCCTGCCCCTCAGGTGCCATTCAACCTGTGAATGAAAAAAAAGGGGGGAAGGGCAATGACTAAGGGATGCGAAAATCTTGTTGTTGTAGGGGTAGGAGGTCAGGGCATCATATTGGTATCAAAAATCGTGGGCGATGCAGCCTTGAGATCGGGTTTGGATGTGATGATAAGCGAGATCCACGGGATGGCTCAAAGGGGAGGTATGGTCGTTTCCACTATACGCATAGGCGATGCACACAGTCCAATGATCGGAAAAGGAGAGGCGGACATGATTCTTGGCCTAGAGCCTGTTGAGACGTACAGACATTTGGGCTTTGCATCTAAAAGGACAACGATAGTGACCAACACGAACCCGATATATCCATTCACAGTCACCGCCGGAAACGATACATATCCAGATTTGAAGGGGTTGCTGAACGATCTTAAAGGTGTTGGCAAAAAACTGGTTAGACTGGATACCGAAAAGCTGGCCAAGGACGCTGGCCTCCCTGTGATCGTTGGCAATATCATAATGCTGGGTGCACTTGCAGGGGCGTGTGAGACTCTCCCTTTGTCTGTGGAGAAATTAAAAGAGGCTCTACAAGAGAACGTGCCTTCAAGGCTTCTGGATGCGAACCTCACGGCTTTTGATCTGGGCTTCGAGGAGGCAAAACGATAGGGCTGATGCCTTCCTATCTCCCCTTGAACTCTGGCTTCCTTCTCTCTGTAAAGGCCTTCATGCCCTCCTTGCTGTCCTTCGTGGAGAAGGCCATAGAGACGGACTCGACCTCGTAGGCCAGACCTGTATCCAAATCCATTTCGCATCCTTTGTTAATGGCCGATTTCGCAAGGCGTATGGCTATTGGCCCCCTGCTCGCTATCTTATCTGCCAGGGCCTTCGCCTCTTCAAGCAGTTTATCAGGGGCAACGACCCTATTCACAAGCCCAATTCGTTCCGCCTCCCTTGCATCAAGGATATCTGCCGTGAAGATCAGTTCCTTGGCCCTGGCCTTGCCTATAAGCCTTGGCAGGCGCTGCGTTCCTCCGAAGCCGGGATGAATGCCCAGCCCAACCTCAGGAAAACCCAGCTTTGCCTTCTCAGAAGCGAGGATGATGTCGCATGCCAACGCCAATTCGCATCCTCCGCCCAAGGCAACGCCGTTCACAGCGGCTATCACGGGCTTGTTCATGTTCTCGATATCCTTTAACACAGCCTGGCCAAGTTGCGTGAACTCCCTAGCCTCGATAGGATTTTTCATCATCATCTCCTTTATGTCCGCACCTGCAACGAAAGCCTTGCCCTCACCTGTGATTATTACAACGACTATGTCTTCATCCTCTTGCAATTCCGCAACTACAGCTCCCAAATCCGAAAGAACCTTTGAGTTGAGGGCGTTCATGGCCTCGGGGCGGTCCATGGTGATAACCGCGGTTTTTCCCTCTCTGGTAAGTCGAACCGTTCTCAGATCCCAGGGTTTTCTTGATTCGGCCTGTTTCCTTAACAGCTCAGGCACTTCGAATGCACCTTGTGATTTTTCAGCAATTGCGTTCACGAGCTTGAAGGATTTCTGGGTCCCGATCCCGTTCATCATATTAAATGGACCTGAATCCCATCTCAGGCCTATCGTAGCCCCTCTATCGGTATCTTCCTTCGAAGCCACGCCCTCCTCCACTAGCTGACATGCCACACCAAAAACCACACCGTAGAACCGCTCCTTGACGGTTTCTATCTCGCTTTCGTTGATATCCCCTTCCATATTCCATTTCTCGCCCGATTCGAACTGAACCTTGAGCCTCTGGCTTGGTTTATAGAACTCTCCTAACCCGCGGTGCAACGATTCCTGAGAATGGAACGCGATTGGGATGCCAGTTGCATTCATCAGCTTGAACGGGCCCATGCCAATACGAAAAGCTTCCTTAGCCCCCTTATCGATGGTTGGAATATTGGCTGTTTCATCTTCCAGCATCCTGCACGCTTCGTTCAGCCAAGGCACGAAGAACCTGTTTACCGCAAAACCTGGTGCATCCTTGGCCTCGATGGGGGTTTTCCCCAGTGAACGGGAGATTTCAGAGAGCTTGTTCACGGTTTCCCGGGAGGTTTTTTCCCCTGCAATGACCTCCACGAGTCTGTTTATGGCAGCAGGGTAGAAAAAATGTAAACCTGCGAACTTGTCCTGGCGGGTGGTTGCCTCGGCAATCTCCGTTATGCTCAGGGATGATGTGTTGGAAGCGAAGATAACCTTCCCGTCACAAATTCCATCCAATCGCGAGAACAGTTCCTTTTTCACCTCCAAGTCCTCGAAGATCGCCTCTATCACCAAGTCCGTGTCCTTTACAGCGTCTTCCAAATCTGTGGTGCCCTGTATGTTCTCTACAATGCGCTTGGACTGTTCCTCAGTGACCTTTCCCAATTCCACGCCCTTCTTGAGGGTTTTTTCGATGCCTGCAAAACCTTTTTTGACGAAATCATCCTTCACATCCATCAGGGCCACTGCAAAACCGGATTGCGATGCACGCTGGGCGATACCTGCCCCCATTGTGCCCGCGCCAACTACGGTGATCTTTAACTTGCTCATCTATTACTCCCCCATACCGAAATCGTTTTGAAAATGGTTATGAACAGTGATTGCGAATGACATAGGAATCTAATAAACGTTTTTGTGTTTATCCATTATTGTCATATAACACAACAATTAAGATAAAAATCTGATATCATCACCCCAAAATTGAAATAATGCCTACTCGATTATGATAATGGAGAGAAAATATGGTGGTGCATTGTCCCAACTGCGGAAGGGAAATTTACTCTGATCCCGATTACTGCGTCATGTGCGGCTGGAGAAGAGGCCAGTCTCAGCCAAGAGGACGCACCATGGATAGGGGCGCGGATCCTAGAAGGGCAAGCCCTCCAGCAAGACGGCCACCTGAGAGAAGATACGAAGGTGGATACAGAGAAGCGCCTCCGGGAGCATCCCGCTATCCTCCTAGAACAGGTGGCGGACTTACGGACAGGGCGCGAACACAGCCTCCTCAGAACCAGGGCAGGTATTATCAACAGAGACCCAGAGAACCGAGACAAATGGAAAGGCGCCAAACCGAAAGATACAGAGACGAACGGGCCAGTGCTTATCCTCCTCAGCGGAGGGACCAAAGGGTTCAATACGAGGGGAGGAGAGAGCCTCAATCTCAGAGGGGCTATGAAAGGCCTGCACCGGCTCCAAGATATGATCAAAGAGGAAGGGAACCGATTCGCGATGCACAAAGGGGTGGTCGGGCAACAGGAAGGAATCACTGCCCGAACTGCGGAAGGGAAATTTTCGGTGATCCAAATAGCTGCGCTCTCTGTGGATGGAGCATAAGCCAAGAGCCGAGGAGACCCAGGGTTGATGCCCAGAGAAGGGCATACCCAGGTGAGGGACGGCCTGGGTACCAGGGTATGCAATCTCCTGATAGAAGACCTCAGGAATACAGGGAAGCGGAATACCTGGATGAGAGGGTCCAAAGACGCAGAGAGGAAGCATATCCAGATGAAAGAGGTCAGAGATATCAAGGAAGGGATTACGGTGGTGAGCGGGGATATCCGCGAGAAGGTATGAGGAGAGGCCCACCTGAGGATTGGGAAAGACGTGTAGAAGAGAGGATGGGAGTACGAAGGCCGCCTCCACAAGGAGTGGAGAAAAAAACCTGGTACCAACCAGAAGAGGGCCGAGGCCCACAAAAGGGGCCAACGGAACGGTTCGCATGCGAGAACTGCGGGAATCCAAGCCTACAGTTCTTCGTGGATGGATTGGGCCGCTGTCCCGGATGCGGGCAAAGGTTCCGCTACAGCGCCAGACCGCCCGTGTCCAGATCGAAAATGAAGCACAAGCAGTTCATCTGCTCCAAATGCGACAGCAAGAACCTCCAGTTCTTTTTAAACGGCACCGGTGTTTGCCCGCACTGCAAGCATGAATTCAAATGGAGAAAGTGAGTTTTTTCGTTATTATCTCCCTCTTTTTATCTCATGACAGGCCTACAAACCGCCCAGCCTATCGATTTTGTTCGCGATCCTGAGGTCCCTATCGAATTCATCTTTGATCCTGCTGTCCTTTTCGAGCCACAATTTCAAATGCTCCCTGTCGTAGTCATCAATACCCTTGCCTCTCCACTCTCCGAATATCGTCACCCCGGTTCCGCTCAAGCGAAGCACGCCAAAACCCAATGCAATATCATACAGGAGATTTACAAGGTGGCAGGGTTGGATATTTCCTCTATTGGGAACTTCATGGGGGATGATCAACGTATCTGTAAGCAATCCAGCATTTTTTGCATGATATGCCATGTCCTCGTCCGCCGTGAGAAGCAGGACCTCACCGTTTCTGTCCTTTTCGAAGTTGGAGTATGACTTTGCTATGAGCCTATCCCTCTCCTCCTTGTCCTCTGTAAACTGCTCCGCCTCGGCTCTCTCCGCCTCAAGCTCAGCGAAAAGGAGCGCGATCTCGTTTTGTGCGCTCTTTGCCAGCCTGGTCTTTCTCATGCTGCAGTTGAGGAATTCCTCAACGATATCTGCATGCCCTAAAGCTTCCTTCATTCTGTGGAGGTTTGATAATCTGTACTTGTATCTTATATTGGCATCGATTTCCTCCCTCACAATTTCGCTGAACGCGATCCTGAAATCTATGGCTGTGACCTTTTTATCCCCCTCCTCATCTTTCAGGGGGAAGTACCTGGAAAAGAACTTTAGGTAAAGTAGGTTCGTGT
Organism: uncultured Thermoplasmata archaeon; assembly: GCA_965371185.1. GTDB lineage: Archaea > Thermoplasmatota > Thermoplasmata. Next base: position 5,042 of record CBDUXN010000221.1, read on the forward strand.
CCGGGGCAAGATATAATGGTTTTGACCTCCCGCCGGGGCTTGTTATTGTCTCCGCTAGGCGAATGAGCCTTTTCTTGATGTCAACAAAATTCGTGAATGGTAAGAAGGCAGAGGTTATCAAGCAGGCCCTGAAATCGGTGTAGCGGGGGAGATCACCCGCAAGAAATTTGCTGTCCGGTATGTGCTTCAACCGCGCTTTATCGAACTCCTCCCCATTGATGATGTTCTTGAGCTCGTACTTTTCGATATCGATACTGAACAGGTCTATATCGTAAAAGGGGAATCTTGCTCTGAGCACCCTCTT
>CBDUXN010000222.1:0-5343 GCA_965371185.1 uncultured Thermoplasmata archaeon
AATTCGGATACAGACATTTAATGGAAACGTCATATGAAAAGAAGAGAAGAGGAGTTATACTGGAGTGTATTTCTGTGGGAATTGTGGAGTGCTTATGGATGAAGGGGTGTGGTATTTGGGGGAATGCGTAGTAAAATGCTATTACGAAGATTAAAGCATGAATAAATTGATTTCATATTCATACCAATCATTGTATTTTGTTGTAGACATTTGGTTGACCAAACGTCCATATATTGACAAACTCCGTTAACATCAAATGTTGCACAGAAATTTTGTCCTTGAATACGGATTCTACACCCCTATAAAAGTGAATTCGGTTCCACCCGAAGTGGATATCTGATACCCCTCTGTCATCACCAATATGGGATCAAATGCCCCTTTTGGCATCCTTGTTGAGTGCCAACTCCATCGCTGTGCGCTCACATTATAATAGTTTATCCCTACTGCATTTGGAATTTTGTCGCAGTACCGATCAGCTGCTTGGTTAATACTCAGTTTCAGAGGTATACCGATTGTATCGTACTGAGATAGATATTCCTCTGTCCAAACCCCGATGCTGTACGTGCTCGAACCTTCGATATCGGTTTCATTGACAGGAATGACCATATAGTAGCATTGGTCATATAATAACGCAGCCCCGGGATCGATATAAGTCTCGTTGCCATATGGGAGAGTATCTAGAAGCACGGCTGTACCGTTATCGAAACCGTCCTTGGTTGTGGAGCGGTAAACCTTATAGCTATCGTCTCCGTCCATACTCGAAGGCTGTGTCCAGTTCAGAGTCACATTTCCTATCACTGGATCAACTGTGGCCGTAAGATTTCTGGCCTCAGAACTAGGATCAAACCCTATAAATCCGCTGTCGTCGTACCTTATCATCGCACCAGGCATACCGGTAAATGTGTAGTTCGTCTGGCTGTCGAATTTTATTTCATAGCCACTGCCGAGTTCCATCTGCGTATCGTTTACACTACCATCTCCGTGTTTCATCCAAATATGATTTACAGGGTCCATCCATTTGATGTATCTAGCGTTCATGTCTTTAAGATAATTGTCTGCGGTGGTGTTCATTGTCTCTAACGGTTCCAAAGGAATAGAGAAGGTCGATACTCCCTGTGGAAATATCTTTGTCCATTTCCCGACTGTTCTGCTGGTTCTGCTTACCTCTCCAACAACATTCACTGCTCTTACTATGTAGTAATACTCTTCTTTATAGCTTGGATCACCAGGTAATGCCGCTTTGGTATCGTTCCACATGGTTCTTAGTGGTATAGGGTCTGGTTCGCCAGATTCGTTATCACTTGAGGTATTCACCCATACGGTATTAAAATCGAAGCCAGTCTGAGATATTGAACGATATATCAAATAGTGGTCGATGCCTGAGATTGAAGGGGGGTCCCAATAGAGGATCACATCGTTCCCATCAAGGCTCACATTTATATATAGGGTTGGGGGCAGTGGAGGAGGAACCAGCACTGTTATTTCACAAGTATCTGTATCCATTGATCCGTTATTGTCTGTTACTCTCAAGGTCGCGATGAAAACGCCGTATTCGGCATAGGTATGGTTTTGTGTTGGGCCAATGGCATCGGGTGGTGCCCCTGTCTCCCACCACAAACCATCACTCAAATTGAAATCCCATTCGTAGGTTACTATTGTGCCATCAGGATCGTAAGAGGCTGAGCCATTAAATTGTACAGAATCCCCTTCGTTTACGGTTTGGTCAGGACCTGCATCTGCGACCGGCGGTATGTTAGGCGTTCCAATTGCATACAGTTTATTGTCGCTAGAGCCGACATATATTGTGCCATCTGAGCCGATTGCAGGTGATGAGGTTACATAGTGGCCAGTGGTGAAATTCCATTTCTCTGTGCCATCCGGGTTTATTGCATACAGTTTATTGTCTCTAGATCCGACATAAATCGTACCATCGGAACCGATTGCAGGTGATGAGTCCACCTCATTCCCAGTCGTGAAACTCCATTTCTCAGTGCCGGCTGGGTTGATTGCATACAGTTTATGATCGTTAGAGCCGACATAAATTGTGCCATCGGAGCCGATTGCAGGTGATGAATCCACATTTTTACCAGTCGTGAAATTCCATTTCTCAGAGCCATCTGGGTTGATTGCATATAGTTTATTGTCGCAAGAACCGACATAAATCGTACCATCGGAGTCGATTGCGGGTGACGACATCATTATCCAATCGCCGGTCGTAAAACTCCATTTCTCGGAACCATCTGGGTTGATTGCATATAGTTTATAATCACTAGAGCCGACATAAATCGTACCATCGGAGGCAATTGCAGGTGATGAGGCCACAACATTCCCAGCCATGAAATTCCATTTTTCAGTGCCATCTGGGTTGATTGCATACAGTTTACAGTCGTCCATGCCAATGTAAATCGTACCATCGGAGTCGATTACAGGTGATGAATGAAAACCATTAGAAGCTGAGAAATTCCATTTTTCAGTGCCTTCTGGGTTGATTGCATACAGTTTATCGGCATTAGAGCCAACATATATCGTACCGTCGGAACCGATTGCAGGTGATGAGAGGATCTCGCCACCTATTGTGAAATTCCATTTCTCAGTACCATCTGGGCTGATTGCATATAGTTTTTTATCGTTAGAACCGACATAAATAGTACCATCAGAACCGATTGCAGGTGACGACCTTACTTGATCTCCAGTCGTAAAACTCCATTTCAACTTCCCAGGATTGGTGCTTGTATTATACAGACTAAGACCTGTATGATTGAGATTCTGACGAAACATCGGCCAGGGAGAGTTTGCAAGACCACCTGCTCCACTCGCATTCATAGTTATTAGTCCAAGATTTAATGTGATGGCTGCAAAAACGCTCGCTACCATAACTATACAAAGAAATATGCTTACCATCTTGGATTTCGTTTTCTAACCTCCTTATTATCGGTTTTTTTGGATGCCCTTTATCTTGTAAATTACGATTACTGGCAGTTTCAAATGTAGGAAATTTACCAGTTAGCGCAACTGTCTCTAAGCATTAATGTAGCTTAATATATAAATGGCATTGCGCACTTAAAAACCTTGCTCCCGCTCGAAATACACGAGTTCCTGGCCTCATGTTGCGCCATTTATGTGTAAGGTTCTCAGGGGGGGTCGTTGTTCTGATGCTGACGTTGCCGTTCTTTAAACAGCTATAGGTGCTGTAAATATGTACCACTCAGTCCCCACAGCTACAATTTGATAGAACCAGTCTGAATCACTATCTTTTAAGTAAGTGGTCCAACCATCACCATTGGACGCCGGGATTCCGAATAAGGTATCTAGTTGAGCATCTGTTGGCGGGTTACTTACATCAGAAGTTGTAACTTTTTGTTTTATATCACCATTTACATGTAATTCTGTATCTGGACTCGTCGTCCCGATGCCGACATTGCCAGCTCCTTCTGCTGTTACCAAGGCATACTTGTTTGTAATTCCCCCACTGACTATCAATGGTGGATCTATTTTTAATCCATACCAATTGGTCATTATCTGTGCGGGACTATTTAAGGTCGTATCACTTCTTATTACTGTGAGATCAGTTGCAGTTGTTACCGTAGGATCAACATCTAATATCGCCACTGGGCTCGTCGTCCCGATGCCGACATTGCCACCGTTGGTAATTGTCATTCTATCATTGTTATTTATCTCGATAATCACGGCGTAATTATCGTTAGATCCTATCCTGCCATCCGCACCCCAGGAATCTCCACCATAGGTCCAATCATCTGGATCGTTAGCGGATACTGACAAACTTGTCATCGCTATAAACATTCCAATCACGACTAGCGCACAAATTCTTCCTATCGATTTTTGGCTGATATCGTTTCTCATTTCTATACCTCCAATTCTGTATTTAAGACAAGATTATTCACCTTGCCAAAGCGTTCACAACCTGGCAATCGCAAGCACTGCCACAGAAATTTGTGGCGAAAGAAGCACTAAATAGAAAGATTGACAATCTGAATTTCTACTTCCCTCCTTTTCTATCACTCCCCCATATCTTCCGAATTTTTTTTGATGGCGTCTTCGCATGATTTTTCATATCTCGTTTGGTTGTATTTCTGTAACGCCTTCATTTTCAAAATATGTATTCCGAGGTATAGATTGTTTTTGTACAAACTTGTACGAAATAATTTTATAGAAGAACATTTTCATTAATAACTTAGAACCCTTCATACTTAACGAGATCATATGTTATTTCGAATTTACTGCCATATTTGTCCCCATCATGAGCTTATATAAAAAATTTTTGTACAAACTTGTACGAAAAGTTTAAATAAAAAAGTGAACGAAGAACAAAAGTCATACTGCGGGTTGGCTCTCCCCGGCGTGTATAATAGCTTTCTGTGTAAGTTCGTAAACCTATCAAAAAAAAATGAGAGGTAGAAAGATATGAAAGAAAACTTGAAATCCTACCTACTCACGATCGTGTTTATATTTCTCCTCAGCCTTCTGGCTGATCTCTTCTTGATGAGATCAACACCTCTTATCGGAGAGGCCTCAGCACGCACAAGGGAATTCGAGGATAACATTACCATTCCGGCCAACGACCTCCGAGCCTTGGATCTGGTGTTTTCGGAGGGCGATGAACTGGAGCTCATTTTCTCGATACAAGTTAAACAGGATCTTCCAATCGATATCTGGTTTGTTGACTATGCGAATTATGTGCGGTTTGTGGATGGTAACGAGTTCTTTTATTATATTGACGGCTCAGGACAGGAGCTCAAGGTGGCCACAAAGATCGTCTCGGTGACACAGCACGGTACCTATGAACTGGTGTTCGCTAATAAAAACAATGAGACAGTTGAGGTCTACCTTACCTATGATCTAATTGTCTATCCTATAGAAAGCGAACCACCTTCCGAGCAGCTGGAGGAGGAGACCCCTTTATGGCAATCGGCCATATTCCTGGCTCCTGTTATGCTTGTAGTCGGGATTCTCATTGGTCTAATTGTCTCTGATATATCTAGGTCCAAGAAAGCCGATGGCGAGGCTGCTAGTAAGAAGTCTTTAAAGAAAGCCAAGAAACGCAAAAAAACCAAATCCAAGAAAAAGCATAAAAAGGAGGGCCAGGATTCCTCCAAGAAGGGTAGAAAACGCAAGTCCAAGAAAAAGAAGCCTGAGGAAATCGAGTGGGTGGAGGAGGAAGAAATTGATGAGTTTGAGGAAGACGAAGAAGCCGACGTGGAGGATGAGGAGGAGCCCGAGGTCACTGAGAGAGCCTTCTCCCCCAGTTTTTGCGGGCATTGTGGAAAACCGGTTGATACACCATTTTGTATGTTCTGCGGTAAGGCGGTACGAGCGCCCACCACT
>CBDUXN010000223.1:0-5303 GCA_965371185.1 uncultured Thermoplasmata archaeon
TCACGGCGAAGCCGTCCTCAACGAGGGCGTCGGTCACCTGTGATGCATAGGTATTCGAAATTCCCAGAAGGCGGGCGAGCTCACCCACCGATCTCTCGCCTGAGAGCAGGAGATGCGAAAGCGCAATGAGCTTCATGTGTAAGGTTATTGTTAAAATGATATATAAATGTTTTTAAGTTTTGGTTTACAATTGGGCCGTTCTCCCAGCCCCCCTCTCCCTTTGCCTTGACCACCACTTTTTTCGCCGATCCCAACATTTTGACGGCATAATAATACGCATGAAATATCTTAGAGGTACATATAGATGACTTTTCACCCGTATCGAGCCCGGTGCCCGAAAAATTATATGTGTTGATAAAAATCACAATAGAGCGTTGTCAAAATCTACTTGACCTGACACGGTCTGTCTCCATCACAATAATTAAATTCCTTAGGTTATTACCCTATTCTGTATATCAAAAAAACGGAGAGGTGCTTTGAATGGAATGCAACATTGAAGATAACAAAGCAGATTGCGGATGCACATATGAGCCCTGCAGCAGGAAAGGGAAGTGCTGCGAGTGCATAAAGTATCATTGGAAGCTTCGCGAGCTGCCAGGCTGTCTGTTCCCTCCGGAGGTAGAGAGGACCTATGATAGATCCATAGAGAGGTTCATACAGATCTGGAAGTGAATGCTTTGAAAGTTACAGAGAGGGATCACCATCTACGTAGGCATCGACGACACAGATTCCGTTAAGGCCATGTGCACCACCTACTTGGCTTCAGAACTCATAAGGGAGTTCGAAGAATGCGATGTGATAGGTTATCCGAGATTGGTCAGGCTGAACCCGAACATCCCCTGGAAGACCAGGGGCAACGGCGCGATCGCGCTGAGGCTCGGCAAGGGTCTTGGAAAGAGGTTTTTGATAGGTAACGTTGAGGGAAAAGAACGCTATGCATACGAGAGGGGAAGGAATGCGGACATTAGGAAGATGAGGGAAAGGATTGAAGTAATCATGGAAAGGAACGCCCAGTTTCAGGACGAGAACACCAATCCTGCGTACGTTGTCATGAAAAATAAGCCGCCGCCGCGGCTGTACTGGAGTGCTGTGAAGGGTGTCGTTGAGCTGGGCGATGTAAGAGGAATGTTGAGGGAGCAAAACGCTATATATAGGGGATATAAGAACGCAAGGGGCCTAATTGGCGCTTCTGCCGCTCTCTCATGGCGTCCAAGGGACAGAACATACGAGGTCATAGTTTACAGGGAAAAGATGCGGTGGGGAACCGAAAGGGAAGTGGATGAAGATTCAGTTGTTGATATGGATAGGACCTTCACTTCAACATACAACAACTACGATTACAACGACAAGGTCGTGGCCATTGCGCCGAACAGCCCCTGTCCTGTGTTATTCGGGATCAGAGGCGAGAAACCAAAGGACCTGCCCGAGGCCATGGCCAAGATTAAATCTGAGAAAAAGGACAGATGGCTGCTGTTCGAGACGAATCAGGGAACGGATGAGCATCTGCAGAGAAAGCGTATTGAGAATATTTCTCTGTATCAATCCGTCATTACCTCAGGCACGGTGTGCACCGCACCCAGAACCATCGAGGGCGGCCATGTGATCTTCACGATTGCGAATGGCGGGGAAATCGACTGTGCAGCATACGAGCCGACAAAGGAGTTTCGCTCTTTGGTAAGAAAACTGGTGACAGGCGATGTGGTAACCGTTTACGGAGGGGTGAGGGAAAAGCCTTTAACAGTCAATATCGAGAAGGTGGGGATAGAAAAATTGGCTGAGAGCTATAAAAAGAAAGGAAATCCCTCATGTCCCAAGTGCGGAAAGAGGATGAAATCCATGGGCAAAGACGCGGGGTACAGATGCCGCAGCTGCAGGACCAGGATAGGGGAGGATGAGGTTGAATTAAGGAAGATTAAGAGGGATATAAAGGAGGGGATTTACGAGGTTCCTGTATGTGCCAGGAGGCATCTGGCCAAGCCCTTGAAGCGATTTAAAAAATAGTATAAGTTTGAGCGCCCTGGAATACGCTAAACCACTGGTGTCAGCTTCAAGTGAGGATGCTTGTATCCCACATCCAAGCCTATGTTGTATATCTCTGTCCTTGGTCTCTCCCCGTACAGCATGAGGGCGCCCATGATGTTCTCGATTCTTAGGTGCACATCCGCCATATTACGGAGTTTCTGAGTGATTCCCAGGCCGGGCTTTACGATGCCTATGTTCAAATCCCCGGAGGACTTGCTCAGAGATATCTGGGAAGTGGCGACCTTCTCGACTTCTTCGGGTCTGAATCCAGCCTCAATCGAGTCCCAATTACATGTAACGAGTATGGCTTTCTCCGTCTGCTTCCTCATGGAGCGGTAAAGCTTTTTCCATGATTGTATGTAGTCCTCGTATCTTTCAATATCAACGATCACGAGCCAGGGTTTTTCTTCCTCTTTCTCGATACCCCTGACCTTGAAGAGCCTTACATAGTTCCTGATCCTTTCCTCTCCCACAAGTTTCTCGTAGATATCCTTGGCCATATCAGGGGTTTGGCCGTCCGCTATCACGCTGATGACGCCCCTGTCCTGGCTGAGGAAATTCTCTATGGTTGGTCCGAGTATATAGGAGACGCCCATCGCAGGTACATGCTGCCCGAGCTCCACGAGCACGAAACTACCGTGTGGGTAACCCCCCATCAGCAGCGAATCCAAATTCTCGGAGCCAGAAGAAAAAATGCCCTGGGTATGCAGCTCCGTATCCTTTGTATCGTTTACGGGCTCATGAAACTCCTTGAAAAGGTACATCCTGGGCTCGAATGGTTCGAAGTGGCGGAATCTCCCCCCTAACAGGGTGAACGGGTAAATAGGCCGTTTCAGCTCCACGCCCCGCATCTTCTTGAAGGTCATTCTCCTAACCCTTCTGCCATCCCTGAACTCGTCATCGAACGTTAGCACCCCGTCCACAAGATAATCCAAAGGTGTGTCGCCTATTCTCTCAACCACAACCACCAAGCTCGTTCCCGAGTGCTCCACGAGGTCCTTTTGCAGGGTTGTGATGAGCTTGTGGGGCGAAAGCTTGTACTTCTCGGCCAGCCCCTCGATGCTGTCGATGACGAGGAGGGACGGTTTAGGCAGCCTCGTTTCGATCCTGTCGTAGATATGCACGAGCTCAGGCAAATCCCTGACCTTCAATAGACCCCTCAGCTTCGCTCTGTCCACACTTCTCGGGGCGGATCTCAGATGCAGCGCTTCCAGCATCTCTTTCGCGCTTATGAGTCCCTTTTCCAGCTTCTCCTGCTTTTCATCAACCTCTTCCTTGATCCTCACATCTTTATCGGTAAAGGAAATCGCATCCAGGAATCCCCTGCTGACATCCACCAACCTGTCCTGCCATTCCTTCTCCTGAAGCCATGGAAAATGGCTGTAAAGCACATCATCGGAGATCCTGGTCGTCAGGTAGAAACTGTTCTCTATTTCCGTAAATCTCTCCATGAGCTGAAGCGCGAAGATGGTCTTTCCTGCACCGGCGTCACCTTTGATCAAAAGGGATCTTCCCGATGTTCCTCTGAAGAATCCCCGTATCTCCTGCGGCATAGTAAAATCTTCACTCGGTTCTTTTGGATGGTCTGACATCCACTCATTCCTCCTAGGTTCGACACATCATTCGTGCCCCTTCCCGGGCTTTTTATTTTGAACTTATTATGGGCTCGAGCTCCTCAAATACTTTCTCATGATCCTGTTTTCCGGGCAGCGTTACGACCAGTAGTATGTTATCCGTAACTGTGGTGATGGCGATCTTGGTGTTTTTTGTTTGGATCACGACCCCCCTGATGGTATCCTTAAGTTCCAGAGAGGCTGCTTCGGCGGAGCCCATGAGAATAGCCGACATCCCCACGAATTTCTCCAGGCTGGTTGACCTCCTTATGCTGCCGAGAACGAACATTCCAGTCTTCGTCATGAGGACCGCATCTGTAACGGAAGACAGGGCCTTGATCTTCTTTAGAATCTTCTTCAAAGATTCGATATCTTCGATAGGTTCATCAGATAGATCACATTGGGATGTTGCTTCGTCGGCCATTATCATGAGTAAGGAGGTAGAGATTGATATAATTTTCTTTCGGGCAAATGGAGGATCGATGGTTATTTAAGTCCCGATTTTCATAGTATAGTATATATCCACAGTATAGGTTATATCCTTCAGGGGTAGTATTTACCTATAATAGGGTATAAAGTTTAACCGGGTTATAGTTTTTACATAACTATTATATATGAAGTAGTCCATTATACTATTGGACTCGAAAATTGAGACCTGAGCGCCAAGGAGGGGCGCAATGACATATTCGCCTCGCACATCATTTTTTGTGTGGGTGAATACTCGAAATACCTCAGGTCTAGGGGGGAGACTTAGGGCTTGGGGAAAACCGACGGAAACAGGCGACATTTTTTCAGCGAAATAGCTGTTGCTGTCGTCTGACTCTGCCGGCTTTCTTCAGTCCGTTAAGTTCTCTTGTCCCGGGCTAAAAAAAACGAAACGGAGGGAAAGAACGACATGAACCGAAAAGAAAGTATCGGTAGGCTACTCTTAGCCCTGCTGACCGCCTTTGTTATGGTCGTGGGGGTATTTGGAACGGCTGTCTACACCAATTTTAGCGATGCGGGACAGCCGGAAGTTCCATTAGTAGCCAGTGAGCTAGATGAGGGAATAAGCGATGTAGGAGAGGCACCTATTAGCGCAGATACAGGAACAAATGAAAATGAACTAGCAACATTTACATCAATGGCTTCCGGAGGCGAAGATATAACGATGCCAACAGCAGAGATATTACCAGGAATGGCTGTAGATGAGAATGGACAAGATATGGCCACAACCCCTATGCTACAAGACCGCGGAACGAGGGCTGCAACAATAGATGCAAACGGCCCATACGGTGAAAGGCCGCCAGGAACTCCATACTATGAGGGAGAGACAGTCCCCCTCGAGTCAGACATCATCGGCGGCAACAACATCGACTACAAATTCAGATGGGATGTCGAGAACGACGGCGAATTCGAGGGCCCAGGCTCTGCTCCGGATTACTGGAGCAACTGGGGAGAATCGGACTTCACCTATGTATTCGATGACAACTCCATAGGCGAATGCATGGTCCAGGCATGGGACGGATCTTCAGTAACATATAGCGGTACCGGAATGGAAGAACCACCAGTTTACGCTTTTCTTGGTTATACGACCCCGCCACTCACCTGGGGCAATCAGTTCTCAGTGAACCAAGATGTCACAGTGGACCAAATAGGCTTTTATCGCTACGTGGTTGGCTCCGATAG
>CBDUXN010000224.1:0-5287 GCA_965371185.1 uncultured Thermoplasmata archaeon
AAACAATAAAAAACGAGATACAAGGGCTCCTATTTAAAAACTGCAAAAGTCCTATCAATAATTTATTAACTATTTTCTGTCTTCTCCATAAATACCTGATATTGTCGAAATATAATAGGCGTTTCGCTCTCTGGATATTCTTCTCTTTCAATGAACCCAGCAGATTTGTAGATATGCTGAGCGGCAGCCATGAACTTAGAAGTTTCTAGCACGAATGAAGAACATCCAAACTCTCTGCCCACCTCTAATAGTTTATTCAGCATCTGTTTTCCATAGCCTCTTCCTCTGTAAAGGGGACGGATATACATCCGCTTGATTTCTCCAATCTCATTACTTAATTTCCTTAGTGCTCCCATTCCAGCTATATCTCCTTCAACTACAAGTAAGTAGATGATACCGTCTGGAGGTTTCAAACTTGTAAGGTCTTTAAGATGGTCATCAACATATTCTGGAATGGTCTGTCCAATGATAGAAATGGCATCAAACTGGTAATTCTCTCCAAATTGGTCTGCAATCCATGTTATAAGTTCAATATTCAGCTTAATGTATTCTTCCTTATGAACATTCAGGTCGAATGGAACAAACTCTACCACGTAATAGCCCTCTTCTACATATTCAGCTCATTATAGATATCGATTGCTTTATTTTTCATTTTTTACCTCCCTCCTAAAGCTTTCAGATATTTATAACGCGCCCCCTATCGGCGTTTTTAATAAACCTCCTAATTTTTAATTTAGAGGGAAGAATTAGATATACTTATTGACTTATATAATTTTTGCATTATAGAAATAGATTGTAAAAATATTATTTATATAGAGAATAATTCAAATCCCCCCGTATCAAACTCAAGCCCTTCGGGTCGCATAACAGGGGCATATCCGACTTCGCTATCGCTTCGTCCAAATTCCCTCGCTAACGCTCGGGAACTTCGGATATGCCCCAACCGTTATACGAAATATTCTCAAGTGTCCCGAAGCAGAAGGGGGAGGGTTGTACCACTTCGTGGACAATCGGTAGACCGATTGTCATTTATTCCGTAAAAAAAATATAAGAAGATTTAGAAATATGGCTGAATCGACATACAAATTTTCACGGCAGGGGGCTTATACCTCACAATTAAATCTAAATATCCAAAACCTATTACTTCGCTGAGCTAAGGTAGATATTTTTGGCTGAGGGGAGCAAAGAAAAACCTGAGGAAGAAACCAAAGAAGAAATTAAGAAATAATCGACTGCGAGAATAGAGGCAAAGGAGAAATTTTGATTTTTTAGGCCAAAGCCCTTTCATGGTTATAATGGCACTTCCCACACGCAGAGATTATTTGCATATATCCAATAACCTTGGCCAACCTCGAAAGAATCTGAGCCAGTAACCATCTCCATTTGGAAAGCAGTTGTATTGTAGTGGCAAATCTTGTAAATATCCATGTCGTATTCGAGGTTATTGAGGGCTTCGTCTCTGGTCCTATTCATGGTTGAGGGATAGCCCACGAGATTCCAGCCAGCATATAGTGGTATGGACTGATTGGAGGTCAGTTCATCCCCGAAAACAACCAATGTCGTTCCTTCAGGCTCAGTAATATGAACCCAGAAGCCCATGGAATGATTCAATTCCCATAAATCGTTCATATAAGGAGGTTTTGAACTATGATAGTGCCTCCAGGGGTCATTAATGTCAGTTATATTATATCCCCAGACAGAGTCATATTGGTCTTCGATGGATTGCAATACGGTCTCAATATCAGGATCCAATTGGATTCTAGGCAGAGAAATCAAATTCCAACCCTCATAGAGTAGGATTACAGAACTATTCGTTGTATTAACTGTAAAATTCCAAACCCAGTTTGGTGCTGTTGTGTTCCACATATCGGATGTATAAGTGTGCCAGAACCATTTGCCATCAGGAAGTGGAGGAGGATTCCAGGATGTGGATGTTATCCAATCACTATAGTAGACGGTACCACTTTCTGCATCTGATTGATTTGAGATTGTGAAGTTGTAGTAGATTGTGTCATTATCGAGGTCAGAGATTGGGGTGACCTCTAATGTTGTTGTGTTATAAAGTAGATTGGAATCGTTTGGGGGAGAAATTGGTGTAGCCATTGGTGGAGGATAGTTTGATCGGGAGAAGTAGATGTCGTAGTTGCCGTTTCGATCGTCTTGCCATAAAACATAGACCGTTCTATTTTTAAGAATGAGAGAAGGTAATCGTTGATAGTCAGTACCTGTATCATCATTCACTCTTTGACTCGGACTGAACGTAGCCCCGCCATCAGTAGAATTAACGAAATAGATATCGTTATCCTTACCTTCCCAAACAACACAAATATACCCATCACTATTTATGGCAATGGCTGCATCCCAGTTTGCTGCTCCTATAACATCGTTCACCCTCTTATTTGGACTGAAAGTAATACCCCCATCAGTAGAATTGGCAAAATAAACGCTAGTTTCCCTTTCATCTTCCCACACAATACCTATAATGTCACCATTTGCTGCAATATCAGGCCAGAATTGATAAGCGTTCCCAGTATCATCACTTACCCTTTTGTTTGAGCTAAAATTTATACCACCATCAGTTGAGTTGGTGTAATATATATCGGGACCAGTAATTCCTGTATTTCTATAGTCACACCAAGCAATATGAATGTTATCCTTTTCATCAATAGCAATAGCGGGGTCTCTTGATTCTGTGCTTAAGTCGTTTATTTTTTTATTAATACTAAAGGTTATTCCTCCATCTGTAGAATTCGCATAGTAAATATCAAAATCATCAACCCTCCTCCTATCTTCCCATACTACATGGATAATGTCATTGCTATCAATAGCAATATCAGGTCTGCCCTGTTGTGTTGTTCCTCCGTCATCATTTATCATCTTACTTTTACTCCATGTTGTACCACCGTCAGATGAATTCGCATAATAAATATCTCCATTACTCAAACCATCTATTCCACCATCGCTGCCAACCCATCTCCCATCCGCATCGTTCCGCCAATCTTCCCATACTACATGAATCACACCACTAGAATCTACTGCAATAGAAGGTATATTTTGCTGCGCATCCCCCAAATCGTCGCTTACTTTTTGAGCAATACTAAAAGATATTCCGCCATTGGTGGATTTAGCAAAATAAATGTCACCCCGAGCATTAGAAGGGAGACTGAGGTCATTTCTGTAGTCACGCCATACCACATAGATGTTTCCAAAATCATCTATCGTAATCGATGGTTGAACTTGACTTGTAAGATTACCTTCGATCATAAGGTTAGAAGTAAAAATCTCTGCATTAATGCTGAATCTTAAGTCGCTAAATCCGAAAGCAATAACTATAAGTGTGACTATCCATGTAATAAGGAATAACCTCTTCATCTAGGCTGTCTCCATCGTATGTCTCTTATTGATATATGAAGTAATACTATATATAAATGAATCGCATGCAACCTCGATCAAAATGGACTGTCTGAGAAGGGTTCGAAATCCACATCGTCTGAAACTTTATCGCCCTGACCGTCTGGATTGTAAGTCGGGTGGTATGGTCCAGTTTCATGTTCCCACCAATTGTTTTGTGCATCGATTTCGACACCACTGTCCCGGTTGATTACACCCCACCCATCGCCTTCTGCCCCGCCACCATTATTGCAAATATTGTTGTAGTTGATCACTGGGTCGCTCCCGTCTCCACTCCATACTCCATACCATGTGTTATTCTCGATATCGTTGGATTTGATTATTGGTTCGCAATAAGTTGTGCAATTAATGCCTGCTCGGCCATTCGTTGTAATCGTATTGTTGTAGATATTATCCGAGTTAATGTCATAGCCAAGATGAACGCCGTCATAGTCGTTCGATGAGATATTGCAGTTCGAGATGTTGTTATTTGAAGTTCTATTGAGAAGGATGCCATTTACATTGTTCGATATATTGTTGTTTGTTATGTTGTTGTTTGATGAGTAATTAAGAGCGATGCCATAGCCGTTGTTCGATGCATTGCAATTTGTAATGTTATTATTTGTGGAATAATAGAACCGAATCCCATAATTGTTATTTGAAACATTAGAGTTTGTAATCATGTTATTTGAGGAATAGAAGAGATATATGCCATCCTGGTTATTTGAGGCATTGTTGCCTGTGATGTTGTTCACACTGGAATGATCTAAATGGATGCCATATTCATTGTCCAAGACGGTATTACCAGCGATGTTGTTGTTTGATGAAGAGTAAAGAATGATGCCGAAATTGTTGTTCGAGGAGACGATGTTGCCTGTGATATTGTTCCCGCTGGAATAACTGGTGACAAAGATGCCATACCCGTTGTTTGAGGCATTGTTGCCAGTAATGTTGTTCCCATTTGAAGAAAAGAGATAGATACCAGGACTTGGGTGCGAGGATGCGGTGTTGCCTGTTACGTTGTTGTTTGATGAAGAGACAAGAACGATGCCGTAAATGTTGTTTGAGGTTACGGTGTTGCCTGCGATGATGTTCCCATCGGAATCCATCCAAAGAATGATGCCATGGTAGTTGTTCGATGAGACGGTGTTGTTGGTGATGGTGTTGCTGCTGGAGTAATGGAGAGGGATGCCTGTATGGTTGTTTGATGAGACAGTGTTGTTGGTGATGGTGTTGCTGCTGGAGTAATGGAGATGGATGCCACATACATTGTTTGAGGATACGGTGCCGTTGGCGATGGTGTTGTTTGATGAGAAGCGAAGATGGATTCCAGACGGGTATAGATAATAACCGTTGTAATCGTTATTTGATATATTACTGTCCTCAATGATATTGTTTGACGATGAATATAAAAGTGTGCCTAATTCGTTGTCCGTGGCTGTTACATTATCCATACTCGTGTAATTTGAGTGGGCAACCAATACACCTTGCCCGTTGTGAGTCAGAGCTAAGTTTCCTACAGTGATGTTCGTCGAGTTCACGATGCCCACATAGCCTGCAACTACGGGCACAGTTTCGTCATCATGCTCGTGATTCCTCCAATAATATATGGGTTTTTGATTTACTGTGTTTCCCTCATCTATATCATGGTCGAATTCTGATAGCGTATCCGCCCATACACCGAAATTATAACTGCTGTTGGAGATGCTGTTATTTCTGAGCCGGGCGTTGGAAACGTCGTAAAGTACGATTCCACGTTTTGTGTTGTTGTATATTGTGTTGTTCTCAATGTTCGCATACCCACCGCCTGGATCACTACCAATAACATATATGCCGTCTTGTGTGTTATTTTCTATCGTGTTATTCGATATTTTAGGAGAGCTGTAGCTCACATAAA
>CBDUXN010000225.1:0-5205 GCA_965371185.1 uncultured Thermoplasmata archaeon
CTTATGCTTCTGGCTATAACAATACAGGACCAACATATGTAGGCTTAGTAGAGGTAGATTGGAGCGGCCTTGGTGGAGGTTGGGCTCCGATTCAAGCAAATACATCAACTTTTACTGCTGGTGCAGTGGCTGGTATTTACACCCAAACAGGTCAGAATCTTACTTTAGTTGTCTCAGATACATTCGATGTGGACATCCTACCACCAACACTGGATTATATACAAATAACAGACTCTCCCGACGGCAATGAATTGACAACCGTGAATATCAACATCGGTGAGCAGGTTGAAGCCTTTGCATCAGGTTATAATAATACAGGCCCAACCTATGTGGGGTTGGTTGAGGTTAACTGGAGCGATGTTCCAGATTTGGGCACATTCAACAATAATACAGGAACCAGCACGATCTTCACCGCCGGATATGCTGGTGGGACGCCGAATATTATAGGTGACAATACCACCTTAAGCCTAAATGATGCCTTCTCGATAATCATCGCACCCCCAACTGCGGATTACATTGTGATAACCGATACGCCAAACGGTACAGAATTGATGACCATAAACCTTGATATCGGGGGTCAAGTGGAAGCCTTCGCCTCAGGCTATAACAACACAGGTCCAACTTATATCGGTTTAATGAATGTGGACTGGTCTGATCTTCCTGACTTGGGAACCTTCAACAATGACACAGGAACTAGCACGATATTCACTGCAGGATATGTAGGTGGCCTGACAACTATAACAGCGAATCTAACCATAGATCCTCAAATAAGCGACGATTTCACAGTAAACATAAATCCACCTACTGTGGATTACATTCTTATCACAGACTCTCCCGACGGCAATGAACTCACAACTGTCATTATTAGCGTCGTTGACTCGGTCCAAGCCTATGCTTCGGGTTACAATAATACCGGCAATACCTATGTTGGTTTGGTGGATGTGGACTGGAGTGCGAATCCACTAGGTTTGGGATCGTTCAGCACAAATTTGGGAAATACCACTATTTTCTATGCAAATGGAACTGCAGGGATTGTGACCATTACCGGCGAGAACACGAGCATGGCGCCTCCTGTTTCCGATTCCTTTGCAGTGGAAATCCAAAATCTGACTGTTGATTATATCCTCATCACACATGCTCCAAACGGAACTGAGCTGCTCACAGTTACTTTACCAATCGATGGTTCGGTAACTGCCTATGCTTCAGGTTACAATACCACGGCAGGAATGTATGCCGGTTTAGTGGAGGTTGATTGGGGACAGTCTCCAAACCTGGGTTCCTTTGACAATCAAACAGGCAACTCCACAACCTTCACCGCTGGCTATGCGGGAGGACTGACCACAATAACTGGCCAGAACACTTCGCTTGGTGTGACTGACACCTTTGATGTGGACATTCTTCAACCAACTATTGATTATATCAACATCACAGATGCTCCAAACGGCGCTGAGCTGACAACAGTCACATTACCTGTTGGGGCTAATATCACGGTTTATGCATCTGGATACAACTACACCAGTTCCACTTATGTGGGTCTGGTAGATGTGAATTGGACAGATCTCCCAGATTTGGGTTTATTCGACAATCTCACAGGGACCTCAACAACCTTTACCGCTGGACTTGTCGGAGGTTTAACCACGATAAAGGGTGAAAATATAACCATGACACCTGCAGTTAACGATTCCTTTGACATAGACATTCTACCTCCGACAGTGGATAGAATAGAGATTACTGATATGTTTAACAATGAGATACTGGATTCAACTGTAGATGTGGGTTATAATGAGACTGGTATTGCTGCTCTGTTCAACTCCACATCAGGATTTATCAGTACAATCGACGCAAATTGGTCTGCAGTGGGCCTGGGCAGTGCAGTTCCTTCAATCGGCCCCACACCCGGAATTTCTTCCTGGGTCAATGTCGGGTTTAGCGGGGGAATAGTGTGGTGGAACGTTTCGTACTTTGATGGAATGGAATGGTTTAACGATACGGTAATATACACTGTGAATCCGCCAACCGTGGACTATTTGGATATCACTGACATCCCTGATGGCACACCAATTGCCGATGCAACTGTGGATGTCGGGTTCAGCATTTGGGGAAATGCATCGTTATACAATTACACGGCAGGTTTCCTATACACGATTTCTGCTGATTGGACCAACGAAAGTGGGGATGGAGCCACTCCCTCTTTAGGTCCCTCTCCTGCAGTTTTCACATGGATAAATGTGGGCCTAAACCAGGGCACAGTTTGGTTGAATGCTTCATACTATAATGGAACCATGTGGTTTAACGATACCGTGACATTCACCGTGAGCCCACCAGAGATAGACTATATCATCATCACTGACTCACCTGATGGTGCAGAATTGACCACAGTGAACCTCCATATCGGTCAGAGCGTGACAGCCTATGCATCTGGCTACAACAGTTCGGCTTCGGTTTACATAGATTTGGTGGATGTGGATTGGTCTGTTTCCCAGAGTTTGGGAGTATTGGACACCGCCGCAGGAACCAGCACGACATTCACCGCAGGATATGTAGGTGGAACCCTGGCGATAGCATGCGAGAACCTCATTCTTGGCCTTGCTGATACATTTACAGTAGACATTGCCCCTCCGACCGTGGATTATATAAATATCACCGATGCACCAGACGGTTCAGAACTGATGACAGTTGAGATATTTACAAATGGGAATTTGACAGCCTATGCATCTGGCTACAATACAACAGGCCCAATTTATGTGGGATTGGTTGAGGTGGTCTGGACAGACACACCTGATCTTGGAACCTTTGACAACGGCACAGGAACTAGCACCACATTTACCGCGGGCTCGACAGGCGGAACGACAACCATTAGAGGTCAAAACAACACCCTTGGAATTGATAACGACTTCACGCTCAATGTAATTGAGCCTACAATCGATTACATAAGGATCACCGATCCCGACGGAACCGAATTACCGGATCAGACAATACCTGTCGGATTTTCCATTCTAGGCACAGCATCGGCATTCAACAATACCGTAGGATATTTCACGATTGTCGCTGTTACCTGGACCGTGAGCAATGCAGGTGGTGCAGAGGCCACAACAAGTGACGGCTCAGGGACAACTGAAACATTTAATGCAGGCTCTACCGGAGGTACCGCAACTTGGACTGCGGAAGATACTAATGGCCTGACAGACACTGTAGTGTTCACAATTACAGCTCCAACAGTGGACTCTATAAGGGTAGTGAACGAAGAGGGGAACCTCATAACAGAGCTCTCACTCAAAGCCGGGGACACACAGACAGTATATGCCATGGGATACAACGCCACCGCCGGGGAAATAGGCCATGTGTCTGTAGACTGGAGCGTAAGCGAAGGTGCCACACTTTCGGATTCAACCGGCACGAGCACGACCGTCACTGCTGGAGACAAGGGAGGCACATTCTCTGTGGATGCTGACTACAATGGAATAACAGAATCTGTATCCTTGGATGTTGCTGGAAAACCGGCAGATGAACTCCCCATGGCATTGCTCGTCGTTCCGATTATAGTAGTTGTGGTTGTACTTCTCCTTCTGTTCCTCCTTCTCAAAAGAAAGAAAGGGGAAGAGGAGGTAGCAGAGGAAGTTGTAGAGGAGGGCGTCCCAGAAGAGGAGGAAGAACTAGGCGGAGTGGTGATAGACGAAGGCGAAGAGGGAGAAGAGGTAATAGAAATAGGCGAGGGCGATGAAGAGGAGTTCGAATGCCCTGACTGCGGCGCGATTCTCACCCCAGATTTGACCGAATGCCCGAGCTGCGGATTAGAATTCGAAATCATCGATGAGGAAGAGGAAGAAGAAGACGAGGAGGAGGCCAAAACCGAGGAATCAGAAGAGCCCGAAGAGGAGGATGCGCTCGAGAAATTACTGGATGAAGATGAATAAACCATAAGGATAATCGTGTTTGAAGCTAAAAACTTAACTTTCCATCTCCTTTTTAAGGGTTCTGCCCAGCCTTGCTATGCCCTCCTTTATCTTATCGTCTGCAGAATGCGAGAAGTTCAAACGCATATGATTCTTACCGCTCCTATCTGGGTAGAATGCCTGACCTATTACAAAAGCAACATTATCCTCTTTTATAGCCCTCATGAGTATTAGCTTTGAATCCATGTGCTCAGGCATTGTAACCCAACTGAACATACCACCTTCTGGCCTCGTCCATGTCACGCCTTCCGGGAAATGCTCTTCCATGGCCTTCAACATTATGTCCCTCTTTCTTTTATACATGGCCTTAATCTTCTTAATGTGCGGTTCCAGATATCCTCTTTTCAGAAATTCATAGGCTATGAACTGCGAAAATGTGGTGGAGCAGAGGTCTGCGGATTGCTTTGCGATCGCGAACTTCCTTGAGAGGTCCTTGGGTGAGAGGACCCATGCTACCCTCAGACCAGGTGATAGGAGCTTGGACATAGTGCTCAAATAGATCACCCTGCCTTCATAATCAAAGTATTTGACAGGCTTTACATCCTCGCCTTCAAAGCGCAGCCTGCTGTAGGGGTCGTCTTCAAGTATCAGAACGTCATATTCGATCGCCAGCTCAAGCATCTCCTCCCTGCGCTTCTCGGTCATGGTCACGCCTGATGGGTTTTGGAACGTGGGAACCACGTATATGAACTTCGGTTTTATGCCTTGTCCCTTCAACTCAGCCAGCTTATCGCTGATAGAATCTATCATCAAGCCCTCATCGTCCTGGGCCACGGTGTCCATCTCGGCCTGAAACGCTCTAAAAGCCCCTATACCGCCAACATAGGATGGTGCAGTAGTCAACACCATGTCACCGGGATCCAGTAAAACCATGCTTATCAATGCAAGAGCCTGCTGCGAGCCAGTTGTAACGATGAGGTTGTCAATCTCACCGCCAATGCCGAATGACTGTTTCATGTAATCTAATAAAACCTCCCTCAACGGTCTGATACCCTCAGTAGCTGAATACTGTAAACACTCATGTGAATCGTTCTTCAGGATATCGACGCATATCTCGGTGATCTCCTCCGTAGGAAAGGCCTTGGGATTGGGCAAGCCGCCTGCAAGGGATATGATCTCCGGGCGCTGAGTCAGTTCCAAGAGTTCCCTGATGTCGGAGGCATGCATGCCCCCAGACCTCTCTGCAATGAACCTGCTCATATCCTCTTCCATTTCAGTCACCAATGGGTTATAGTAGAGGGGATATTTATAG
>CBDUXN010000226.1:0-5118 GCA_965371185.1 uncultured Thermoplasmata archaeon
TAACTTGTTGGTTTCTCACCACCAGTCAATAGACTGGTGGAATTCTCTCTTTAAACAGCTCACGCTAATGTCGACGTGCTCGTACGCCGACGACGTGGGCATCGAGGGATTCGTCTGATCCCTCGATTCTTATATCAAAACTATGTTAAAATAGATTCGCAATTCATCTACAGCTTAAAAGCTGTAGAATTCTTGCGTGAGGAAGTTAAAGTGCATTTTAACTTTAGTCCAACTAAAATTAAAGACAAATGCAATTATAGTATACCACCTTTGATCTATATCACCCGAGTTTCGTTTGGGAACTGAGAGAACTGGCCGGGGTGATTTTCGGGATGCGGGAGGAAGCTTGGTTTTTCTTGCGGGCTCCTTGTATTTCGAGGGTGGGCATTTTCCATACCTTATGGTTCACCGAGCCACGCCCTCTGCTTGGAGCGGGGATCAATTACGGCGGGTCGATGACCGTAATCTCGTCGCTGTATCCCTCGAATAAAGTCCCGTCTGTCAATTCACCTGTGACCTTCAGATTGTAGGTACCTGGTGCAAGAAGATCCTCTACCTCGTTTCTATCAAACTTTACCATCCTCTCAGGGATGCCATCACCGTCATGGTCCATAATATATGAATCCTCGGATTTCACAAAGCCGTATTTTGGGTCCAATATCGGAGAAATCGAAACCGATTGAACTTCGGTTTGAATAGTAATGTAATCAACATTACATATGGAATCCCATGGCTGCGAGAATCTAACCTTTGCTAATGTGTCGGGAATGGACCAACTTTTATTTATTATGGTAGTGAATGCTGTTTCTCCATCATCCTTTGCCATCAGCTCGCCTCCGTCGGAACGGATTATAGCTCTTACTGTGCTCCATACATTTTCTCCGGACGGGGCTTTTATATCGATAAATGTCCATCCATTAAATCTCCAACCACCGTGGTAAGAAGTTTTATTGGACAGGTATATAATATCGACGATTTCATCTTCGTTTAAACTATGGTAGAGTTTGATATATGGCAATCTATAATTCAGTCCACCGCTTACCAATTTCATTCTACTCTCCAATACAATGGGCAGAGTAAGATTGAGCGTTTTTTCTGCATAATCATTAACACCAACATCAGCTCCTATGTTCAACCAGCCATTAGAAGTGTCAACTTGTACAGATGAATCAGACCGTACCCAATCCCCGCTGGCAAAGACATCCGTATCGAAATCCTCATGGAATATTTCACCGGGACCTTCGGAAGGGCACTCTAAAAGAATCGTACTTGCATCAATATCCTTTACATCGTAGCTCTCGGGTAATTCGATGTAACAGGTGATCATTTTTCCTTTGCTGCCTCGATTGAGAGTATCTGGATCTATGTCGATTGTTGCTATTATCTTCTCTTCTCTGATTTTTACATTATCTAAATAACCGTCATCACCTGTGCCAACATCATCCTGGTGCCATTGGAACGTTTTGTGGGGATTGAACGGGTATGGAGCGATAATATCTCCCATATAGTTACCATCTACATAATATTGATAATAATCGCTTTCAACGGTCACAATCATTTTAACATGGTACCATTGACCGTAATTAAATGTCTGAAGGGGTGTTGACGAGCCGTATGGTCTTATCGCATTGTCGTATAAGTCGAATACAATCCCTCCATTTGGCTCCGTGGTCCGATCATGAGGTATTCCTCCAATGAAAAAATAGCTTCTACCAGATATCGGTTTGAAATCGAATTCCACGACATAACTATCCGCGGTTTGCTCTATGAAGTTCACGTAATGGGTCGAGCCAGAAGTTGGTTGGTACCTCCTCATGCCGTAATTGCTAGCCCTAGCGTAAGCCGGATCAACACTGATCGTCCCTGGTGTATAACCCGCTTCTGTAAAAGCGACCCAGTCATCAGCATTTCCATCCTCGAAACCATCCGAGAACGGAAAGACCACTGCACCAATGTTCGCTGGAACTGCTACCGCAAACACAGTAGCGAATATCACTGCACCCAATAATATATTTGACTTTCTTCTTTTCATCTTCTTGCCTCCCTCTATTTTCGCTTGTCCGAAACCGCTCTTCAAAGCGGTTCCGGCACAAAGCCTTACTTGAATTGCCTTGTATCGATTTGTAATTCTTAGCCAATGGATTCTGAATTTTAGACGCGGTCCCCCTTACAATCCCTCAAGCCATGCTATCAGCTCGTCGATCATCGCCATCAGGTCCTGCTGAGCTTCTGGATCGATTATCCAATCCTTGGGCGAAGGCTCACCGTCCATCTTGCGTCTGATGTCATTTTCCAGTTTGTTGATGGCCCCCTCGTAGTCACCTTCTGCGATCATATTCAGGACTGCATCCAGTTTATTTGACAATGTGTTCTTCTTCTGGTCCGGATTCTTCTCGAAGGCCTCATCAGGAAGATCGTTGATGTAATCCTTTATCTCGTCTATTTTTTCCTCTGCCTCATCGTATAGCGACGGGGCAGAGCCCCAGGGGCCCATCAACGGATAGTTGTCTTTAGGATCATTGGGTTGGGATTTCGAGGAGATAATATAAGGGGTATCTCCTATTCCGTCGCTGCCTGGGATGTCCTGAAGAGGGCCGGAGTAACTATCTACACCGGTATAATCCGACCAGTAGTTGCCCCCTGAGGGATAGCCGTCATCCCATTGATTATCAGGTGAGGCAATGGAGTAAGCCGGAAGGGAAGGGTTGTCGATGATGCTGTTGTGATAAATGAGCGTTTGTGAACAATTGGCCAACAGAATCCCGATCATGTTCTGCTGTATGTAATTCTCTCTAACGAGGTTTTGTCTGGATTGGTATATCTCGATGGCAGCCTCGTTTGCCGATATGTTGTTGGCTTCGATCAGGTTATTGTTAGAGGAGGCCTGAGGTGTGATACCGCGAAATGTGTTTTCAACGATCAGGTTTCTGGTTATGGAATTGTTCGAGGAGCCACTCAAGAATATTCCCTCACCGTTCTTGGTAACCATATTTTCGGTTAAAAGACAGTTGCTCGAATTCCTTAGGTATAAACCCACTTCGCTATTTTCGGTCATAATATTTTCGGTGAGCAGACAATTATCCGAATAGCCCAGATAAACACCGTACTCACTTTTCTTGATGGTGAATCCCTGGATATTAACATCGTTTGCGCTCACTTCAACAGCTATCATCCCCCCGCTTCCGTTAATTATTGTCGCGGTGGGAGCCTCTCCCGTCAGATTAATCGACTTGGTTATCAATACGTTCTCCAGGTATGTGCCATTGAACACGAACACAGTATCCCCGGCTGCTGCTGCATCCACTCCTTCCTGTATCGTGTTGTACGGAGAAGCCATGGAGCCGTCCTCAACCCCGCTCGTGTTGTCGTCATCCACATAGATGGTTCCACCTAGGCTTATAGGCCCAGTGCTCATTGTCACTGCCGCAAAGGCACCGCCCAGTAAAGCCAGGCTTAAAAATACACATATAGTTCCCTTTTTCATATTACACTCCCTCCTTGTATCGGCTTTTCGGGAAGGCTTTTCCCTTCCAAAGCCAGGGCTTAATGGCATTAATAACATTTATAATTTGGGCTCTAATGACCTATTTAACCCTGATTATTGGGGGAAAAACAAAGATCTCCATTTATACTTGGGGGGGATTTTCAAGTATACAGAGAAGAGCATTAGGAGACAGATTGCAATTAAAACCCCCTAACCAGATATCGCGGCCGGCAAAAGTACCTAGTCAGCTTTCTTCAATTCCTCCAAAAGCTTCATTATCTCCTTTCCTATCGGCTCTATACGGTTCTTTATTTCCTCCTTGACAGATTCCGCATACTCCGATGCATCGGGGAGGGAAGAGATCCTGTCAAATTCCTTTTCAAGTTCGGTTTTCAACAATTCCTGGCGGGTTTTCATCCTCTTATAGCCCACCAGCATCAGTTCATCAGGAGGAATATTCATTTCCTTGTGATATCTAAGAACCTCCAGATCGCATTCGAGCTGATCTACAATCTCCTGGATTATTCTGTCTTTATATTCTTTCAAATCCTCAACTGACTGTATCTCGAAAATGAGCTTCCCTACATCCAATTTACCTTCGTCGATCTCAAAGGTGCCCCCGCCGCCCATGATCTCCCCGATTCCTTCCATCATCCCCTCCATCATACCTCCGAATTCCTCCATGACTCCACCCATCATGGAGTCCATGATCTTGGTTAATTTCTCTGCGATTTCATCTAAAAGCGGCTGCATTCGTTTTTCCAGTTCATCCTGGAATGAATCGTAAAACTCCATTGCGCCCGGTAGGCTATCAATCCTGTTCATCTCCTGCTCGATTTCCTCGGAGAACAAGTAGCTCTCGTCCTGAAATTTCGCAATTACTTCCGATTTTTCTTCGGGAGATATTTCCTCGCCCAATATCCCGTCCAGCTTATGCAAAGCAGCTTTGAAGATCTCTTCGACCTGCGCCAGCATTTCTTCTTTATGCTCTTTCAGGTCATCCAGGGTTTTAATAGATTTTAAGAATTTCACGGTTTTCTTCTGCGATTTCTCTACGACGTCCATTGTTTCACCAACCTGGAATCCAGATTGGCTAAGAGTATTTAATTGTTCTTAAATCGATTAGGAGAGGGGCATTTTCCATACCCACCATTCCTCCGCTGGGCCACGCCCCCTGCTCGGAGCGGGAATAAGAATTGTACCATCCATTGACCTCCACGATGGCCTTGTCTCCTGTTTTGGGGTTGTGGCGCGCTCTTTATATCTTTACCTGCTTCTTGATAAGAGCGCTAACTGATAAATTATCTTAAATTGAAAAAGCCTGTATACGCTAATTTACAAGTAGATGGCGAGAGCTATGTCGGATTCACCTGAGCCGGTGGAGTGGTGGATCATGTACTTGAGGTTTGGGTGGACCAGGCAGCAAAACGGGCAGGGATGAAGCTATTTGGGGTAATTAATCGATTTTTTGCTATTTGTTCAAAATTATCCGATTCGATATTTTTACCGAAAAATATAGGCAATAATTGCTCAATTTGAATATGCCGCCCTATCTTGTATATTAATATCGGGCAGGTGGGATTACCATGAAAGTAGGTGAAGAAAATAGTATATGTTATATTAGGATAGATAAG
>CBDUXN010000227.1:0-5112 GCA_965371185.1 uncultured Thermoplasmata archaeon
AGGGAAAAAATATATCAATGAAGCAAAAGGGATTGTTGGAGAATATGGTGAAAAATTTGGGGATGGTGTTTTCATGGTGCCCTCACACATATCCCAAGAGGTTATCGAAATCTTTGAAAAACATGGCGTAAATTACAAATTGACCAATGTCTGGATATAGATTTTCTGTTTTATGATTACAGAATATTGAGATTTGCCACTTTTCTGTAATTGAATAACAGATGATGGGTTTATTTGGCCATACCATTGCCAAATTCAAAACACCTTTTCCTCTCAGAACTTAGAGAGCTCGTCCAAACCCCTTTTTTTCACTCACGCACCCACCCCCACAGGGCCGCCAACCCACCTTACCTATCTTGGATTTCCCTCAAGCCAGACATCCCAAATCCCTGTCTAATCCGCGTAAGGAGAAGCCCAATTTTACCAGAAATCCGCCTTGCACTTCGTTAAATAGAAAACAACTTATATTAAAAAACCATCGTTATAAAAAAGGTTGACCAAAATGGCCGCTAAGGAGATGGCATCGGGGCGGAGAAAAAAACTTCGCGCTTTGGCAGAGGTTATGAATAAACAGAATGTGGTCCCGATACCCATCACGCATGCTCTGCTTGAGTGCTTCGATGTGGTTATTACCACTGAGGAGGCTGATTTTCTCCTCAAGGTAGGCAATGAACCCCATACATACGAGGAACTGACCTCGCTGTCCGGTTTGGAAGAGAAAAAATTCCGTCCTTTTCTGCACAGGCAGCTTGAAAAAGGGTTGATAGAAATTTATTTCGATGAAGATGGGAAGGAACACTTCCAATTACCAGCCATCGCCCCTGGATGGTTTGAGCATCATCTGTCTGCGGGTAGGGACACGCCAGAAACGAGGGAATTCGCAAGGCGCGTTGATAATTATATCCAGTCCTTTTCCAAGTACAATATTTTTCCCCTGAGGTTCTTTGCGAACCGTATTTCTATCACATCAAAAACCGCCAGGAGCATAGCATTACCCTCACAATCCTGTATAAGTAAGAAGACGGTGACCATCGATGTAGACCATGAAGTAGATGTACCCGTAACAAAGGTCTACCCTACCTGGGACGTTTTAGAACTCATTGAAAAATATGGGGACCGCAATGAGATCTGCGTTATCCACTGTTTTTGCAGGCATTATCATGAATTGATCGA
Organism: uncultured Thermoplasmata archaeon; assembly: GCA_965371185.1. Taxonomy (GTDB): domain Archaea; phylum Thermoplasmatota; class Thermoplasmata. The sequence goes on from CBDUXN010000227.1 coordinate 1,174, forward strand.
TGAACCATGCCGTTTTAATATTCCCTCTGAATCTTGTATCACTATTGGGAAGTTTACGAAATATTTGGCCAAATACGGATTGGGCCGTATGATCTCCAAGGAGGAAGCTTTGGAAATAATCAAACAGGCGGAGAAGAAAGGGGCAGTGCATCAGTTGTTTTACGAAAAGGAGGATATGGACCTGCCTGAGATTGCGATATGCAACTGCTGCTGGGATTGCTGCGGAGTGCTAGGCCCCTATAATCGCGGGACCTTACCAGCTCTTGTAAAATCGTATTACGTTTCGCAGGTCTCTGACGAATCCTCATGTGACGGTTGCGGAAGATGTGAGAAATACTGCCCCGTAAACAACATCTCAATCATCGATAAAAAAGTGAATATCGGTTCAGAGAGGTGTATAGGCTGTGGCCAATGTGAGATTAAATGCCCCAATAGCGTAATCACGCTCAATTACAAAGAGCGGGAGGTGTTCCTGCCGATTCAGAAAAAATCCAAGCTGCGAATCACTTCTTAATTACCGGTTTAGATTCAAATAAAAATAGACTTCATATACATGAATATTTCTTCCTCATTACCCCTTTCCGACTTAACAAATCCAACCCAGTAGTGCTACAGCACAGCCCCGTATACCGAAAATATGAAATCTCGTAAAAAAGAAAACGCAGTTCCCCCATACCTGGTTCCAGCCCAGTCTTGGGTTTAAGACGATATTGCTGTCAAGCATAACCAAACCGTACACCGAATCTTGTCAACCACCCTAGCCAGATCCACAAAACCCCATATTAAATTCGGTGTATGAAGCCTTTTTCTATATTAAATCCGGTGTACGCCCTTATATTAAATTCGGTTGATATCAACCTAAAATCATATACGAAATTCGGTGCATTTTGATTGGTCTTTCTTCCACCGCCCCCCTTGCCCTCTCCCAAAGCACCACAGCCAAAAGACTCAGAACCCGATAGATGTCACTCAATCTCCAAAACCTCATACAAAAACTTAAATAGTATATGTCCTATTAATAGGTCATATGTCCTAAAAATAGGATGATAAAATGAAACTGCATCACTTACTGGACGATCTTTTCGGTTCAAAGTCTAAGGTCAGGATACTTCGCCTGTTATTCAGATATTCTGAAAGAGAGTTCACAGAGAGGGAGATTGCACGACAAATAGGCATGAGCCAAAATACTGTGAACAAGACATTGGGCGACCTTATGAAAACCAATGCGATGTCGTACAGGAAGATCGGGAGGGCAAATGCATATATTGTTAACAAGAACTCGGTTCTTTACCCTTTCCTGCACAAAATTTTCGAGGACGAAAAGAAGATCAGAGAGGACCTAATCCAATTATTGAAAGACACCGCAAGCCCTTTCTTATCTTGTACGCTATTTGGGAGTTTTGCAGGAGAAGAGGAAGGTTATGAAAGCGATCTCGATTTGTTGGTAATTGCCGAAGATAAAAAGGCTGCAGAGGCCCAGCTTGAAGAATTGGAAAGCGATCTACTCAGACGTTTTAATATACCCCTCTCTCTAATCTTGCTCACCCCTTCGGAGCTCAGAAAAAAGAGGAATACACCCTTTATAATGGAGGCAAGAAAGAATGGAGTGAGGATCAGCGGGAAGTCACTGGAGGAATTATATGGCGAAAGAGGTTAGGGCAAGAGCTGTAAGCAGAGAGCTTCACAAGAATTATCTAAGGAAGGCAGAGGAGTTCTACAGATCTATGGAACAGGCTTATAGTGCCGGTGATTGGAATGCATGTGTTGTTAATGCCATTCATTGTGCGATAAGCAGCGCGGATGCCATGACTGTGTTCTATCTTGGATATCGACATGCCGGTGAGAAGCATCTAGACGTACTTCAACTTCTCCAGGAGATTGATATCGATTCAAAGGAAATTCAATCGAAGAATAGGCAACTTTCTTCTTTACTCTCAATCAAGAACAGAGCAGAATATGAAGAGCGCCTGCTAAGCAAATCTGATGCAGAGAATGCATTGAAGGCCTGTAAGAGGTTTCACGAGTGGGTTAAGGATAAACTTGGTTAGGTAATCTACAAATCCAAATCCCAGATAGCCAGTCTCCTCACCACCCCTTTCTGGGCAGCACAAACCGCCCCCACCAACCGCAAAATTAACACCCTCGATAAACTCAAGAATTTAAGACACCCTGGCCCCATTAAATATGCGGTTGGTGATTTGAATTCAGTTTGCGGTCGATATCTACCGTTGGTTTAATTAGATATGCGGTTGATATATACCAAAAAATGAACAAAAAGCTGCCGATTATTGGACACATAGGCTGTCTCAACACCACCCTAAACTGCGTTGGGATTTTAAGCATGTAATGGATAAGGTCAGGCAGCAGTTGCAGGTTTTGAGGGATGAAAGAGTTGTAGAGTTTGTGAGGAGGGGAGATTATCGGATAAAAATTTAAGCCAAAATAATACCATTTTTATTAAAGCAGACATATGTATTTAGACCCTTAACTCGTTTCAAAATACGAAAATGACTACTATTTCCGTTTCTCCATCATAACTTTTCAATGTTGAGCTGATTTTACACTAGTTTGGTACAACGTAATTTAAATTATACATCCAAAAGAACGGTACCTTAATTAATACCAAAGTACCATTAATCTTTACTTTATTTTTCTTAATATTAGGGAAAGTATTAATATTAGAAGGTACATATATTCAATTAATATTAAAGTACCATTAACGGATACTAAAGAAAATCCTCGAAATAGATAATTATCATTAATTTCCATTAAGCTAACGTTAATATTAGGGAAAGTATTAATATTAGAAGATACATATATTCAATTAATGATGGACTACGAAATGAAAAACGTTTGGGTACAATACGGTTTAGAGTCTGATCCTTATTTCGTTAACCCATTAGATTCAAAAAAAGTATCAAAGTTTCCTATTTCTCTTTTTGTTGGACGAGAAAAAGAAACTAAAGAGGTACTAAGTTGGATTGCGAGTAGTGATAATTCGAGAATTGTAATTGAAGGTGAAGCAGGAGTCGGAAAAACCACGTTTATTCAAAATATTAAATATATTGCAGGTACAAAAAATAACTATTTAACATATGATGATCATATCAGAATCGTTCGTGATTATAATAGTACCCAATTTGTAATTGATATAATTCAAATCATAATTTACGGTTTGTACCGCAATTATAAAGAAAGAATTAAAGAGTTTGAAAAAGACGAAAATATTGTAAAAGCTAAAGCGCTGGTAGAAACTTCTAGATCAAGTCAATGGGGGATAGGTGGTTCTGTTTTGGGTGTGGGTGGAAGTGTTGCTAAAGCGGAAAATAGAGCGCTACCCATGTACCAATCTCATCAATTTTATTCATTATTAGATGAGTTGGCAATATCTGTAAAAAGTTTTGGTTTTAAAGGAATAATAGTCCATATTGATAATATGGAAAACCTTTGTCTAGAGAATCCCGAAGTAGCCAGACGCTTTTTTAATGATGTTCGAGATTTTTTGTTAGTTCCTAATTATCATTTCGTTTTAGGTGCAAAAGTAGGTTTTTTCGATGAGATATTAGGAAAGGATAATAGGGTAAGGGATATTTTTACTACTCCTAAGAATTTGAAACCACTTAATCTTGTTGAGATTCATCAATTGCTAAAAAATAGATATAAACATTTAAAAACTAATAATGAAGATTTCATCTTACCTGTAGAAGATGCTGTAATAGACAAGTACCATACACTATTTCGAGGGGATCTTAGAAGTATGTTCTCGACTATTTGCGAGGCGATTACAACTACTGGGGAACAAATACAACCAAAACCATTACATTATGATTTAATTAATATCATATTACAAAAGAGATATCTGCAAGACTTAGAATCAAAACTTTCAAATTCGAAGTGGGAAGTTTTAGAAATATTGAAAGATAAATCTCCCTCATTTCG
>CBDUXN010000228.1:0-5039 GCA_965371185.1 uncultured Thermoplasmata archaeon
TAGCTTGGCCATCCTATGGCGTTCGGGACGCTGTGACTCCGATTCAAATTCGGGCGGGGCCATCATTTTTCTTTTTATTATTTACATACAGGGTGCCCCCTTTCCCCCTCGATTATGCCGATTAATCAATTAAATCTTAAGCCTCAACACGGGCAGGGCCATCATTCTAATTTTAATTGCTTGGATGCATGATGTCCCTTTCGTGTTGAGGTTATGGTGAAAAATGGTGATATCTTAAGCCTCAACACAGGCAGGGCCACTTTGATTTTTTTTAAAAAAATCTGATGAGAATGGGGATTAAATTCTGGATTCCGCAGGAATCCAGGTAGAATAAGTGCCCCCAATTCCTCAGGAGGAAAAATTTTCGGGTCAGATAGCCGCGATAAATTATGCGAGGAAGGGTGGGAATTGGGGACGTTGGTATCGTATGCAATAGCCTATATTTATGATTTACCATGATTTTGATTTTTTTTCTGGGTTTACGAATGAATGGGCTCGAGGAGGAAAAGAGGGAGGGCAATGTGGGTGTGGCTTGCATCGGAATGGAAGAGGGACTGCGAGTTGCAGATGATTTATCAATAGAGTTCCAATGTCTCACAATCTCAGAAACCCTAAAATACAACGAAGTGGTTTTACCAATTGGTGGAGGGAACTGCATTAAGCTGACTGTGAACGAGCGAATAATGCTTCATCTACGGAGTTACTACGCTGCTAAAAAGGAGCTTGAAGCACCGCAGGCCGTGACACAAAAGGGAATAGCGGATGCAATTGGAATAAGGGTAACGCATGTTCCCAGGTCGGTAAAGAAGCTGGAGGAAGAGGGCCTCATATATGAGGGTGTGATGCATATCAAGGGATTGGATAAGCGCCGTAAGGCTTACTTTCTCACTGAAAAGGGCATGTATCATGCAAATGATATCAAGCGAAATCTGGAAGATAGGAACGTAGCATTCAGAGATTCGAATGGAAAGGTTAAAGAGGTGAAGTTCTCGGATATAGAGGACATGACAGGGATAAAACTCGGTTTGCTGGATTTGGTAAAACTGAAGGACCGGGAAGGCATTTTAGATCAGCGATCCATTGAGATGGTGGCGAAGAGCCCTCAACTGGAGGCTCTGGGAAAGGAAACGAGACCTTTTGATTTTCCACATAAGGTCCCTGTCACGAAAAAGTTTGTTGGAAGGGGAGAAGAAATGGAGAGCCTGAGCAAATGGGTCATGGATGAGGAGGTTAGGCTGGTCTCTGTGCAGGGGGACGCAGGAATAGGAAAATCCTCTCTCGTTGCAGAGGTTCTATCCGAACTAAAAGACGAGGTAAGTATCTTTTGGTTCGGTTTTGGGAGAGGGGAGGGATTTGAGGATATGATCGATTATCTTTCTGAATTCTGTTCAAAGCTGAACAGGGGAGAACTCATAACAGCCCTAAGGGCAAAGGAAAAAGGGCTGGGTGAGGTGTTGAAAGCCACGACCTTGGCATTAAGCGGCACCAGCGCCAGGTTGGTGTTCGATGCGTTGGATGAGGCTGACGACCGGTCAAAAAAGTTCCTATCCCTCCTGTTTCAGAATTTAGACATGCTCAGTGATGTTAAAATAATTATTTTACATCGTGCCGGGGTAAAGCAGTACGCCAAGGAGACCATGGATTCTGCAGGTTTCAGAGAGTTAAAATTAAAAGGGTTGGACAAGAAGAGCTGCAAGGCGCTATTGAGACTGAAGAAGCTGGAAAAGGATGAATTCGAACGGATTTTCAGATTGACAGAGGGCAATCCCCAGGCGTTAAAGCTGATAAAATCTGAGGATATTGGCGAACTTCGAAAGAGCGGTAAGTACACACCTGACGAACTGACCCTTATAAAGTATCTAAAATCCCTTGATAAGCTATGAATGCTGCGTTTTGGTAATTTTATATCGCCTGGCTCGCCTGAAATTTATTTTCTTTGAACTCCAATGTAAAGTACCCTGTGTTGTGATTGACGCCCCTCATTTTAACACACCTGATGCGGCGATGCACGTCCACCTCGTTCACCCTTTCCATTGTCAAAAGGATGATACCGTCAGCCAAGAACTCTTCAGGGTACACCATTGTAGGATCCATGGATATCTCGGAGATGAGGAAGGATGTTACCTTCAAGTCTCTCAGCCATTCAAAAAAGTAGAATAGATAAGCCCTCTCATCCTCCGCATTTGATATCATCTCCAACACAGGCAATGAATCGATGACCAATAGATCGAAGTTAAGGGTCTCTTTCAGGTAATTTAAATGTTTTTTCAGAACATCGAGCCAAGGCTTCTCCTTGGTCATATCCACTTCTTTCCTGATTTTTGACATATCGAGAATGGTCAGCTTCAGCTCCTCAATGTCCCGCAGTCCCAGACTCTCTATTTGAAATAGTAGATTCTCCCTGCTCTGCTCAAGTGATACATAAACCCCTACAGACCCTTCATGCTTGATATTATTGTAGAGAATGTTGTAAGCAACAGAGGATTTCATGGTGCCCGGAGTGCCTGATACGAGTATGATATGGCCTTCTGGGATACCCCCGCCAAGTTCCTCATCAAGTCCTTTAATGTAAGTTTTGTAAGTGTGCGCCATTTAATCACATTTCTGCTAACGGAGTTATTTGGTTATATAATTTTTTATAAAGTTACCCCCAAACTGTCTTATCTATTTCCTGGTCGAAGGTCAGGAAGAACACCGAAACATTTGCAGTTCCCCTGGCACGGATTTCTGGAAAGATCGTTATCTCAGAAGGTAAATTGTCGACCCTCAAATCCACATGAATCGTTGATTTACCCAAAGGCCCAATTTCATATTTTGTATTGGTTCTGACATGACCTATGTACTCACCTTCATAATATATATCCGCCTCGAGGCTGTTCAATGTCGCGCCAATTATATTGCCGTTGTCAACTTCCACAGTCACATCAAATACAATCCAACCTTCCGATAGATCAAAATCCTTCACGCTGATCCATCTAACAGAAACCTCGGGCTCTCTCGTGGTGAATATAGCCAAAAAGATAACGATAATTGTGATGATGATCAATACCTGTATCCTCCTGTTCTTTAATGCTTCTAAATACTTTGGTTTTGGTTTAGGTTCCTCCATAGGTTCACCGCTGATCGCCCTAACAAATTTTTTTAATCACTTGTATTACAATCAGTAGGATTATAATTATTGTTCTTAAATTCTTTGATTGATTTGGGCATAACATAACTTTAGTAATGTAGATTGAAGTCTGGCCACGGTCTATTGGTAACAAATCTGATAAACAACTTGCCATTTTAGGGCTTCCAACTGGTAACAAATTTGATGCAAAAAGCCTTTTAAAGTCATTTAATTATTCCCGTTCTACCTCAGTGTTTTGCCTTCCCTTTGAAATACTGGGTGCACAATCTCTCTGGAAGGGATGCTCAATGGAAACTTTAAATATCAAGATTAGCGATAGTACTCTCGAAATGAGCGAAGAACAAGCAGCAAAATCAAAGACGAAATCGAAGGCCAAGAAGATAAACCTCACCGAGAATGCGATCACGGTTTTAAAGCGAAGATACCTTAAAAAGAACGATAAAGGCAAGCCAATCGAAAAACCAGAGGAAATGTTTCACAGGGTCGCAGAGAACATAGCCTCAGCTGATGCGGTATACGATAAAAAGGCTGATGTCAGAAGCGTGGAAACAGAATTCTATAACGCCATGACAAATTTGGAGTTTCTGCCCAATTCACCTACGCTGTTCAATGCTGGCAGGGAACTTCAGGAACTGTCCGCGTGCTTTGTACTGCCCATAGAGGATTCAATAGACAGTATCTTTGATACCATAAAGTACACCGCCTTGATACATAAGAGCGGTGGTGGAACAGGATTCTCGTTTTCAAGGATCAGACCAAAGAACGATGTTGTCAAATCCACAAAAGGTATTTCCTCAGGGCCTGTTTCATTCATGACCGTCTTTGATGCCGCCACAGAGACGATCAAACAAGGAGGTACAAGGCGAGGAGCGAACATGGCCATTCTTCGGGTTGATCACCCCGACATCATGGAATTTGTCACTTGCAAAGAAGACAACGATAAACTCAACAACTTCAATATCTCTGTTGGCTTGACAGAGGGGTTCATGAAGGCTGTCCACAACAACAAGGACTATGACCTAGTGAACCCGCGCACCAAGAAGGTTGTGGAAAGACTCAACGCAAAGAAGGTCTTTGATAAGATCGCTGAGATGGCCTGGAAGAACGGTGAACCTGGAATCGTGTTCCTGGACAGGTTGAACAGGGACAATCCAACCCCAAAGCTTGGTGAAATAGAAAGCACGAACCCATGCGGCGAGCAGCCTCTCCTCCCCTACGAGTCCTGCAATTTGGGCTCTATAAACCTATCCTGGATGCTTACTGACGGAGAGATCGATTGGGGCAAATTAGAAAAAACGGTTCGAACAGCGGTGCACTTCCTTGATAACGTCATAACAATGAACCGCTTTCCCATCGATAAAATAAGGGAGATGACGGAGGCGAACAGGAAGATCGGGCTTGGGATGATGGGATTTGCCGATATGCTGATAACACTGGGCATACCCTACAATTCGAACGAAGCCATGGAGATCGCAGAGAAGTTGATGTCCTTTATAAGGGAAAAGGCAAGGGAAATGTCCATTGAGCTGGCAGAGAAACGCGGATCATTCCCTAACTTCGAGGACAGCATTTACAATGCCCCTGGGCAGCCGAAATTGAGAAACGCCACCACAACCACCATTGCACCTACCGGCAGTATAGGCATTATCGCAGGTTGCTCAAGCGGTATAGAACCTCTGTATGCTATTTCCTACATCAGGGCCAATGTCCTGAACGACGAGGAGCTCGTGGTTGTCGATCCCATGTTCGAGAAGGTGGCAAAGGAAGAAGGTTTTTACTCCAAAGAGCTGATGAGAAAGATATCCAAGAAGGGCTCTGTGCAGGGAATGGAGGAGGTGCCTGATCATATACAGAAGATATTTGTCACTGCGCTTGATATATCACCGGAATGGCATATCAGGATGCAGGC
>CBDUXN010000229.1:0-4989 GCA_965371185.1 uncultured Thermoplasmata archaeon
CCTCATCTAAATTGCGTGGAAAATCAGATTAAAAGGGGTTTATGCAACAAGTCGGAAGGGTCTATGAATATTTCCTTGGACAATTTGCTAGTGCTGAAGGGAAGAAAGGAGGCCAATTTTACACACCGAGATGTATTGTGCGTTTATTAGTAGAAATAATCACTCCATACAAGGGGAGAGTTTTTGATCCATGTTGTGGTTCAGGTGGAATGTTTGTCCAGTCAGAAAAGTTCGTAGAAGCCCATGGTGGAAGGGTCAATGATATTTCAATATATGGCCAAGAATCCAATAGAACCACCTGGCGCCTTTGTAAAATGAACCTAGCAATAAGAGGATTCGAGACTAACATCCAATGGAACCCAGAAGGTAGTTTCCACAAAGATGCACATAAAGACCTCAAAGCTGATTTCATACTCGCTAATCCTCCGTTTAACGACAGCGATTGGGGCGGTCAAAGATTAAAGGATGATGTGAGATGGAAATATGGCGTACCACCAAAAGGCAATGCCAACTTCGCCTGGGTTCAACATTTCATTCATCATTTGGCTCCAAAAGGAATCACTGGGTTTGTTTTAGCCAATGGCTCTATGTCATCCCAGCAATCTGGGGAAGGAAAAATTCGTGAGAATATCATAGAAGCAGATTTAGTAGATTGCATGATCGCTTTACCTGGAGGATTGTTCTATTCAACAGGTATCCCAGCTTGTTTATGGTTTGTCACACGTAAAAAAAGCGGAGGCAAATTCCAGAACCATAAAGGAGAAACATTGTTCATAGATTCTCGGAAGATGGGGAGAATGGTCGATCGCGTTCATCGGGAACTCACAGATGAAGACATTGCCAATATTGCTAAAACCTATCATGCCTGGCGGGGTGATCCAGAAGCAGGCAAATACAAGGATGTTTCTGGATTTTGTAAAAGCGCCAAACTTGAGGAGATAAGACAATATAATCATATTCTTACTCCTGGGAGATATGTTGGGGCTGCAGAGATAGAGGATGAGGGGGAGCCTTTTGAGGAGAAGATGGAGAGGTTGACTAAAAAATTAGGAGAACAGTTTAATGAGGCAAGTAGATTAGAAGAAGCTATTAAAATAAACCTTAAGGAGATAGGATTTGAAATCTAATCACATAATAACTACTTATGGTACTATTCCAAAAGAATGGGATTATATCCCTTTTAAAAGAATATTAAATGGAAAAATTAGGCATGGAATTTATAAAAAGAAAGAATTTTTAGGTAAAGGTGTAAAACTTTTAAAAATGGGAGTTCAATATTCTACAGATAGAATTGGTCCTCAAACAATGGAACGTGCCAAAGTAAATAACAAAGAATTAATTAGATATAAGATTTCTAAAGATGATTTAATATTCTCAAGGACCTCAATGATGTCTGAAGGAGCAGGTAAATGTAGCATTGTTATCGAACATTCGGAACCCATAATATTTGATGGAAATTTAATTTGTGCAACATTAAATAGAGAAATTGCAGATCCGAAATTCTATTTTTATTTCTTTAATTCAATATATGGAAAACAGGAAGTTTCAAATATTACCCATGGAACACAATCAAGGAATATTGCGTCTTCGCATTTAGCAGAGATAAAAGTCCCTTATCCCTCAATCGAGGAACAGAGAATTATTAGCAACTTTTTATGGAATTTAGACGACAAAATCGAGATCAACCGCCAGATGAACGAAACCCTGGAGACTATGGCCCGAGCGATATTCAAATCCTGGTTTGTGGATTTTGATCCTGTGCGAGCCAAAATGGAAGGGCGAAAACCTTATGGAATGGATGAGGAGACTGCAGCGCTTTTTCCTGATGAATTAGAGGATTCCGAGTTAGGGGAGATTCCGAAGGGGTGGGAGATTGGTAACTTTGGAGATATTGCAAAAAACCCTCGACGACAAATTAAACCCAAAGATGTTCCTTATAATACCCCCTATATCGGTTTAGAACACATGCCAAGAAGAAGTATTGCATTAGATAATTGGGGATATGTAACGGAAGTTAAAAGTAATAAATATTTGTTTCATCAAGAGGAAATCTTATTTGGTAAATTACGTCCATACTTCCATAAAGTAGGTATAGCGGTTATAGATGGAATCTGTTCTACAGATATTCTTGTTGTTATACCAAAATCACCCAAATGGTTCAGTTTGGTATTAAATCATATTTCAAGTACAGAGTTTGTGAATTTTACAACCGCATCATCTACAGGCACAAAAATGCCAAGAACTAATTGGGGTGATATGAAAAAATATGAGATCATTATTCCTCCAATCGAAATAGCTGGTGTTTTTAATAATAAAGTTTCATTATTAATAAATGACATTAAATTTAATATTCTTCAATCTCGCACCCTCGCCTCCATTCGCGACACCCTCCTACCAAAACTTATATCTGGGGAGATAAGAATCAGGGATGCAGAGAAATTCCTTAAAGAAAGAGGATTGGGAGATAAGCCTGCATGAGTGCGAAGATTACCGAATCAGTGGTAGAGGAAGAGGCATTAAACTGGTTTGCCGAACTCGGATACGAGGTTCTTTATGGTCCTAATATTACTCCTTATGAGGGAGGAGATTACAAATGGGAGAGAGCAGCTTATAGTGATGTGATTTTGAAAGATCGATTGATGACCGCCTTAGGAAGGATAAATCCCGATATTAATATGGATGTTTTGACAAATGTGATCAACAAAATAGTAAGACCAGAGGCTCCGCTGCTCATTGTAAATAACCATGAATTCCATAAAATGCTGATCGATGGTATCCCGGTAGAATATCGAAAATCGGACGGAAGCATTGGTTGGATCACGATAAAGTTGATTGATTTTGATGACATTGAAAAAAATGACTGGTTGGTAGTAAATCAATTTACAGTTGTTGAAGGCAAACACCAAAGACGACCAGATATTGTAATATTCGTCAATGGCCTACCGCTTGGAGTAATCGAACTTAAAAATCCCACGGATGAAAAGGCCACAATCTGGTCCGCCTTTAATCAACTTCAGAACTATAAGAAGGAAATAGAGACCTTATTTGTTTACAATGAAGTTCTGATAATATCAGATGGGCTGGAAGCAAGATTTGGTTCGCTATCAGCCAACAAGGAGCGTTTTATGCCCTGGCGGACAATAGAAGGAGAGGAGTTAGCTCCAGCATCTATGCTTCAGCTGGAAGTGTTAATCAAAGGGCTGTGCGAGAAAAACCGATTCCTTGATTATATATGCCATTTCATAGTTTTTGAATCTGATGGTTCCTCTATCATCAAGAAAATTGCAGGATATCATCAGTTCCATGCTGTGCGCAATGCAGTTGATTCCACTGTATATGCTGCTTCTGAGAAAGGGGATCGACGCGGCGGGGTTGTCTGGCACACCCAAGGATCAGGAAAAAGCCTTACAATGGCTTTCTTTGCCGGAAAAATAATCCTCCATCCTTCTATGGAAAATCCAACTCTAGTAGTTATTACCGATAGAAACGACCTTGATGAGCAGCTTTTTGGTACTTTTGCAGGATGTCATGAGCTTTTACGACAGAAACCTGTGCAGGCTGAGAATCGGCCTGACCTTCGGAAAAAATTAAAGGTTGCATCTGGTGGAGTGGTCTTCACAACTATCCAGAAGTTCTTTCCTGAAGAAAAAGGGGATGAGCATCCACTTCTTTCAGAACGGCATAATGTTGTTGTCATAGCAGATGAGGCTCATCGAAGCCAATATGATTTCATAGATGGGTTTGCACGTCATATGCGGGATGCATTGCCAAACGCCTCATTCATAGGATTTACTGGAACCCCGATTGAAGTGGCAGACAAGAACACTAGAGCGGTGTTTGGTGATTATATCAGTGTTTATGATATTCAGCGAGCAGTGGAAGATGGGGCAACTGTGCCTATATATTACGAGGCTAGGCTGGCAAAATTAGAGCTTTCCAAAAAAGAACGCCCGAAAATAGATCCTGACTTTGAAGAAGTAACAGAGGGACAAGAAGAGGAAAATAAACATTACCTAAAGAAAAAATGGGCTGCACTCGAAAAAATAGTCGGCTCAGAAAAGCGTCTCAATACAATTGCTAAAGATATCATCGAACATTATGAAAAGCGCCAGGAGGTTATAGAAGGAAAAGCAATGATAGTCTGTATGAGTCGTAGAATTTGTGTAAATTTGTATAATACCTTGATAAAATATCGCCCAGAATGGCATCACGAGGAAGATGAGAAAGGAATTTTAAAGATTGTGATGACTGGTTCTTCATCCGATCCTGAGGATTGGCAAATCCATATAAGGAGTAAGGGACGTAGAGAAGTTCTAGCAAACAGATTTAAGGATCCAAACGATCCTTTTAAAATGGTAATCGTAAGGGATATGTGGTTAACGGGTTTCGATGCACCCAGCCTTCATACTATGTATTTGGATAAACCAATGCATAGCCATACTTTAATGCAGGCCATTGCTCGGGTTAATAGGGTTTTCAAAGATAAGCCTGGAGGACTAGTGGTTGACTACCTTGGTATTGCTGACGAATTAAGACGTGCTATGGCAGATTACACAGAAAGCGGGGGAACAGGTAAAACTGCAATTGATCAGGAGGAGGCGGTTGCAATAATGAAAGAGAAATACGAGATATGCTGTGGCCTTTTTCATGGATTTGATTGGTCAGGATGGATTTCTGGGGATGCTTCATCCAAATTACGACTTCTCCCTGCAGCTCAGGAACATATCTTGCAGCAGGAAGACGGGGATAAAAGAATATTAAAATCTGTAAGCGATTTATCAAAAGCATTCGCGTTGGCTGTGCCCCATGAAGAAACAAAACGAATTAGGGATGATGTAGCTTTCTTCCAGGCAGTGCGTACAGCTATATCAAAGACAACGGGAGCCGAAGCAAGAACCGATTTCGAAGCTGAGGCAGCAATAAAGCAGATTGTATCTAGAGCCATCGCCTCGGAAAAGATCATAGATATTTTCTCAGCCGCAGGATTAA
>CBDUXN010000230.1:0-4974 GCA_965371185.1 uncultured Thermoplasmata archaeon
TAATGAGAATAGGGGTTCATATACCGTATATTTAAAATGATTTTTTAGGTCTATATGCCGCATATTTAATGAGGCCAGTGGGTTTTGAGAGGGGGTGTTTGAAGAGGGGTTTTAAATTTGCGGTTGGTGGTTTGGTTTACTCCAAAGAGGAGAGGAAGGAGACGGTTTTGGCGGAGCAGGGTTTGTGCTTCCATTTGGTGTCCTCAGGCTTCGTAATATAATCCCCAGTCTCAACGTCTATTTTCTGTCGGGCTCGTAACTTGGCGAGTTCGGCTTGCTCTTCGGCTTTTTCAAAGTCACCAGCGTCTTTGTAGAATTCGGCGAGGAAGAGGTGGATGTCGGCTTGCTGAGGCCCTTTAGGAAAGCCCCTGGGTAAAAGGAGCGGTTGGCACCGCGAGCGTCGCAATTTACCTCCCCCCTTCGGGGTCGGATATTGCAGCATCGGAGCAGTGAGCATCCAAGAATGCTTTTGCTTTTTTATGGGCTGGCACATAGTAGTATTTGGGATTGTCTTTTACAACAGGCTCGCCAGTTTCTACATCTATTTTTTGTGTGGAACATTCTAAAGCCTTCTCAGCTTCTTCACATGCTTTTTTCTCATCACCTTGTGCCAGCCAGTACTCTGCTAAGAAGTTGTGTATATCTGTTTGCTGCAATATGTAGCCGCACCGGTTGGCGATTTCGAGGGCTTCGGTCGCAAGCTTTAAGGATTCCTCTTTTCTATTCTGCAAGAATCGGAGCTTCGCAACGGTTAGAAGGATGTCTGCTTCGCTTTCGACTAGGTTGATTTTTCGGCACTCGGTAATCGTAAATTGGAGCGGAGCCTCTGCTTTATCAACATTTTTCATCGCAACATAGGAGGCACCGATTAACCAACGGGCGCGGATGAAGTCTCTTGGTGTATAATATGTCTCCTCAGCATCTTTTTTCGCAAATTCGAGGGCTTTATTCGCACATCTAAGCCCTTTTTCCAAAAGCCCTTGGGGAAAATCAGAGGACAAGCCCCTTCGCTCCTCTCCGGTCGCACTTGCGAATTCCTTCGCCCATTCGGGCTCAGCTTCGGGATCTTGTGCCATGAGGAGGGCGCGGAGGGAGCGGTAGGCCCAATTCACACTCATTGATTGAGTTGCTTGTGCATTTTCCATGTGATTGAAAGCTTCTCGCAAGATGGTATTTGAGTCCACAAATCTTCCAAGATATATCATCAATTTACCATACTCATTCCGGTTCTCACCTAAATCTTTATCACCAGATTTTAATTCCTTATATAGTTCAAATTCTCGTCGCAAGTTGGACTCCGCAGACCCAAGATCGCCGAGGTCTCTAAAACGGTTAGCGAGGTTGCCGAGACCGATGGCGAGCCCCTCCAACCCGGCAGACACCTTCCTCGCATCTTCTCCTCTTGGGTAGGTCGCAATATCCTCCCAATCGAACTTCGGAAACACTTTCCGAATCGCAGCAATATCGGGTTCGTTCCCTAGCAGGAACAGCGGCACCGCGCGGCGGGGCTGGCCGGAGAGGGAGTAATCATTCGCTAACGCGTTCAGTATCCAGGCAACATCGCTCTCTTTCGATAACCTTGGTGGCTTATCTTCTCCTTCAGGAAACAATGCTCGCAATAATTCTATCGCGGTTTGATATGCACCAAATTGGAAATACAATGGATTTGGAATCAATCTCTCGTAAGCTAAATCGCAAGCCTCATCATACCTCCCTGCACCAACGGTATGATGGTATAATTCTATAACCGGCTGCAAATCGTCAATACTCTCAATTTTCTCAGGTTCAGGCACACTCGCAAAATAATCCCGCAACTGGGAATGCACGCCCACTTTCTCCCCTCTCTCTTCCAACTTTAGATAGCAAAACCTCCGGACCAATGGATGGAAATTCACTAATTTTTTCTTCTTATCCCAGAATAGCCATCGCATCTCTTCGAGATTAGGGAGAACCTCCTTTTCCAACTCCTTAATATCTACATCTCCATTAACTAATTTGATAAAATCATAACTTATAGATCCTCTAACCGCCGAAATTCTTGTCAAGAACCTCTTCCATTCTTCAGGAAGTATCCTATAAGATTGGGAGAGGATGTGTTCTCTCCTGCCCCTTACTTTGGTTGAAACATCGTAAGATGGTGCTTGGCTTATGTCGTTAGGCCTGTCTGGGTCTTTTTTCAGCACATTTACAAGATGCGTTAAACTCAATGGATGATTTTCATATTGATTCGCAATCATTTTCTTTTCTCTGTCTGAACCTATTATCCTGTTAGAATTCAAAAAGCAAATGGCATCTACATCGTTCATCCCAGTAAGATCAACATTCAAAAATCCTGGTTTTCCTTCCAGTTCTTTTGGAACAAGCCTTGATGTTATCAAAAACTTGCTTTTCCCTCCAGCAGAGATGCTCTCAAGAAATCTAGCCACTAACAAATCCGAACATCGTCTTTCCTCAGCTGAATATTCCTCGGCATCTTTTTCTTTGAGAAGAGGAGCATCTTGAGAGGCGTAAGCTTGCAAAAGCCTCTCAAAACCGTCGAGAATAAATAGGTATCTATGATCTTGAAATCTCGATGCCAGTGTTCGCATCCTGTCGTTATCTGTAATCTTTTCCTCGCCTTTTGCTGGTTCAGGCTCTCCACCTGTATAACGACAAGCGTCGACTAAAAATTGGCTGAAACTCAACTCTCCGAGATAAAATGACCATTGGAAGATATCTACCGGCTTTCCCTCATCTGAAATATTACATACTTTCTTAACCTCTGGGGTGTCTAGTTCAACTCCTGGGGTTGTAGTACATAGCACATCAAGATTCAACCAGACCCAAGAAAGCGCGCTTTTTCCCATACCGCCTATTGCGGTCAGCGAAACTACGGGACATTGGCTATTACAAAACCAATCAGTAAGCTTTTTTCGTTCTTCAATTCTTCCTGTAAAATTTGATTGAAGTTGGTATGGGTGAGCTATGAATCGAGACAGAAGAGATTGTATCCTCCCTTTACCCTTACCTATGATATAGGTTTTTGCATCTTCGCAGGTTATCATTACGCCCCTTTGCCCCAATTCATCCCGAACTCTCTCAGTAAATTCTCTCAAAAATTTCTCGTGTTTATTTAGTTCCGTCTTCGAAAAACATACCATGAACACTCTGTTTTTATCATAAAAAACTTCCGTCACGCCCTCAACTTCTTCCACGTACTGCCCTGTAGTGTCCTCAAAGACTGAAAAGCCTTTAAAATGTTCACGTAACTCCTCCTCATATTCTTTAAATTTATAAGCAGGGACAGGGTTTCCGCTACCATCTTTCCTAGGAATTACAATCCAGCATCTTCTGTCGAATACTGGAGAACCCAATTCACTCTGTACTTCTTCCACATCCTCCTTACGAATTTCCCTTCTGCTCGAAATTATTCCTTTATCACCTTGAATCTGATAGAAATCTCCTTTAACATTATATATGATTGTAACTTTCGAACCTTGCTCTTTTCGCTTATCAACATAATCCCCCGCCACCTGGATAACCTTTGATTTTTCGGCCTTGACATCTCCCATCTTCTGGCTTATTTCACTTTTTCCTCTCTCATCTCTGATTTCTATCTTCTCTGCACGCACATCCCTGCCCGCAATAACCCCGTGCATATCTCCCTTAATCTCAATTTGCTGAGTTACGGCTGTCTCCTTCTTTTCCTCATCGAACTTATCAATATCCTTCTCTTCCTTTTTTCTATTAGTAGCAGAGGGTTGTGATTTAGGTCGAGTTTTTTCTTCAATAACTCTCCACGCGGTATATCCCCTTGAAAAATCCTCCTCGATGTATTTTTCCCTCTTTAAAAACTGCAATCGCCTGTAAATCACATCTTCGCTCAACCATTTCGACATCTTCTCTAATATAGGTCCCTTTTCCTCCCATTTCTCGGGTAGTGTGTCCTTCCTCAATTCAATCAAACGCTCTCTTGCGGCATCGTATCTGCCCTGAATATTTTTATGGATTTTTTTATCCTGAAGAATTTCCAAAAGCTCTCTAACCTCGGTGGGATTGTAAGGGATTTTATCATTGCCAATGAGTCCCAACAGATATCTGATCTCTTTTCTTGATAAAGATGCGCCCGAGGCTTTAATCATCTCGAATATTTTTTGGTCGTCGTTGTCCATTACCTCGCCCCTGCTTTTCTGCCTTTACCTGATGTTACCTCAATAACGTAGTTTGGATAATTATACTTTTTGCAGTTTACGAAAAAGTTGTATACTGGCTACTGACCCCGTTGCAACACTATCGCAACGCTGCTGTGAATAATGATTGGGTTCATATCTGTTCTTGGAGTTGGAAAACGGGGCCCCCTAATTCCTTCTCTAACACATCCGCAAAACCAAATGGAGGTGGCCGAGAATGGCGATAAAATGGCCCTCTCGGCGTCCCCTCGTGGATATCCTATACAACCCGAAGACGAAGGAAATTGTCCTGGACTTCAACATGAGCCCATTTGACTCCAAAGCCGTTGTCGAGGTGACAGAAATCCTTGGCAACTTAAGGCTGTTCAAGGAACCAAAGACATTGAAATCCTATGACTTTGGGAGGTATAGGTTTGTTTGCAAAGAAATGGGGCCGCTGGTGAGGGTAACAGCATACCTCATATAGACGGGGTTGATGAAATCTTCGGGCCGGCCCACCTCTTTTCTTTTTTTGAACAATTTTAACGCTCAACCGTATAAATCATCCAGAAATTTAATCGCCTTATCATAGCATGGCTTGTACTTCCACTTCGTATCCTCATCCTTCGTAATATAATCCCCACTGTCCACATCGATCATCTGGTGGGAGCGGAGTTTGGCAAGCTCGGCTTGCTCTTTGGCTTTGGGGATGTCGCCCTGGTCCCTATAGAACTCAGCGAGGAAGAGATGAATGTCGGCCTGCTGGAGGACATAGCCGCAGCGGTTGGCGGTTTCGAGAGCTTCGGTGGCGAGCTTTAATGATTCG
>CBDUXN010000231.1:0-4972 GCA_965371185.1 uncultured Thermoplasmata archaeon
TATAAGAGCCTCTCAAAGTTCTCAGCAAATATCTTTTTCTTGACTTTCTCGGAGATCTCCGCGGCCTTCACGACCTCCATCTGCACCCTATAGTTCAGGTAGGGATAATCTGAGCCGAACATTATCTTGTCTTCGCAGGTTTTGACTGCATGTTCTAAAAGATATACCCGACAGCCTGATGTGTCTGAGTAGACGTTCACATATTCCCTCATCAGGTGGATGCAGGCCTCTTGCAGGTGGCCGAGAATGATTTTTAGATCAGGATATTTTTCCAGCACTTCCTTGAGGTATCCTGGGGAGGAGAACATGGTTCCCGTATGTATTAAAATGACCATGCCCAACTCGTTTATCGTGCCGAAAAATTCGGAAAAGAATGGATGGTCAGGTCTAAAGCATTCAACATATGGATGCAGCTTCACACCCTTCAATCCTAATTCATGAATGCGCTTTATTTCCTCCACTGCCTCCTCACCCCTTCGGGGATCTACCCTGCCGAACCCAATGATCCTGGGGGAGTATTTTTCCTGGGCCTCAGCCATCAAGTCATTGAGCTTTGGATATTTATCCCCTATATGTGGGTTTGGAAAGACTATTGATTTTTGGATGCCATGCTCCTCCATCTTTTTCAGAACATCCTCAATAGGAATTTCGGGGTTAATATACGGCAGCCATGTTGTGGAAGGCCCAAAATGCACATGGGCATCGTATATGGTTTCAGCCATATTGGTGGAAATGAATTAATTGCATAAGGAGGTTTCGATCACTCATTTCTACCCGAATTTTCACTTTTGATAATAACGAGAAAAATTGTTTATATTCACCCCACTGATTCGATTTTACCGTGTAAATAATTTCCATATAGGATAAAATGGTCATGCAATTCCTTGTGGGATGGCCCTTTACATGTTGAGTTGATGATATAAATAACTGATGCAGAATTCTGTCAAAATGAATAACATTTGTCCCAATGGAAGGTGATATTACGAATGAAGTAGGAAATGACTTTCAGCCTCCTGCAATTGAAAAGAACAGGTTCGAGGAGGATATAAAAAGGCGGAAGGACCTTTTGGAAAATATCATCGAAACAGCCCCCAGCATCATAGTAGGTCTCAATCCTTACGGTAATATAACGATTTTCAACGGGGCCGCCGAAGATACCGCAGGTTATTCTAAGGAGGAGGCAATGGGAAAGAGCTTTCTATCACTGCTCATACCGGAGAGACATAGGGAGGACATGAGGGCTTATTTCCATGAATTGATAGCTGGTACGCCCACATACAATATGGAGAAGCAAATAGTGACCAAAAACGGTGACGAGCGTCTCATATCCTGGTACTGCACCGCAATTAATGATTATGAGAAAGGGGCCATAGGTGGCCTTTACATTGGCAATGACATCACAGAAAAGGAGATCATGATGAAGGAGATCGTTCAACGCAATAGAGAGCTCACAGTCATCAACCTGGTCGGTATGACCCTTTCTCAATCACTGGATTTGGATACGATTTTAAAGAATGCGTTGGACAGAGCCCTAGAGCTTCTATGGTCTGGCGGGGGTGCAATATTCCTATTGGATGAGAAAGGAGAGAAGCTTGTGATGAGGGCGAGCAAAGGAATTAGCCCTGAGAGCGAAAATGCCTTTAAAAGGGTAGAGCTGAGCCAAGGCATTCTCGGTAAGGTGGTACAATCCAACAATCCAATGCTCATCGGGAATTTCTCACTGCTCCCAGATGATAGCAATTCCGCTTTGGAGAAGGAAGGGGTCAACTCCTTTGGCATCATTCCACTGAGGGCAAAAAGTGAGGTGATAGGGGTACTGGTTATAGGAACAAGGGATTCGAGTAAATTGACACCAAAGGACATCCAAGTATACACAACAATATCCAACCAAATAGGCATCGCAGTGGACAATGCTAGGCTTTTTGAGAAGGTTTCATATGCAAGGAAGGAGTGGGAAGATACGTTCAACCACATTTCACAGCCCTTGGCAATAATTGGCAAGGACCACAGGGTCCTAAAGATCAACGATGCCTTCGCCAAGAAGGTGAACGTTGGGCCTGAATGGATCATAGGGAGGAGATGCTATGATATTTTCCATTGCTCGAAAATTTTACCGGAGAAGTGCACCCATGAAAAAATCTTGGAGACGAAAAAACCGGTTTCTAAAGAGATCTACGATCCCGATTCAGGTATGACGACCCAAGTTCTATGTTTTCCGTACTTCGATAAAAACGGACAGTTGACAGGCTTGATGCACGTGGAAGAGGATATAACGGAGAAAAAAGAGGCGGAAAATGAGATCAGGTATTTAAAGGAGTTTAATGAGAATATAGTGGAGAACCTTGGGGATGGTTTGGAGGTGATCGGTGAGGATCACAAGATTCAGTATATGAACAAGGGGCTCTTCAACTCGATGGGCAAGGATGTCATTGGCAAAACATGTCACGAGGTGCATTTTGAGAGGGACAGGCCATGCGAAGGATGCCCCATCATAAAAGGGATTGAGAATATGAATGTGGAAACGATAGAATGCCATTCCCCGAAAGGAAAGACGTTCCTGATAACGCATTCACCCTTAAAGAACCAGGACGGAAGCTATTCTGCGATACTACTGTTTAAGGACATAACAGAGAAGCAGAGGATGGAATCGGAACTCATCAAAGCCGAGAAATTGGCGAGCATCGGCTCCCTCGTTACGGGAATAGCGCATGAGTTGAACAACGATCTAGCATGTGTGTGTGGACATGCAGAGGCGATATTGGACGAGGAGGAGCCAGAGAAGATACATGATTATACCAGGGATATCATAAATAACGCATTGAGAGCATCTGATTTTATGAGCTGGCTCACACGATATTCTTCAAGCACGCTAGGTCAGAAGATGGAACCCATAAATCTGAACGATATCATCAAACAGTCCTTGAGCGTTATGAGACGCATCACGAGGTTCGAAAATGTGGAGGTCGTGACAGATCTGACCGAAATACAAGAAATTGAGGGAAATCCAAGCGATATACAGCAGTTATTTATTAACCTTATAACGAACTCTCTCCATGCTTTGAATGGAAAAGGTAAGATTTCCATCTCGACTAGGAGTTTTAATGGCACGGTTCAAACCATATTCAAGGACGACGGAGCCGGAATTCCGAAAGAGAATATCAGCAGAATTTTTGATCCCTTCCATTCCACGAGGAACGAGGATGTGAATGTTGGACCTGAAGAATGGAAGAGGGGCCTTGGCATGTATGTTATTTCTACGATTATCAGGAATCATGATGCACGGGTTAGTGTGGAAAGCGATCTTGGAAAGGGCACGACATTCATCATAAATTTTCCCCATATTGAAGCCAGGGAACATAACGTATAGCAAATTAGAACGAAGGTGAGGGAATAGGCGGCCGTAAAAGGAAACCCAAATAATTTTTATATACCACGAGTGCATAATGCACCGAAAACATGTCCAAGGATTTCTTTACATTGGATGATTTCGACCTCAAGGGCAAGACCGTCCTGGTTAGGGTGGACATCAACTCGCCCATAGACCCATTAACAAGCGAGATACTGGACGATACTAGAATATGTCACCATATAAAAACCATTCGTGAGCTTGAGGATTCGAAGGTCGTTTTGCTGGCGCATCAGAGCAGACCAGGTAAAAAAGATTTCACCAGCCTGGCAAAACATGCAAAGCTGCTCACGAAAAGGCTCGGCAAGGATGTTACCCATATTGATGACTTCTTTGGAAGCAGAGCCTTAGGGGCTGTAAAGAGCATGAAGAATGGTGAGGTCATATTGCTGGAAAATACGCGATTCTTTGCCGAGGAGCATGTTCTGAGAAATATGGATTATTCAATACAGGCCAAAAGCCACATGGTCTCCCATCTTGCTAAACGTGCAAATTATTTTATAGGCGATGCATTTGCGGCAGCGCATCGAGCCCAGCCATCCCTCGTGGGTTTCACCGAGGTTCTACCATGTCTTGCAGGCAGGGTCATGGAAAAGGAAATAACCATGCTTGAAAAAGCTCTAACCAATAAAGAAAGGCCCAGCATCGCCATACTCGGGGGGATCAAGGTCTTTGACAGTCTCGAGGTTATGAGGAATATGCTCCAAAATAATATTGTTGACAAGGTGCTCACCGCAGGGGTGGTGGCGAACATCGTCCTTATGGCAAGGGGTCACGATCTCGGTGAACCGACCAGAACATTTCTCGAAAGGGAATTGGGGGGATATATCGAACTGATGGAGATTGCCATTGGGCTGGATAAGGATTTTAAAGGGAAAATACAGGTCCCGACAGATCTTGTCCTCAACGACGATGGAAAAAGAAGGGCCATCCTTCTAGATGACTTGCCCCCAAAACTCCAGATCTTCGACATCGGTCTTGATACAGCTGTGGAATACAGAAAGCAGATACTTGAAGCAAAGAACATCATGCTGAACGGTCCTGCCGGTGTTTTTGAAATAGAGGATTTCGCAGTTGGTACAAAAATCATCTTCAATGCAATTGCACAATCTCAGGGCTTCAGTGTGATCGGTGGTGGGGAGACCGTGGTAGCGGCAAGAAATCTGAAATTAGGGGGCAAGGTGAATCATATCAGCACAGGTGGGGGAGCGTGCATAAGTTTTCTAGCTGGTAAGACCATGCCTGTTATTGAGGCATTGAAGCGTTCGAAGAGATTGTACGAGGAAGGCCACTACAGGCGCTAAGGAGAAAATCTATTCCCTTCAACTCCCGCAAAATCCTTTTAAACCTCTCTGTACTTCATGTCAATCAATATAATGCCACTGTAGCTTAGAGGTAGAGCGGCTGATTCGTAATCAGCAGGTCAGGGGTTCAAATCCCTTCAGTGGCTCTTTTTTTCAACCATGCACTTTGCGGGGTATCGAATTGTATTGATGTTTAAATCTTACTAAAAGTAAACTACCAGCCCGTAAACGGACTGGCGTTATACCGAGTTGATCAGGCTCC
>CBDUXN010000232.1:0-4896 GCA_965371185.1 uncultured Thermoplasmata archaeon
GGTTGGAATGTCCTCGATAATCCCCATCAATTTCAGGTTCTTCAATATGTGCCTGTCAAGAATCGCAAGCTCTTCTCCTAAACCGATGTTCCTCAAAAAATGACTCGCTTCTTTGTAGCCAATTCCCTTTATATTCCTTACCAACCACTCCCTTGCATCCTCGGGTTTAGAGAATTGAGCGATCAAGGGTTTGATGAAAAGTTTGCCCTTTTTCGTGAACAGTTTCCTCGCTTTAACGATATTATTTGCCTTTGTATTGTGAAATCTTGCCCTACTTCTCAACGCCTTGGCGATCTGCGTTTTATCACCTTTAAGTAAAAGGTCCCCTTCTAAAAGGCATTCGACAGCACTATCGCAAGATTTGGCTTTGGACTGCGGCGTTAGCAAACAAAAAACTAGTTCAGCAAATATGTCCCCCTCATTGCCCCTTTCCGAGGTTTCTTCGAACTGTTTCAGCCTTGACTTTATCTCCTTCTTCACTGGAAAGTACAATTTCTCCATTTCCTTGATCGCTTTTTCTATTTTATTTATAGAAGGTCTATGCATAGTGACACCAGTATTCGGTTCGAACCTCTGGTAACTGAAAATTGTTACTTGGCGATCATCGCCCTAATTCTGTCCCCGGCATTCTCAGCATGGTTTGCAATTTGTGCGATGAGGTCCACAACCTTCACCAAATGAAAGATGGATACTGGATCAAGTTCTTTTTCCAAAGCAAAGATTTTTTTAGTCAGGGTGCGCTCGATCACATCAGCCTCGTATTCCTTCTTGTGAATCTCATGTATCAATTTCTTGGTTTGTTCCCTCTCCTTCCTGCTGAATGATGTTTGCAATAGATCTTTAAGATTCTCCAAGGCCTTCTGCAACACCCCCACACATTCTACTACCTTATCGATATGGGCCATGAATTCAGGTTTAATGGACTCAGGTATCGGGGTTAAGCGAAGATCCAACCACAAAGCGACATCCTCAGCATAGTCCAATATCGAATCCTGTTCCCTGAGAAGCATGAGGAACTCCGCCTTGTCCACTGGCATGAATATGAACCTTGGAAGATGATTGCGGGTATTTCCCTTGATCTGGTCTGCTTCGCCCTCCAATTCTGATACCTTGGCAGCCAGGGCCTTGAATTCCTCGTATCTGCCCTCTGTGTAGGCCTGAAGGGCTTGTTCAAGGGTTGCAATGCATTCCCTCACCTTGTCCGCGTGCATGTACAACCCCACAAAGGGGGATTTTCTGAAGGTTGTTGCCACAGGCATTCTAGCATGTTTAACATTTTTATCCATTCATTCACCTCTGTTTTAGATCAATGATATCAAACCGAGATAGATTAACGCGGCCGTGATAGCTGCGATAGGAACGGTAATTAACCACGATAACACAATCTTCTTTATTATTCTTAAATCTACTGCCTCCAAACCTCTTGCTAGACCAACGCCGATAATCGCACCAACAACAGTATGGGTTGTGGAGATGGGCATACCAAATTTCGAGGCCACGAGCACCGTCGTGGCGGTACCGAAGTCCACTGAGAATCCTCTTGTGTTCGTAAGCTTGGTGATCTTCGAGCCCAAGGTCCTGATGACCCTGTAACCCCATGTCATGATGCCCACTGCAATGCCAATGCCCCCAAGTATCAATAGATATGTTGGTATCGAAACCTCCTGGGGAATGGAACCTTGGGTTGATATAACAGTGGCAGTTGTCACAGGGCCAATAGCATTGGCGACATCATTTGCCCCGTGAGCCAAGGCAACATAGCAGGATGTCATTATCTGCAATTTCCTGAAAATTTCCTCAACTTCCTCGTATCCCTCCCCACTTCGCTGTTCAACCCTTCTGATAATGTAATAACCTGTGATCCCACTCCCTGCAGCGATTATGGATGAGATGATGACGGCCATGAGCAGCTCTGGGCCGCGGATAACCATCTCACCCAATCTCGTTTTAAGGAGGAGGGACATAAAGATTATGAAAAATGTGGCCCCGATGAAGAATGGGGCGGTTTTCTTCGCCGAACTCAGAGGGTCCTCTCTTCCCAGAATGACTTTTGTTATCAATTTAAAGATCAAAAAGGCCAGAATGCATCCGAACACAGGAGAAAGAATCCAGCTTACTGCAACCTGACCGACCTTTCCCCAGGAAACGACCCCAGCACCCCCCGCTATCAGGCCGAATCCTATCATTGCCCCAACAATTGAGTGCGTTGTTGAAATGGGCATGGATTTCCATGTGGCCAAGGTAACCCAAATTGCAGCCGCAAGGATTGCGGCTAAAGCACCAAACATTACCTTTGTAGGATCGCCAATTGCATTTGGATCCACGATGCCCTTGCTTATTGTACCAGTAACATTGGCCCCTAAGAACACTGCACCACACATTGTCAAAATTCCTGCGATGATAACGGCCTGCTTCATCGTTATTGCCTTTGCACCCACGGCGCTGGCCATGGAATTTGCAACATCGTTTGCCCCTATACACCATGCCATGTAGAATCCTACTGCCAACGCTACGATCAAGAGAATGAGTGGAAAGGCAACCATGACTTCACCAGATTTCACTGAAATAATCGTAAAAGGCTATATATTTATATTGCAAATAGAATATATAGGTCTATATAGAATATGGTCCTAGGAGCACCCGATAAAACCGTTTCAAACCGTCAGCTCAAACCCGTCATCCAGGCTCAACGCCCCCTGACAGAGAACCTTTCCATCAAAAGCCACTACATTGCCGCGAAATTGATCCATATGAGGTAGACACCAACTACAACAAGCACGGCACCGCTCACTTTTTTGATAACTTCGGTATACTTCGATAGTTTCTGTGCAGCATCTGCCCCGAAATATGCAATCGCTATGGTTACACCGAGCATCAGGAGGGCTGCGGTTATTGTATACAGGATGAGTAATATGATGCCCAATAATAACGATCCGGAAACTAGGGCGGTTAGTATAACTGCAATGAAAATTGGAGCAGTGCATCCTGCTGCTGCAGCTCCATAACCAAGGCCGTAAAGGAACATGCCTCCATAAAACCCTGAGCCTGAACTGTCAGAGGGGCCTTCTACTTCGCCTCCTTCACTTTCCCCGGTCTTTTTTCTGCGTGAACTCCGTATCCGAGTCCAGAGATTCTGAAACGGTCGAACGATTTTCCAATATTGAAGGGGCGTAAATAGTAAAATCCCGAGAACGATTAAGATAATCCCCACAATCAATCCGAAAATAGAGACGTATTGCATTACTGAAGTCCCAGCGAATACAACAACGATTCCAATAGCTAGATACACCACAATAATTCCGGTGGCAGAAACAGTTCCCGCTATTGCAGATCTCCTCAGTGGTATCTCCCCTCCTTCCTCAGAGTATTTCTTCAGGTAATATGCCATGTAACCCGGAAGCATCGGGAATGCGCACGGCGAGAAGAAGGAGACGATCCCTGCTATAATCGCTAAGCTAAAGAAACTGGCCTGCTGGATGGTGATTGCCTGGGCCTGTCCGGAAATTGTCAAATCCAGTTCTCTTTCAAGGGTTTCGGAGCTGACGAGATCTGAGTGTTCGAATGTTACGTACCCCTCAGCATCGATTATTAAGATCTTTGGGATACCTCCGCCCGTATACTTAAGGAACATCCCATCCCGGGTATCCCTTGAAATAGTCCATTCTATATCGTGCGTTTCCCTATAATCTCTAAGCATCTCATCGGTGTCCCCAGCAAGTATATCTATTGTGATGAAAACGACCTCATCCCTATATTCTGGATATACCTCCTTTAGGTCCTTCTCCACAATTTTGCAGTTCTTGCACTCTATGGACATCATATCCAGTAAAACAACCTGGCCGCGATAATCCGATAAGTTGAATGTGTTGCCGTCGATATCGGTCAAAGTGAAGTCAGGGAATTTTTCAATAGGGCCTTGCCCAATTACAAATAGGGCAGCTGTTAGTACGGATAAAATGAGCACCGTAATAACCCCAGCGGCAATTACCTTTTTATTCACTTTTTGAGATTTTCTTTTTATTATATAATATACTACTATGAGTACAATGATTATTACGATGATAACAATAAGGGCGATTAGCAGATTGTTTTCCCTTTGAGAAGGCTCTCCAGTTAAATTGATATAATGATATTGGCTACCAACCGGCGAATATTCTTCGCTGCCGTTATCGTAGGTAATCGTGATGTTGTATTCTATTATTGTCCCGCCTTCAAAATCTCTGGTGATCTGGGCTGAATAGGTGTTGTCCTCGCCCAAAGTCATAGTGAGAGGAACATAGCATTGTGCAGGTTCTACAGTGCAATACTCCAATTTTACACCTGTGATATTTGAGGTGGAATTCACTTCAACAAAAACCGTGATGTCCTGCCCCGCGCTGGGTTCCTGTGGTGAATGCATCACACTCTTGATATTGCCCTCTGCATTAACTGTAGGGATGGAAATCAATAGGAGCATAATCATGGCAAAAAGCCATGGCCTGAACTTACTCATCACCGCACCTTATCGCTCATACCCTTTTCATTGGATAAAAAACTTTGCTCGTGCCACTGAGGTGTGAAACAAATTATCAATCTTGATAACAAAATAGCATACTTTATTTATCCATATGTTGATAGTATTTATAGTAATTGCTCGTGACTGCCCCTCTAAATTAGATTATAGAAGAGGATATCATGGTCTCCATAATACCCCCTGGGAAGGAGGTTTCAGTCGTTCACCTCAATGCAGATTGGGGTTACCTGACCTATATCGAGAAGTGCAAGGATGAGTGTGGAGAGCCTACCTACAAGGTAGTGAGGGTGTCTCTAGAAGGTGCTTACAGGCATACAAAGGGAACAAATTAGAAATGGGGGCACTCTCCACCCTTGTATATCCAATTTTTTTATAATTACAAA
>CBDUXN010000233.1:0-4821 GCA_965371185.1 uncultured Thermoplasmata archaeon
AAACCTTTATTTCTGAAGGACAAATTGTACGCAATCAAGGGGAAAATAATATGAAAATCAGACAAGAACAAAAAAGCGACCATAAAAAAGTTTATGAAATCAACAAACAGGCATTCAATCAGGAAGACGAAAGCAAACTGATTGAGAAGATCAGAGTTGGTGAGAATTTTGTTCCTGAGCTTTCATTGGTAGCCGAGTTGGATGGCGAAATTGTGGGACATATTCTCTTTTCCAAAATAAAGATAGTTGGCAAGGCTGAATACGAATCGCTTGCTCTCGCTCCAATGGCTGTTGTTCCAGAACTTCAGAAACAGGGAATCGGAGGTGAACTTGTAAAGGCTGGCCTCGAAATTGTTAGGAAACTCGGTTTTGAATCGGTCATTGTTTTGGGACACAAAGATTATTACCCAAAATTTGGATTTGAAAAGGCTTCTAAATGGGGTGTGAAGTGCCCATTTGAAGTACCGGATGAAGCATTTATGGCAATTGAACTCGTTGAAGATTCTCTGAAAGGTAAGGCAGGAACGGTTCAATACCCAGAAGAGTTTATGGAAGCTGAATAGAAAAACAGTGTAGTTCTGAACGACCTTGAATCCTTACCCAATCCAACCGTAAAAGTCCAATAAATCCAAAGGATTTTATACCACTCCTCCTATTCCAGAAATCCATGTGCCTTGCAGTTCCTGGTAAGATCCTGAGCATAGACGAAAACGCTGTGGCCAATGTGGATTTTGGGGGAGTGGAGAGGCCTGTGAACGTTTCCCTGGTGGATGTTGATGAGGGAGATTTCGTGATCGTTCATGCCGGCTATGCGATTCAGGTGCTCAGTGAGGAGGAGGCCATGCAGACGTTGGATCTTTTCAGACAGATGCTGGAGGAGCCGAATGCATGAGTACTCCATCATGGTTGACATAGTCAAGGCCGCGCTGGAATCGATTAAGGATTATGAAATCGAGAATGTGGAGAAGGTTTTTCTTGATGTCGGTGAGCTGATGTTCCTCAATCCGGAGCAATTGGAATTTTCTTTTAAGGTATTGACCGAAGAAAATTTTTTAAATGGAGCCGATTTGGTAATCGAGGAGAAGAAGGCCGAAGTCGAGTGTACCTCCTGTGGTTATAAGGGACACCTCCCCAATAAAACTGAAGAAGATCACTTTCGTATTCCACGTATTTTTTGCCCAAGATGCAAGGGTGCGGTTAACCTATTGAGTGGAAGGGAATGTATTGTAAGGCGGATACATATGAACGTCAAGGAAAAAAATGGAGGCTCAGCCCAGAATGATGGAAAAATTCAAACTCAGGGATAAAGAGCTTGCAGAGACGATTTTAAAAAAACTGAAGGGAATGGATCTGAACATTCGATTGATGCATGTCTGCGGCACGCATCAGGACACGCTCGTCAGATTCGGCCTGGAGGAGAATCTTGCAAAGGTAGGGGTGGAAATAAGACAAGGCCCCGGCTGCCCAGTGTGCGTTACCACGCCTAAAGAAATCGAGGAGGCCATAATACTTACTGAGAAAGGGAAGAAACTTGTGGTCTTCGGAGATATGGTAAAGGTTCCCGGAGTAAAAGGCTCTCTCGCTGATGCCAGAGCCAAGGGAGGCGACATACAGATCGTCTATGGGGTTGACGATGCCGTGAAGATCGCCTCCAAAACAGAAAAAGAGGTTGTTTTCATGGCCGTGGGATTCGAGACTACCATACCCAGTATAGCAATGGCCATTAAGAGAGCGGAGGAGAGTGGGGAGGCAGGAAAAAACTTCTCCATTTTAAGTTGCCACAGGGTCATTCCACCCGCTCTGAAGACCTTAATCGAACTCGGTGAGGTAAAATTGCACGGTCTCATAGAACCGGGTCATGTGAGCACGATTATCGGTGCAAAACCCTATGAATTTATCTCCGAGAAATATCATGTACCCCAGGTAATTGCTGGATTTGAACCTATAGATCTTCTCATGGGTGTCTACATGCTCGCCAAACAGATTAAAGAGGGTGAGGCGAAGGTGGAGATAGAATACACAAGAAGTGTTAGATATGAAGGCAACCCAAAGGCCGTTCAGGTGATATATGAGATTTTCGAGCCAATAGACATCAAGTGGCGAGGCTTCCCTGAAATTCCCGGCAGCGGTTTGAGGTTGAGAAAAGAATTCGAGGAATATGATGCAAGAAAGGTGTTCAGGGATGATCTGAAAGAAATCCAGGATATGGTTTTCAAGGAGCCCAAAGGCTGCAGGTGTGGGGATGTTTTAAGAGGAGTTATCTACTCAGATGAATGCCCATTGTTTGGTAAAGTTTGCACTCCTGAACATCCTGTTGGGCCTTGTATGGTAAGCGCAGAGGGGAGCTGTAATATACTTTTAAAGTACGGGAGGAGGGGATAAACCCGCTTACTGATTAAATTATGTGTGCGATTCGGAGAGAAACTTCTAAATCTTCTTTCCTTTTTTATTAACCAAAAAGCTATTAAACTTTTAGAACAATCGTTTATGGGCATAAGCGAAGGGTTACGTATGATTACAAAGACCTATGGGAAAGTGCTATTGAGCCTGTGTTTGATAGTTTTGTTTCTTCCAGGCCTCGCATGTGGTGAGGGTTTTGACTTGATATACGACGATCCAGAGGGCGATGTGGAGGACTGGGAGGGCATTATATATGCTCAGGGGTATGAGCACATTGATATCCTTGAAGTCAGATCCTCAGAAAACATTCTGGGTAATCAACTTATCCTTGAGATGATTGTAAGTGGCGTGATAACTGATTCTGATGACGTAACTTATTACTTCTATTTAATGGACGGAGAGGAATGGATATATATCATCATGTACAGCAATGGTGTATGTGCCGGATTCAGTATGGAGGACGGCAACGAAGATGTTCTGGTGGCCTCAGGTTCGGGAACCGATACCTTAGAAGTCAGGGTACAGATGAGCGATATCGGAGAGGTAAAGGAATTTGATTTCTGGGGCGAGGCTGATGAGTATGATGATGTGGCTGAGCTGTCTCTTTTTGACTATGCACCAGACTCAGGATCGCCATGGGATGAGTACCCTGATTATTATGAGATGCCTGTGATGATCACGGAACCGAAACCAGGTGCGACAGTGAGCGGAACTAAGATAATCGAGGGAAATACAGACCCGTATTATGGAATGGAATCAGTGGAGATACAATTCGATTCAGAGTCGGAAGGAGGATGGATTTTAACCTCTACAAATGACGATTGGGAGACCTGGAGCTACGAATGGCAGAGCACAGGCGTTGCGGATGGTAAGCACACCCTTCATGCCCGAGCATACGACGGCACCGATTATTATTTCGATACAATAACCGTGTATGTAGATCAGAGCAATGCTGTATCACCAAGGACAACTGATGTTCCCGCACTGAAGGTGGGCTATGAATATCGTTACTCAGTTGATATGACTGGATTTTACGGCCTCCCAACTGATGACATGGATATGAACATGGAAATGAACATGACAGTAACTAAAAAAGAAACCATCGAGATAAACGGAACGGTTTACGAGGCATATGTAATCGATACTACGATGAGCATGAGGATGACAATGACATTTATGGAAGAAACTATGTCTGTATCTTCAACAGGGGATGGAACCCAGTGGCTAAGATCATCTGATTTGGCCTCAATAAAAGGGATTATGAATACCCAAAATACCTATTCCAGCTATGGGATGACCATGACAGATTCACAGCAATCAACAACGATCTATGAACCTCCAATGGACAAATATGAGTTCCCAGTAAGCATTGCCGAAACCTGGACATCTGCTTCCATGGTTACCTCTGAGATTACTACCAGTGGTAGCTACTCATACTCAACCGAGGACACCTATGAATCCATATCGGAGTTAGAAGCTCTTCATGTAGAGGAGGTTACAGTTCCAGCAGGGACTTTTGAGACATTTGTAATATGGTCAAAAGAAATGTCCGAAGAATATTATGGTGGAAGCGATCCATTTTTTGGTTCCGTCCCTGGTGGATATGTACTGGAATATTATTCACCTGATATCGGTCTTCCTGTAAAAACAGAGTACTACAGTGATAGCAGGGAACTGACCATGTCCATGGAACTTGTATCATACGGAAAGTCAGAAATAGTCCCTGGTACAAGTCCAAGCGGATTCGGCTGGGAACTCCCCTTATGGGTCTTTCTCATACCGATATTGGCTGCCGTTATTATTGGTTCGGCGATGGCTGTTAGGAGAAGACGTAAAGCGGCTGCTGCCGTGGAATCATGGCAGACGTCCGCAGCGGGAACCAGCGTACCTGGTCAAGCATCTTCGCTTGGTGCAACTCCATCGTTAGCCTATCCTGGTCAAACCGCCTATGTTACACCAACTCAATCTTCTCCGCCATATCCACAACCTGGCGAAACCCCTCAACATTATCCCCCACCACCTCCACCACCTCCGGGTATGGTAAATATCAATTGTCCAAAATGCTCAAAACCGTTTTCTGTGCTGAAAGGCACCGACATGCTCTCATGTCCCTATTGTGGAGTGAGGGGATCCATGGGATAGGTTTTGCGCTCAATTTATTGTGATAGCTGTGGCTGATTTTTAGTGTTCCCAAATCTCAGATCGAATAAAGTTCGTGCTTAATTCTCTGAAGAACAGTAATAACGTCATAATCTATCATTTTTATTTTCTTTAAATTCCCAGTTATGAACCGCGTCAATTCGTTTCGATCCTCGAAATATCCTATTGCGATTATCGAAAAAGCTCCTGTTGTTAAATAGACCTCGGTCAAGCAATCCATAGATTTTAGATGCTCCAATGCACGATTTATATTCTCAGGTA
>CBDUXN010000234.1:0-4777 GCA_965371185.1 uncultured Thermoplasmata archaeon
TCTCGTCCTCGAACCGGATTTCCTGCTTTGTTGGGTGCACGTTGACATCTATTTTCCTGGGATGTATCTCCATGGAAATTACTGCAAGGGGGTATCTGTTCTTCATGATCAGATTGTGATATCCCTCCTTTATCGCGGCGGTGAGCAATTTCGATGTGATGTATCGTTTATTCACGAATACGGAAATGTGGGAAGGTAATTTCCGGGTTACGGCAGGCTTGGAAATAAATCCCCCGATTTTCACATCATGATCAGAGTAATTCAATGCAAGCATCCCTCTTGCCGTTTCCTTACCGTAGATATGAACGATATTGTCCAATAGCGAAGCTGCCCTGGGGGTGTTGATGATCTCCGAGCGATTGTGCACGAGTTTGAAGAATATCTGCGGGTGGATCAGGGCCTGCCGTGTGACGACATCAGTGATCTTGGCGAGTTCCGCCCTTGTGCTTTTGAGGTGCTTCCGCCTTGCAGGGATGTTGTAAAAAAGCTCGTTTACGATGACAGTCGTGCCTTCGTTGCATGCAGCGTCCTTGACATGTTTTATTCTCGCACCTTCTGCAAAAACCTCTGTCCCCGCCTGAGTTCCAGCATTTCTCGGTTTGGTGAGCAGCTGGAGTTTTGCCACCGCAGCTATGCTCGCCAAGGCCTCTCCCCGAAAGCCCAGCGATGCTATGGATTCCAGATCCCTCAGCGTGTTGATCTTGCTGGTGGAATGGCGAAGCAATGCCATCTCGGCATCTTCCCGACTCATCCCGATTCCGTTGTCCACCACCTTGATGGACTTTTTTCCTCCGTCGTGAACTTCAATAATAATCTGCGAAGCGTCAGCATCGATTGCGTTCTCCACCAGCTCCTTAACCACCGAGGCAGGCCTTTCAATGACCTCTCCAGCAGCGATTTGGCTGATGACCCTCTCGTCAAGAACTTTGATCTTGTTCGCCATCTCAAAAACCGATTCCGAATGTGCTTTTGGATATTTAGATTGTTTGATGGTATGGAAAATTAAAGCTTAGGCGGATCCATCAAAAAGGCCTTCAGGAGCCGCATGCAGCTCTTCATATCCTTGAGATCGGCAATGGAAATCGTGGAGTGGGGGTTGCGAATAGGAACTCCCACAGCTGTTGCAGGCAAGCCGCCCTTGCTGATTGACATGTAAAGCGCATCAGTTGTGCCGATATCGCTGACCTCCAACTGGTAGGGGATGTGCTTCTTCTTGGCAAGCTCAACCAGCGAGTCTACGAGAGCGCGGTTGGCTATGAGGTCGCTGTCCTTTACGGTGATGACAGGGCCTTTGCCCAGCATGATGCCGGAGTCAGCGACATCCGTGGCAAAGGATATATCCACCGCGATGGCGCATGTAGCATCGATTTTCCACATCGAGGTCTTGGCGCCGTACATCCCGATTTCCTCTTGTGCGGTGAAGACATAGTATATATCCCCTACGGGTTTCTTTATGCTCTCAGCCAATTGAATCAGGGTGACGCAGCCTAGTCGATCATCCAACGCCTTCCCTGAGATTATGTTACCATCGCCTAGAACATCCAGTTTCTTTTCAGGCACGATGTATGTGCCGATACCGATTCCCATCTTATTCAGTTCTTTCTTGTTCAGCCCGGTATCTACGAAAAGCTCCGCCTCTTCAGGAAATCCCTCAGCTTCCTCCCCGATATGCAGCTTCTTGTGTGTGATCACACCGTGGATCTCCTTCTTCCTGCCCTGTATGTGCACCTTCTGGCCCAATAAGGTCTGCTTGCTCAGAACACCAACCATGGAAAAATGAATGTGGCCGCGCTTTTTGATCTCCCTGGTCATCAATCCTATCTCGTCCATATGGGCAGCCAATATTATGGCATGATCCTTGTCCTTTCCGTTCTTCTTGCATATGAGGTTTCCTATCTTGTCCGTGGTTATCTCATCAACATGGTCTTTGATGTGGCGTTTGATTATATTTCTGACCGGACCTTCGTTCCCGGAAACACCGAAGGCATCGGACAGCTTCTTGATGAGTTTATAGGTATCATTTGAAGACTTTGAGGGCGTTCTTGGCACCTCCTATTGGTGTCTGCTCTGGCATATATGCCCTTGTGGTTAATAAAAATTCTGGTTTGGGTATTTGAATTTTAAAGGTAGAAAAGGGCCTTTTTCTGGCAATTATGCTTCGCTTTTAGGGGGAATAGGGTATTTGGTAATTGAATTTTTGTGGTGATAAACAATCTGTGAGTCTCTTGCGCCTTTTACCACACCTCTTTCCTCCATAAGGTTCATTTGAAAAGACAGTTCTCACAGAGCAATCGACCCTAGAAAATCCATCTCCGAGTTCGGAGATGTCAATTATAAAAATATCAGGGTACAAATGTATCCCATAATTTGTAACGCCGAGAATTCTAAAATCAAGTGGATTATCTTCGAAACCTCTTTTTTCTTCCAGAATATGCCATTTTATAGAAGAAATGCATGAAATGGATCTGTCATACACCTGGTCTATTGAGAGTTTTAGCTGAAAATTAATTCTATCAACCATCTTCCATTTTTTATCTCCTTCCTTTTCCTGTAATAATCTGAATGCACGAGAATAATAATAATATGCTACAATACCGCCACCACAACCAGTTAATATTCCACAAAGGATTTGAAATTGAATTAGGATATTAGACAATTCAAAAGAATAAAATGGATTATCTCTTAAAGTTAAATAGAAATATAATGAAAAAAAGCCAATAAAGACTATATTCGTGTATAGGAAAATTATTACAAATGTTTTCAGATAGAATTTTTTATAATTATTCATGCTACGACCCTATTTGATTATGCTCATTGGGCACACGCCCTTGCTCTGTATATCATGTAATTAATTATAACTATATATAACTTGTATCCGCCGCAAAATTCCGTCATAAAACGGCAAAATACATTTATAATGATCTCTCTCAAATATTTGAGAATTTGAATTAAAACCTTCCATTTTTCATTTTAAATTAAAAAATGATACATGCAAATATTATTCAATCTCAAATGTAAGATTTCTTTCTATATTGACTTGGATAGTTGCTGTCCTATATAACTGATAGTTACCATCGACCTCACGATATAGTTCAAAGGTATGTTCTCCCTCTTTTAAAATAAAATTCCTAACGTAACTTTCACTTGAATTTAAACCACCAGAAAACCTAATAGAACCGTCAATATTCAGTTCGATATTCTCATGTTGGTTTCCATTGTTATTTATTCTAACGATTACCGGCCATTCAGGGTATGTACAACCAGAGAAAATACCTATGACCATCACAATGGATATTGTTAATGCTATAATCGATTTCCTCATTCAAACCCTTCTTACTAATTTTGTTAATTTTCGTTTGTTTAATTATTGATAATTTAGTTAATAAATATTTTGCTGCCTTTTTTCCTTAAAATAGAAAAACATGCAAATAATTATTACTTATGTGGAGAAAAATCAATAAAGATTATTGTGAAAGCGATACTGATATAAACGAATAAAACGATAGATGAGCAAGCCAAGGCCGAGGCTAGAGGGCGAAGGGCGGATAGTAATGGATTTAGATATCGAATACAAAAAAAGAAAAAAACTAAAAGTTAATCTTTTTTTATTTATATTGGTTCTTTTTTTGGGGGTTTTTATTTTTATTAATTTCTTCTTTGTCTTTCCTTTTCCTGGTCTGTTCATTTTGTTGAGCATGATAGTAATATACAGTATAATTCTCCTTGAGTTGATGGGTTATATCCCAAAAGATAAGACAAAATTTCAATGGATGTTATATAATATAATCGTGGCATTTGCTATTTCGTTATGGACTTATGTTGGTTTCGCTATGTCATTGTATTCTATGGAAGAATATATTAGGGAGGGATTAAGAATTAATTTATTAATCAGTTTTTATATAGCGATTTTTTTATTTGAATTAGTAATGGTGATTTTTCTCAATCCTTGGCTAAAGGGTGTAGAAATTAAGATTAAATGTACATATTGTGGGGAGGAAGTACGATCTGATGCACTAAAATGCCCTAATTGTCAAAGTAAGATCAAAAGGGACAAATAATGGGTAGGCGAATGAAAGAAGAGTCCACCATAAACACCGATCTAAGCAAAAGGGTGGAGGATTTTAAAAATCCAACCTCAGCCCTCATAAACAAAGCATATAACCCCAAAATACCATCATATGCTCGATGAAGGTCTCGGAGCTTGACATAGACAAGAGGATTATACAGATACTGAAGGACCAGGACATCGAGGAACTGTATCCACCGCAGGAGGAGGCGATAGATTACGCACTCCAGGGAATGAACCTCGTCATGGCCGTGCCCACAGCCTCAGGAAAATCGCTTGTGGCGTACCTTGCAGCGTTGAGATGGGCCTTGCAGGGCGCCAAGGTGCTCTATATCGTGCCCCTGAGGGCTTTGGCCTCGGAGAAATACGAGGATCTGAAGGATTTTGAGGAAATAGGCGTGAAAGTTGGCATTTCCATGGGGGATTATGACCTACCTGATCCTTCATTGGAGAGGTTCGACATCCTGGTTGCAACATCCGAAAAGGCGGATTCACTGCTCAGGCACAGGGTTGATTGGCTGAACAGGTTGAGGCTCATCGTGGCCGACGAGGTGCATCTCATCAACGACTCATCCAGGGGACCCACGATGGAGGTAATACTTGCGCGATTCAAGCAGATCAATCCGGATGCTCAGATCATCGCACTCTCCGCCACGATAAAGAACTCCTCAGATTTGGCTGACTGGCTCGGGGCGGTGCACATTAAAAGCG
>CBDUXN010000235.1:0-4733 GCA_965371185.1 uncultured Thermoplasmata archaeon
GGAAGGCTTAGACGATAATAAACTTTGGACCGTTTGGCTCTCAGCTGCCGACGGCCCGAAGTTCGTGAAGACAGTAAAGAGCATGGTTGAAGATCTCAAGCTTTGAGTGGGAACATGATAACTGAGCAGTATAAAGAATTGATCAGGCGGTGTGAGCAGTGCGGAACATGTACAGCAAGCTGTCCCACAAGTGATGTGAGTGAGTTCAATATCAGAAGGCTGGTCAGACATCTTCAATTGGATATGCATGAAGAGGAGGAATTCTTGGCAAGATATCCTTGGCTGTGCACCCTATGTTATAGATGCAAGGAGCTTTGCACCGAAGGACTTGAGATACCGAAATTGGTGTCCGCGCTCAGAGGATTGGCCTTGGAGAAAAATGCTGCGCCCAGGGAAGTGCACGATGTTCTCAATGTCATCAAGAACAATAACAGTCCGTACAAGTTTACAGGCAAGACAAAAACATCGCGGATTGACCCCCCCTTACAATCTTCAGAGGATGCAAAGACGCTTTACTGGATTGGTTGCACACCTTCCATTCGAACACCTAACATAGCATTAGCAACTGCCGAGATGCTGAAAAGAGCTGGGAGTGGTTACAAGAGTTTGGGAGAAGAGCCCTGCTGCGGCGAGCCTTTGATCTGTCTTGGGTTTCTTGAGGAGGCCAAAGGCATAGCCATGAAGGTTAAAGGGGCTATTGAGGGTGCAAAGGTGGAGCAATTGATAGCCCCATGCTCAGGCTGCTATAACGCTTTTACAAGACTATATCCTGAGATTTTGGATGTCGAGATTTCAGGTGTCGAGATCCTACATTCATCGCAATTCCTTGTTAAAAATCTGAGCGGCCTCAGGCTTGAGGAACCTATGACTGTCACATATCATGATCCCTGTACTCTGGGCAGACATGCAGGTGTGTACGAGGAACCAAGAGCCCTGCTGGAATCCATCGAAGGTATCACACTTGTTGAGATGGATAAGAACAGGCAATTCTCCACATGCTGCGGCGGTGGAGGAGGCCTACCATCCCTCGATCCGAAGACGGCCATGGAAATCGCCTACAGAAAATTGGAAAGGGAAGTGGTGCCTCTTGAGGTGGACGCCCTTGTGACTGCCTGTCCAATGTGTTATTTGAACTTCAAACTCACCTCACAAAAGAAAAAGATCCCGTTGAAAGTGCACGATCTGAACGAGATAGCTGCAATGAGTTTAAAGGAATGAATGTAACCCGTAAAAATCCTTAAATATTGACCAGGGCTTTACCCAAATCGTTCTTTCGATTACCTTGACAAGGGCGTGGAGTAGTGGTTTATTATGCCTCAAGATACGAAATGGGATTATACACAGTATCCAGGATTCGAGAGGTATCCTGAACTTTTTAAACCGATAAAGATAGGGAATTTAACCATCCCCAACAGGATAAAATACGCGGCCACAGAGGACAACCTGAACTCGCCTGAGGGTTACGTCACGGATGCGGATGTGGCGTACATAAGAGAGAGGGCAATAGGAGTAGTAGGAGGTATTTGCACCATTCAAGGCGTTTACATGGACCCCAAGGGTGAGGGGAGAGGTTATGTTGGCCAGGCTGCTGCATGGGAGGATAAGTTCATACCTGGATTGAAAAGACTGGCAGATGCAATCAAGGAGGAAAGTGCGGTTTCAAATTATCAGTTAATGCATTGTGGTAGAGTGGGAGGAGTTGAGCTGCCGTACTGCGTTGGTCCCTCAGCCATTCCACAGCGCCTCAGGGTCTTCAAGCCTGTGAAGGAGATGAGCAAAGAGGACATAAAAACATGCATTCAAGAGCATGCTGACGCAACAAGAAGGGGGCTGGAGGCTGGGTTCGACATCATGGAGATATCGGGTATAGTTGGTTATCTTGTATCGAACTTCTTATCAGCTTACACAAACAGAAGAACAGATGAGTACGGCGGTGACATAGAGGGGAGATGCACTTTCATGGTGGAGGCCATAGAGGCTGTCAGGGATGTTTGCGGAAAGGATGTTCCGATCATCATAAGGCTGTGTGCAGAGGAGCTTTTGGACGATGTTGGAGGAAACACTCCAGAGGAATCCATGGTAACCTACAAAATTGCTGAAAAGGCTGGAGTGGACTGCCTCAGCGTTACACAAGGCTGGCAGGAATCCAGTGTTCCAGTGATAAGCAGGGATATTCCTCAGGGCACTTGGCTGTACAATGCAAAGCGTGCCAAGGAGGCTGTAAATGTTCCCGTCTCCATGGCTTACAGGTTGTTCAAACCAGAGCTGCCCAACAAGGCCATCGCAGATGGAATCCTCGATATATGGGAGATGTGCAGGCCCATGATCGCCGACCCGCACATGCCAAAGAAGGTTTTAGAGGATAAACAGGAGGATATCAGGCCCTGCGTTGCATGCAACCTGTGCCTTGCAAGGCTGTTCAGGGACGCGCCAATGACCTGCTATGTCAATCCCTTGTGCGCACATGAATGGGACCCGAAATGGCAGATAAAACCCCCAGAAAGGGATAAGATGATCATGATCGTGGGTGCAGGGCCAGCAGGGCTCGAATGCGCGAGAGGTGCCGCTTTGAGAGGCCATGAGGTTCACCTCTACGACAGCAACGACTTCCTTGGAGGGCAGATACACTACGCTGCAAAGGCACCCTACGGAGATGAGGAGCTTTACGGAGTGATAGATTACCTCTCAGCCCAATGTGAAAAAGCTGGGGTGAACATGCATCTAAACACCACGGTGACACCAGAAATGATCGAAGAGGAGATGCCTGATGCCCTTGTAATAGCAACAGGGGCCAGGTTCTTTATTGAAGAGATCCCAGGTCATGATAGGCCCAATATCGTGAGCGTGCTGGATGTCCTTGAAGGAAGGGCTGAAACAGGGGACAGAGTCTTAGTCTGGGGCGGCAGAAAACCAGGTATCGCAGCAGCGCTCCACCTTGCAGAGGAAGGTAAAAAGATCACATTGGTCAGCGGGGAGAGAAAGGTGGGCAAGGATGTCAACCCGTCGTACATATGGAGGTACATTCAGAAACTCAGCAAAAAGGGTGTTCGAACCTACAGGAACAGCACCGTTGAAGAGATAACTGATTCTGGGGCCGTAGTTCTGGCGCTCCACGATACCAGGATTCCCGTTGCTGCCGACACCATCGTGTTCGCAGAACGAAAACCAGTAGATGACCTAAAAGAGGCGGCAAGAGAACTAAACATCGAGACGCATGTTATCGGCGATGCCCTCGTTCCAAGAGCGCTTTCACACGCGCTGCACGACGGTTACAGAACAGGCATACGCATCTGAAGGAGGTTTGGGAATGTCAGTTGATCCAGAAAAGGAGATAAGAAAACTGATGACGAAGTTCGAAGCCTTGGGCAATATAACAAGGGCGACTTGGTATGAATGGCGTCAAGCCGCAATAGAATGCGCCCGCCCGGAATTCAAACCGTTGGACCTGGTTCTGAAAGCCTGGGAGGTTGTTGGCCACGACACATCTAAAGCGTATTTCACGAGGCTTGATATATCCAAACCAAGCTTTATCGAGAACATTGGGAAATGCATCGTGGACAGCTCCACGATGATGGGAGAAGATGCAAAGATCGTGAAAGGGGAAAACGAGAATGAGATATATGTTCAATGGGACAGATGCCCCTGGCCCGAATTCGCCAGGCGGTACGGCGCTCCTATGGAAGAGGATGTCCTGGGCTGCGACAAATGGTTCCAGACCGTAATTGAGGACATCAATGCGCTGTTCAACACAAGCGTTAAGTTGGAGACGTTAAAGGCGATCCCAAGGGGTGACAGGGTCTGCCTGAGGCGAATTTCAATGGAAAAGAAATGAAATGGAAAAGGTAGGGTGTGAGTATGGTAGTGGAAATAGATCATGAAAAATGCGGACTTTGCGGAACTTACATCGAGCCTGTGTGTGTGGACAGATGCCCTACTTCGGCCGTCAGGATTTCAGGCAATAAAATAGAGGTTACAGAGTTCCTATGCGAGGACTGCAACGAATGCGGCTATGCATGCCCTGACAAGGCCATTAAGATTAAGATCGTGACGTGGTAGTGCTCTGATAATCCCGTCATAAGAGCGTTCTCAGTAGATTTCTTATATTTTCGCGGAACTCACTTAGGCTGCCTTCATTAATTATCATGAGATCGCAAAGAGCTACGGCGTTCCTTATACCCCACTCAAGCTCCCTTGAGTCCCTTTTACAGAAGGCCTCCCAGCTCATTGTGGCGTCTTCCCTCATCCTGCTTTTGATTCTCTCGTACCTGGTTTTCGGTGAGGTGTGAACGCCGATAACTATCATATCGTCCCTGAAGGCCTTTTTGAACACCTCCAGCTCTGCATCGCCCCTTATGCCATCTATGAGAACGACATCGCTCTTCACCAGTGGAAGCGTTCTTTCAGCCCAGATTCCATAACCGTGTTTTTTTCTCTCTTCATGTGCGATTTTGCCTACGTTGGCGTCAGTGAGCTCAAGTTCCCTTTTTTGAACCTCTGCTCGAACCACATCCCCCATTCTAACCACATTTATGCCCTCCCCCAGGGCAACTTTGACGAACTCCTCCTTGCCTGAGCCTGGCATTCCCGTAATTGCGATGATCTTCAGAAACTAACCTCCTTTGTTATAAATAGGATGAACAACCATAATACCTATATAAATATATAAGTTGTTTAATTTCAAAGGTGAAAAATAATTACATAAAAAAATTTATAAGTAATAACTATAATACAAG
>CBDUXN010000236.1:0-4629 GCA_965371185.1 uncultured Thermoplasmata archaeon
TCACTTGTCGATATAAAAGCTTGGCTCAAATATAATCAATCCCACAGCAAAATCTATAATATTCTATAATCATACCTGGCTATTATGTGCTTCCATATGTCCTATGCACTGCAACCGGACACGCTGGAGGCCAGGTTCTCGGCCGTCCTGAAGGAACCTGAGCTCTATTCACCCCATTATTACGTTGCAGCTTTTAATTACCCGCAGTGCCCGATCATAACAAACGAAGATCCAGAGCACATTCAGATGTACGAATGGAGCTTGATACCTTTTTGGGCCAAAGGTGAAGAGAAGGCAGAGGGGATCAGAAAATACACGGGCAACGCAAGGGATGACACGATCTTCGAAAAACCATCGTTCAAGCATTCGATCATGAAAAGAAGATGCCTCGTGCTAACAGACGGATTCTACGAATGGAGAGAATTCAAAGGCAAAAATTACCCTTACTACATCCGCTTGAAAGATCAACAGCCCTTTGCCTTTGCTGGGATTTGGGACAAGTGGTCCAACAACGGCGATACTAAATTCACTTTCTCAATAATAACCACGGATGCCAATGAACTGCTGGCCTTCATCCACAACAAGAAGAAGCGGATGCCTGTTATTCTTGAAAGAGAAGAGGAGAGGGATTGGATCGACAAAGGGCTCAGCCGCCAAGATATCCAAGGATTTCTCAGACCATACGATGACGATCAAATGAAGGGTTATACCATATCCAAACTCATTTCCATCCCAGGCAAAGAAAAGGATGTGCCTGCAATCATAAAACCATTCGAGTACACAGAGCTAAAAGTTCAGCAGAGCACACTTTTTTAAGCTATAGAATTTTATTCTTCCTCAGCTTCCCCTCGCATTTTTTACAGTACATCTCCCCCTTCTGATCTGTATCATCAAGAGTATTGGAGAAGTGCATCACACACGAAATATCGGAACAGTGCTTCAGGCCAAAGGTATGCCCTAACTCGTGCGCTGCTTCTTTCATTACCCTGCTTTCATAGAGTCGCTGTGTCCCTTTGAGCCTTGCCAACGATATCACAGCTGCTTTACCGTAAATCTCCGCCTGGCCGAACACGAAGTTCAAGGACTCTGCATAAAGGTCCTCGTCCAC
Organism: uncultured Thermoplasmata archaeon; assembly: GCA_965371185.1. Lineage (GTDB taxonomy): Archaea > Thermoplasmatota > Thermoplasmata. The sequence goes on from CBDUXN010000236.1 coordinate 1,109, forward strand.
GATTCCGATAACTTTATCGCCTGGATATCTGCGAGCCAAATCAAGGAAAGGACTGCTTTCGTATTGATCTCGCTTTTGGTTGAATGCCTCCTTTGGAATCGGAGCCTTATCCAGAATAGATATTTCCATTGGGAGGAAGGACAACCTGATTGAGAGTGTCTTTACAACCTCTTCTTCTACTTCCCCTATTGGAAGAATACTGAGCTTGATCGGAATCACCTCCTATGTTCAAAGTGCGAACATTAACCCTTCACAACGCCCAAGGGCTTCATCTTTGCCACCAGCTTAGAGATACCTGCGCCGCCCGCTATTCTCACAACATCATCAACATTCTTGTACGCATCTGGTGCTTCCTCGGCAACCACTCTCTGGCTCGCTGCCTTGACGTAGATGCCCTGACTTCTGAGCCTGCTTATTATCTCCTCACCTCTCCATCTCCTTGTTGCGGCCTTTCTTGACATCACTCTTCCAGCACCGTGACATGTTGAGCCAAAGGTCTCGCTCATCGCCTTGTCTGTGCCCATGAGCACGTAGCTTGCTGTGCCCATGTCTCCTGGGATAAGAACAGGCTGACCCATCGAACGATATCTCTCAGGCACTTCTTCTCTACCTGGACCAAAGGCCCTAGTTGCTCCCTTCCTGTGGACATAAACCTTCTTTCTCTTTCCCTCCACTTCATGCTCCTCGAACTTGGCGATGTTGTGTGCAACATCGTAGATTATTTCCATTCCCAGATCCTCCGCTTTTTTGCCCAAAACGTTCTCAAAGGACTCCCTGACCCAGTGCACTATCATCTGCCTGTTCGTCCAGGCGTAGTTTGCAGCGCATTTCATTGCCTTGAAGTAGTTCTCTCCTGCCCTGGTGTTCACAGGTGCGCAGACCAGCTGCCTGTCAGGTAAGGAAATACCGAACTCATCTGAGATATAATCCCTGCCGTCCTTTCTGAAGTGCCTGCCCATCTCCCTGATCTGGTCATCACAAATTTGATAACCGCAGCCTCTTGAGCCGGTGTGGATCATCACCATGATCTGGTTCTCTTTCTGTATGCCCAGCAACTTTGCAGCTTCATTGTCAAAGATCTTATCTACCCTCTGTATCTCCAAAAAATGGTTTCCTGCCCCAAGGCTGCCAAGCTGAGGTGTACCCCTCTGCTTTGCCTTGTTGCTGACCAGGCTTGGGTCAGCACCTTCCATGCATCCGTTCTCCTCTAAGTGTTTCAGATCGTCTTCCCAGCCGTATCCGTTCTCAACTGCCCATTGAGCACCATCCGTCAGCACGGTTTCCAACTGCTGCATGTTGATGTGTACTTTCCCTTTCGAGCCTAGGCCTGAAGGCACGTTGCTGAACATGGCGTCCACGAGGTTGGTAATCTTGTCTTTGATGTCCTCGATCATGAGGTTTGTTTTCACCAACCTGACCCCACAGTTGATGTCGTAGCCAACTCCACCAGGAGAGATAACGCCCTCCTCAGCATCCATTGCTGCAACCCCACCGATTGGAAATCCATAGCCCCAGTGTATGTCAGGCATGGCCATGGACTTGCCCAGTATGCCAGGTAAAGTCGCGACATTAGCCACCTGTTCCAGCGCCTCATCATTCAATGTATTGGGCAGCATTACTTTGTCTATGAATATCAAACCCGAGGTGCGCATTCCCCTCTTGTAGGACTGAGGTATTTCATAGCGATAGTCGTTCAATCTGTTTAATGGGCCGTTCCATGGCATTATATCACCCGAAGGATTGGTTAATATGGCCTATCAACTATAAATGCTTTGGTTTCGGAGGGGATTTGGGCGGTAAAAGAAGCCATTGTAATTATGAAAAATTGAGTTATTTGCTCATCGTAGGGTTAAGTTTCCATCTCCTTGGACCCATCTTTTCGAGAATACCCTCGTCTTGAAGATATTGATCACGCATTTTTATGTAGATGATCGAATCGAGAAGCTTCCATTTTGAAACTGGCCTTCTGCGAACCGCTTTCCTAGGTTCTCTTCTTTGCATCCCTTGCAGCCTCCCTGACCTTAATCAGCATTTTATCTGAACCTTCCTCAGAACACCTTTTCTTAAGGCGTTTCCAATCCATATCATCATAGAATATTGTTGCAGTGCGTATAGCCTGTTCTTTGTCGCTCTCACTCTTCCAGTGCTCGGCTGCCTGTATCCTGTCGAAGATAATATCTTCCACACCTATAACATAGGTGTACCCAACATCTGTTTCCACTCTTGTTACTTTATCGAGGTCTATGTCCGCAACATCGCCCGGGGCTTCGATGTAGAGGTTCAAGTCCTCCCTTACCCACATCCGTCCCGTTTTCTTAAAGCCCTTTTCCTTCAGAACTTCACTCAGCACCTTGTGTTTATCTTTGTTAACAGCTAGGTCTATATCCCCTGTTGCGTACCAGTCTCTTGTGTAAAATTCCACTGCAGCACCTCCGATTACCACAGCTTTCACCCCTTTTTCTTCCAGTCTCGGGGTGAGGACAGACATAACATAAATGGTCCTCTGAAAACCGCGCTCGATCCTCTTCGCTTCTGCTATGAAGTCATCTCCAGACTTTTTCAGTGGATAATCGAACCTACGTTTGCATCTTGGACAGGCCACAGGGTCTGACTTCCTGGGTTTCCATTCATATCCGCAGAACTTGCACTTCATAATAGTAATAATAATAGTAGTAATATAAATGCTTTGTGGCCGCAGCCTCTGGATCCATACCGCTTAGAAGTTCATGTGGGAGGGCCTCTCAAGTTTAAGAAACAACACCTCATATCCCTTTGTTGGGCTAATTTGGGCGAGTGGAGGAGGCAAGGAGGTGAGCCTAAGCAGAAATCCCCCCAGCTTACAGCACAAAGTAGATATATCCGAATAATTATAGGGTGAAGCTACTTAACAAAATATATATAGTACAGTTAGCTTATATTGTACTACTACCTCATGCACCCGGCGAGCTAAGCTTGTCGGGGAAGGGTAAGAGGGCGAGGGAACGAGACCTCCTGAACCTGATGATTACCGATTATACGCAACCTGGACGTGTGTTGAGTCGACAGCTAGCGGCTAGCTACGCCGTCTGGGGAATGGCTCGGCTCGAGAGCCGATGAAGGTCGTGCCAAGTTGCGATATGCGTTGGTGAGGCGCAAGGAGCCTTAGAACCGACGATTGCCGAATGGGACTTCCCAGGCTCAGCCTAATCCCTTTGGGATGGGGAACGCGGGGAATTGAAGCATCTTAGTACCCGCAGGAAGAAAAATCAAATGAGATGCCGTGAGTAAAGGCGATCGAAAGCGGCAAAGGGCAAACCGAATCCCTGTGAGAAATGGCAGGGAGATGTGGTGTTGTAGACTCCGATATCTCTTCGCTGATGAACTCGAAGTGTGGCTGGAACGCCCTACCATAGAGGGTGAAAGTCCCGTAGAGGAATATCAGAAAGAGGATTTCGGAGATTCTTGAGTAGCATGCGTCGGATATCGTGTGTGAATTGGGAGTCACTAACTTCCAACCCTAAATACTCCTCGAGACCGATAGT
>CBDUXN010000237.1:0-4600 GCA_965371185.1 uncultured Thermoplasmata archaeon
GGATAAACGAGTATACGCTAGATGGACTTGTTTTATGGGTTCTACTCGTATCGATTCTCTCAGTTTTTGCTCAAACCCTATTTTTCAATGGCATATTATTCAACATGTTTCTAGATGAGGAGAATGGCATACTGCTTGGACTCATCTCGATATTTGCTTTTCAACTGTTTACTGCACCACCATCTCTACCTTGGACTGTCTCAACTGTACTTGGCTCGATATTGAAGATTATAGTCACATGGAAAACTCGAAATGTGTATGGTGCCACTGTAATGAGTATAGCTACGAACCTAATTGACATTTTCATCCAGATTTAATGATGCACCATATACAAGTTCATAATTGTTATACAAAATCTATAACACACCTCAACTCTTATCTTCACTAGAATCAGCATCTGAGTGGTTTCAAGAAAAAAGAATGCATGGGAGCGCATCACCGCTTAAGGGTTACGTGTACGCGCATACCAGAGTATGATGATGATGATGATTACGGCTATCAGACCTACCAATATGATTAACCCGTATTTATCCCAGAACGAAGGCTTAGAGTTGACCGTGAAGCTGTCCGTGAACCCTTCCACTTCCACCTCATAGGTTCCCTCGCCCCTAGTGAGGTAGAAGAGGGGCGTTATGGATGCTCCGCCTTCCAGGGTTACTTCCTGGGAGTCGACCACAGATCCGTTCACCTTGAGCTCAACCGTGTGGCCTCCCTCCAGCTCTCCCACGTTCTCGGCATCGATGGATACGGTTACGGTCACGGTCTGACCCCTCTCCACCTCCGGAGGCGTTACCCCTGGATAGAAGATTCTGAGGTCTGAGAACTCGAACTCGGCAGGCGCACGCGGGTCATATTCTATGCACTGTGTGTCATCTGGATAGAGTTCGCAGAAATCCACTATCATTTCTGAGAGGTCTGTTTCAAGGAGGGTTGCATTGGTCATTTCATCCGTCACAGCCAAGGTGACAAGGTTATCTATGAAGGGCAGGACAAGGGTGAAATTGACTTCTTCAAATGCTATCTTTCCTCCCACCTCCTCGGCCTGTATGTATCTGGGATCCTTTATTATGAAATTATACACCATGTCCTTTGATGAGTTTGTGAGAGAGAAATTAAGTTTATCAAAATTTAGTATCCTATTAGGAGGATATCCGTAGACTACTTTGGAATTTAAAATCTTAAGGTTTTCACCATCATAATTGAACTCTGCCACTATCACTTTGGAACCGTTGCCTTCAGGTGCATATCCTGGGGCACTGCCACTACCACCGAAGCCATAATCCTCAACATTGTTCAGGACATAATTTACCTGTCTTTCTGCATCATATCCCCAAATCCAGTCGCCACATGACATGATGGTTTCAAAATCATGGGACTTGTACCATTTAGCTTGGCAATCAGTGAACTTATGACACTTATCTGGTTCCAGGGAATGCCGTCTACATCCCAACCTCAATGTTCTCCAAATATTAGAATACGGACTTGCCCTATGATAGTTGGTCAGACAGTCCAAATCAGGATCAGGATCAGCATCATCATACTCATCTCCCAAGCCGAACATTGCATGCCCTGTCTCATGGATAAATGTAAAAGGGGACCAATACTGTGAAGAGAAGCTATCACCTGATGAATAATCCCTGCAACTTACTTTGTGTAGGATTGCAGCTACATCATAGAACGTGCATTTAGACGAAACATCTGGAAGTGACCAAGAACATACCCCGTTGCTTTTCACTCCTATACCCGCAGTCAAGGGTACATACCATATATTCAGCCTGTTCTTCTTTGCAGCCATAACTGGCTCTGTGAAATAACTTTCTTCCACTATTTTCAATGCGTGCTCCTTTAGCTCGGTCATGTTAAGTCCGCCTGAATCAATATATTCATTCGTGGGTACTATGACAACATCAATCTTGTCACCTGTTGACCCATGGAGGATTAATGGTCTGCACGTCGCTGAAAAAATTGGACACACGGTATTTGCCCAAAATACATCGCTGCAATGGACGCCTGGTGATTCCGGTCCTTCATAATCACTTGTGCAGACCTCACATATACCTCCGCAATCAGCCATGGGTTCGTTCGGGCCAGCAAACCAATCATCACAGTCGCATGCGTCACCATGACCATCTTCATTCCAGTCATCTTGTGAAGGATTTGAATGATCTTGGCAGTTGTCTATATCACCACAAACACCGTCCTCGTCTATGTCGTTGTAATAGTCAAGCGGACAGTTGTCGCAGGCATCACCAACGCCATCACCATCGCTATCCGCTTGATCTGGGTTAAAAGCAGTTGGGCAGTTGTCGCAGGCATCACCACAGTGTGGATCTTCCAGATAAAAAGTGAAAGGACATTCAAGAGTTACACCGCATTGACCATATATTGGAGGACAATCTGAGTCAAAGTCAAGCTGGTCATTATTGTTCACAAATCGACAGTTATCACAGGCGTCTCCAAGCCTGTCAGTATCAGAATTACTCTGGTCAGTATTGTTAATTCTTGGACAGTTATCACAAGCATCTCCAATCAGATCCCGGTTTGGACCACACATTGGGTCATCGCAACACTGTTTCCCCCCAAATGTTCCCAAGATAACGGTGCTTCCCGTGCTCATGTCCTCAACCCAGAGATTGTGAGGACCATTTACAGCCTTGGGTACATCGAACCAGAACTCGAAAGAACCATCCGCCTCAACTATGGTGCTATTCAAGAAGCCTGTTTCGCCATCCCAAGCTCCAATAGAATCCCAATAGAGATTAACAACGGTTTCAGCGAGGTCTACAGAACCTTGGACGACAATTTGATCTCCAACAAGATCTCCAACAAGATCGGAGAAGGGGGGGTCTCCATCGAATAGACCTTCACAAGGCCAGCATATGGCTGAATAACATATACTATCAGAATCAACTTGGTCTGGATTGTAGATGTTTGGGCAGTTATCTGCTTGCGTGGTTGAACCGATACAATATGTGAGATCTGTTTCAGGATTACCAAAATCGTCATCATCTGGATCAACGCAGTCTGAGAGAACCTCGAAATATACAGTCAGCTCGTTCTCTTCTATATCGATGACGGTCAGATAGTAGGTTCCTGGCTCGACATTCGGGACATAGAAGATATCCGATATTGTTTCACCGCTACTGACGCCAGTTCCGTAGTCCTCGTATAATATATCTCCGAATGTCAAGTTGTAATCACCTGGTTTGAAGCCAATCCCTGTCAGAGCGACCTCTGTACCTGCGGCACCGCTCGTCGGATTGATTATCAGAGCGATGAGACCGACCTTGAAGGCATCTTCTGCATACAAGTGATAAACCAGATCCTCAGCCCTCACATCATATCCAACGAAACTTACCGCGGGGGACATGAACGTGTCTTCAAATGTGCCATCCGACTCTGTCTCAGCGATTACTAGATCGGCTACTTTTACTACTGGGTCTGGGGCTTTACCCCAAAGCGTAATGACAACCTCGGTATCAGCCTTCTGCGCAAAGTTGTAACCCTTCACGGTGATGGTGGCCCCAGGATATCCATAGGTCGGGGAAACCTCGATAGTAGCCTCACCATCGATAGTGAACTCCACCTCAACTTCTGTAGCAGCAATATCAGCATCTTGGATCATAATTGTATGCTCGCCTTCGCCAGTCGAGGGAACCACAATTTCAAGGGTGAACTCCCCAGAACTTGGCACCTCTACATCATCGCCAACAAGCGGTATGGTTGTTCCGTCCCAATCTACCCCGGTAATTACTAGTGTATCGTCGAAGCCAACACCAGAGATTTCGACTACTGTGCCCTCAGGACCCTCTTCGACATCCAAAGTTAGAGATGGACCAATTATGAATGTGCCAGTAGCATTAACGGCAGCAATATCGTCAGTCCCAATAACAGTGTATGTAGCATATGCAAGATCAGGTACATCAAATTCACATGTGAATGTACCATATTCGTCTGTTTCAACTGTCGTGGGGCGTGTAGAGATCTCATCTGCGTCTGTAGCTGGAGCAGCAAGAACGAACCACAATGTGATCTCATTCTTTGCGCTGAACCCTGTACCTGTAATAACTACCTCGTCATCTTTTAGACCTCTTTCAGGATCCATTTCTACTAGTCGGCTTACTGTTACAGCTGTACTAGAAGCGGTTGTTCCCGTAGCTGTATCTTTGACCAATATATAGTGGGTCCCGTTAACAGTATCGGGTACAGTAATCTCAACGTCATAAGAACCATCTGGATCACCAGTGGTGCTATTCAGGAGCAAAGAATTGGGACCTACTGCAATGTCCCAATAAACTTCTACGGTTGCCCCTGAGGTGACATCGCCAGCAACTCCATCGACCTTGATTACATCACCAACTTGAACAGCAGAACTGGATAATATTGGTGCAGATATAGCAATGACAGATACATGTGGAAGCATAAATGATAGTGCTAGCGTGCGCGCGAGTGTGTTGATCTCAGGGGACCCGTTTGTAATCATCAATTTAAAATACTGATTTAATGTCTCTTTATCCGTAAAACCTCTATATTCTTGATATTCAAATTGTCCATCTTCTCCTTTACCCGTTATCAGAAACATTGTCGGATATGCTTCTAT
>CBDUXN010000238.1:0-4556 GCA_965371185.1 uncultured Thermoplasmata archaeon
CGGAAGCCCTTTGAACTTACTCTTAAGCCCCACCAAGTCCCCGTTACCATCGAAAATATAGTAGGTAACAACGATCTCTTTGTACCTCTTGGTCAATATTCGCTTACCTGGATGAGAAAGGCATGTTTCCCGGCTTTTTTTACGACCACCGCACTCGGCAATAATAGTAGGGTTGATGATCACAGCATATGAACCGCCATTGGTCTTAATCACCATCACCCGTTCATAGTGTTCAATCTGGTTTCCTGTGAGGCAAAGGCACATATCCTTATTCTCCTCGGCAATCTTTATCAGGTCTTTAATGATATCTGACTCTGGAGTTATAAGGCTGAGGTTGGCATCTACGCTTTTTTGTTTCAAGAACTTCGGGTCGGTTATTATTTTCCTAATCATAACTTAGTCACCTCCACACGGGAGTATTCAGGCTCTTCACCCTCGAACTCGGTCACAACCACAATTATATCTACACGGTATTCAGGAGAGATACGCCCTATGCCTATCTCTTCAAAGCTGGAAGATATGCCACGGTATTCAAGTTTTTTGGATACAAAATCCAGCTCTGTTCTTACGGCTATAAATTGCATATCGCTGAAGGCTTTGGCTACTATATCGGGATTGTTTCTAACAAGTTCTTCTGGAACGAAAAACTTTCCTAACTGCTGGCTATTCATAAGTCTACCCCTTACGTTTAGTGTTTAAGAAATATAACCCTATCATATCAATTTAGGCTCGGCAAGGGTTTATATCCAAATGACAGCGCCGGCCAATTTATTAAGTTTACCGATTAACTCTTTATATTTCTTCTTGGCCCACTTCTTCCTTTTCTTTTTAAGGCGCTTTCTCACGACTTCACCTCCGGCCTGTAGCAATCCATCAGACGGGGTATTACCTCACCGACGGACATATGGTCTACAAGCATCATATCGCACAAAGAAATACTTACCCGTCTGTACCTCTCTACCATCCCCGCAGGGGCGGTTGTGGCACTCTCAACTCCATCCTTAAGACAAGGTTGCACGGGAATCTCCCATATCATTCTATTAGGGACATCTATATACTCCCCATCCTGCGAACCACCTATAAACAACATCTTCATATCCTGCCACCTCCCGGCGCTACCCGCGCAATTAATATATGGTTTAAAAACAAAAAAATTTATTTTTCTCTCCTACAATACTATATCTACTCACTATATATCAATTAACTTGATTATGATTAAAGATTATACGACCATCTTCGCCCAATGCTATTACTTCAGGATGACACTTCCATCAATTGCTTGCCCACCCCCGGCCCACTTGTACCCCATTTCTACTAAAAACTTTTCAATACGGTGTCTTTCCTTCGGTGGTATTGCTGGCTCTATCTTTAAAATATGATTCATTCTCTTCTCCTGTTAAATGTTAAAAAAATTAGAAAAAAATTTTGTCTTACCTTTATCTGCTCTGGCCCGATACTCCCCCAGCACAGCACTTCCCAATCCTCACAATCTTCAAAGCAAGTTAATTTTAAATCACCAGTCTCTACCTCCAAGAGTACATCGCCAAAACCTTTTAATTTTTCAGGAGAAGGCGTTAGATAAACAATCCCTAATTTACTTGGTATTAATCCTTTCGATAAAATAGATTCCAGATTCTCTCTTTTTGTATAGTGATATAAGATCATTGCTTCTCTCTAAAAAAAAATAGAAAAAAATTTTCATCTGGTCCCCAATATAGAAAAGGGATACCTTGAATAGCCTAGGTCGATATATAAAGATTGCTGTGGACCTGAGAGAGAAGGGGTCAATGGGTGGTGGGGGGTCGGGCCTATGGTGGTCTTGATGGTGCTGCTCTCCTGTGCGCTGCTTCTCCTGGCTGTAATGGATGGCAACTCACCCAGCTTGATAGAATGATGCAGCTTATCACAATGAATCGAATGAGGAGTGAATAGAGTTTGGCCGATCTAGGGAAAGCAAGAGAGAATGATGGGGAGTATTCGGTCACAATATCACCTTAATTCTTGGCCGATCTTCTGGCCGATCTGTGGATAACTCGGCATGATTGCCTGTGGATAACTCGTGATAACGCTCATGATTGCTCTAAGTGCCTGATATCATTGACTTGTAAGCTGTTTGATTGCGTCTGATAACTTTTATTATGTAAACTCTTAACTATATCTTGACCTTTTTTCATAGTAATGACAGGATGAGGGGAGAAGTCGGCTTCCATATCTTCGATTTGAGCCACTCTGATATCGACACCCTACCTATCCCCCTGCCTATTTAGAGGTATTTCGCTCAATCTGGCAAGACTTCCTCGTAGTCTGCATCTATGATGTCACCATCCTGTAGTTCCCGCAGCTGATCTTCATGTGATTTGTGATGAACGATGTCAACTTTCTTATCGAGGTGGCCTTTGAGCTTCAAACTAGTCTCCAGGTACTTATGTCGGGTTGGCATATCATCAACAATCTGTGAATCTTTGCCGACTCCGTGTATTTTAGTTGAGTCCATACCTTCTTTTAATTTTCCAGCTAAAAACTCATCTGTGATGCCTGTATTCTCCATAATTATTGCCAAAGTTGACTGTATGGCTGGTTTTTGTATTAGTTTCTTTCCATCTGTCCTGATGTAATTATCAGAATAACCTACTGATTTAAGAACTTCTTTTGGTTCTTTTCCATCTTTCAGTCCTTTTACAATAGTTCGTTGTTTGTCGTCGAGTTTAAGTAATGCAGTAGTTATTCGTGATGATCTGGTTGAATAGGGAATATCTTTGACAGTTCTTATGAGTTCTTCAGGTAATTTATCGGGGATATATGCTTCATGGTTTGGCTGTGATCTATTTGTTGGTGAGTTGGAGAAAAGAGGCTTATGTGAGTCCTTTGAGTCTTCCATTTTTTGTTTCTACCCTTTTTTTTTAATTGAAAATGAGAATTCCCTATATAGATATGTATATTAATAAACATCATGCATATATCTTTTAAAGTTAATAAACTCAATGCTTATTAATAAACAGGGGATAAAGGAAATATATCATAGTTCTAAAGTAGTATGTCAAGTCTTTTTTTATAGTTCTAAGTGATTAGAGGGGAGTAGTTCTTTAGAACCATTTATGATTTAAGTGCATAAAGTATTTGACAGGGTAAATACTATTTAGTAAGGTTTAGGTAAGAGATAAGGGATGAGCCCAAACTAAAACAAGGAGAGATAAAATGATTTATACAGTAAAGTTAGCTGACAATACAATAGGAACTATCAACAGCGATACGCTCGACGGCCAAAGCGCAGAAGATTTCATAGGAGAGACTGTAAATGTTCATCTCCACGACGAAAACGGTAATTCAATTGAGATTGAAGGGGAGCTAGTAGAAGTGCTTGAATCTTCTAATTAAGAAGACGCTTAACCCTTAATCTTTTCCCGCCTCTCCTGAGCTTATCGGGGGAGGTATAAAGAGATTAAACAATAAACCAAGGAGGGTAGAGCCATGGAAGGAAGAGTAACAGTACAGGAATTTGCGGAGCAGATGGGAATGACAGTTGGAGAGGTTGAATCCCTCAATAACAGTGTTGAGGAGGAGAGCTTCACGGAGGCCGAGATCATGCGAGGCTGCAACGAGCTTGAAGAATTCATACTGGAGGGGGTGTAAAACGATGAAAGACAAAATAATAAGCCTTATCTGCTCTTGCTGCAATTCCAACACGAAAGGTAGACAGTGGTGGAACAGGGATAAGGGCTACGGCCTTTGTCCTAAATGCGCTGATTGGATATCCGAGTGCGAGACAGCAAAAGAAATGAAATCAAACTACGGTATCAAAGGTAGGCACTACGATATCAAACAAGTGGAAGCATAGACCATGCTAACCCTCCAAGACCTACATTGCCCTATATGCGGCAACGGAGCAGTAAAGAAAGGCAAGGGGGACTTTATCCTTTGTATTCTTCATGGATGGGTCGAGGCTGTTAAGGCAATAACTTTAAATCAGACAGGAGGTAAGGGGAATGTACGGCTATAACGAATTCGATAGAATGATGCTACAGTTCGAGGCGGAGGAAAGGCATGATAGATTTGTCAGGAAGTGTAAATCCTCAAAAGCTAAGGTTAAGAAGCAGAACCAAAAGCATATACCCAAAAAAACCAGACTGAAACATATCAACAGGAGGGGTGGAAGATGAAAGGCTACGAATGGAAAGACCTATGGGACGCTATGGACGCACACCCCGACAAGTGGCAACCGACGACTATGGCTATGTATCACGAAATGTTAGGGGCTTTGCCTCCTCAAGCTATGGATTGGGACCGCTTTCTTGTGGGTGAGCCAAAGACGCATAACAAAGAGGGTTTCCCTGTTTATGCTTGTTTCAGGGTAAACGGCGGTCATTATGAAGCGAAGCACATGACACTAAAGGAATTTACTGAATTAAGGAGGTAAGTCAAATGCGTAAAAAATTGAAAATAGTATGCTGCATAAAGGAATGTAGAAAGGTTCTTCAGGAAGGGCCGGATGATAATGTATCTCATACTTACTGCGAGCCTTGCGCTGCAAAATTCTTATGGCTGGATGGTTTTAGCCA
>CBDUXN010000239.1:0-4463 GCA_965371185.1 uncultured Thermoplasmata archaeon
ATTTTCATAAGCAAAGTATATTGAAAGTGTACGCTACAAAAGACTTAATAGCTCTACTTCAAGAGAAGGAGACAAAATGAAACACACCACCGAGCCCAACGCTACGCAACCTTCGATTGCTTGCCTCGCTTCGCTCGGTCATATAACAGACGCATATCTGGCTACGGCTTACGCCTTCGCCCAAATGCCTTCGATACATTATTATCCCGCTAAACTATTTCTGATAGCAAAACGGCACTTCAGATACCCACCAGCCGTTATATGAAATTCTGCCCCCACCTAAATGCAATGAAAAGATTTATTAAACGCTTTAAAATGTTCAAGGAAAACTTGGGCGAGGAATTTATAGAAACCTTCAAACCTATTGAAATTGCAATAGAGTACATGGTAAAAAAGGATAAAGAAATTCTAGATAAACTTCATCCAGAAGTTAGAGAAATTGTAGAAGAAATCGTTGTAAGGATAGAAAAATAGCGAGAGAATCCGAGGCTACGACGCTTTGCTCCCCTCACATTTCATATTGATGCACACTTCATTTTTCTTTCCCCTTCTTCCAAATTTGAGCATGGGAGCACCGCATTTCTCGCAGGTCTTTTCAAGAAAGTCCAGCTTTCCTCTCTGAGGCAGCGGAAAGGAATTCCTGCATTTTGGATAATTGGAGCAGCCAACAAATCTCTTACCTCTTCGGGAGCGTGTTATCAACAGCTCTCCACCGCACTTCAAGCATTGGCCGACGATCCTCTGCTCTTTCAACGCCTCCTTGATCGAGGTGCCGATCCTTTCCCTGTTCTCCTCAAGTAAAATAAATACCTTGTCCAGCATGTCCTGGGATTCCCGAACGACCTCTCCGAAGCCCTTTTTGCCTTCTGCGACCAAGGCCATGTCCTTTTCCAGGGTGCTTGTCATCCCAGGCCTTGCAATTGTCCTGGCATGCTCCTCCAAGGCCTCCACAACAGCTATTCCAGATGGCGTGGGCTTCGGAGGCGAGCCGTCAACATAACCCCTATTATAAAGCTTTTGAATGATCTCATGCCGTGTGCTCTTGGTTCCCAGGCCCAGCCTCTCCATCTCCTGGATCAGGCCGCCTTGACCAAATCTGTTCGGGGGCTTCGTCTTATCCTCTCTCAGCTTTACATCCAAAATATTGACATCATCGCCTTCCTTCATTTCGGGCAATATGATATCCTTTGGATTGTAGTACGGGAAGTACCTTCTCCAACCGGGCTTCTTGAGTTTCAATCCATTGGTAACAAATATCTCGCCGTTGAGATCTAGGTTCACCTTGGTTAACTCAGATACGGCTTCACTTGCCAATGTTGCGAAAAATCTCCTAACCACGAGTTCGTAGATCTTCCATTGATTCCTGTTCAGTGTTTTCTTGGTAGCGGCACCAGTGGGATGAATCGGAGGATGGTCTGTGGCGAAGGTTTTACCCCTTGTGGGAGTAAGGCGAGACATTTCCAACAGCTCCTCTGCCTGGACCTTGAACTCAGATTTTTTCAGTTTTTCAAGCAGGTCCCTCAAACCAAGCGATTTCGGATAGACTGTATTGTCTGTCCTGGGATAGCTTATCAAACCGTTGGTGTAGAGATCCTCAGCAATGGACATGGCTCTGGCAGCGCTGAGCCCCTGTCTGGTCGCGTCCCTAAGAAAGGTTGTCGTATTGTATGGTGCGGGAGGTTTGTCCCTCTTTTCCTTGATCTTTACCTCCACGACTCTACCGTTCTCTGCCCCTCTCGCCCTTGCGAACGTCTCAGTGGCCTTCTCCTTGTCCGTGAACCTGCCATTGGAATGCTTTGCTTTGAACTTACCATTCTTCTCAAGCTCGGCCTCTATTTCCCAAAATGGCTCGGGTTTGAAGCGCTGAATCTCTTTTTCCCTGTCAACCACCAATGCCAACGTTGGACTCTGCACCCTTCCCACGGACAGAAAATCCTTTCCTCCCTGGTTCGAGGCTATTGAAATGAATCGTGTTAGCGTCGCACCCCAAGTCAAATCAACCATTTGCCTCGATTCTGCCGATGCGGAAAGGTTGTAGTCCACATCCACAAGATTCTTAAAAGCGTCCTCCACCTCATCCCTTGTCAACGCGCTGAAGTGCGCTCTTTTCACGCTGACGTTTGGATTGAGCTCCTTGAGGACATCCAATCCCTCAACACCTATAAGCTCCCCTTCCCTATCGTAATCGGTGGCGATGATGATTTTCTCATGCTTCCTAGCCAAGTCCCTCAGAACGGTAACTATATTCTTTGCCCCTTTGTAGACCTTCTTTTTCGGCGTGATCCAGATGAGCTCCCTTGGTTTGATCCTGTGCCATCCCAGGTATTCCTCGGGGTAGTCCAATTCCAGGATGTGGCCTCTAAGGCCCACCACAGAGAAATTTTCTCCTTCTCTTTCATAGGAATAGACACGAACATGGTGGGCATGGCTTTCTCTGGCCTTTCCATTGGAAAGTATATCTGCGATTCGTTTTGCAGCGTTTTGTTTTTCACAGATCACGAGTGTGCTCATCGGTTGCGAGTCATGAAGCTAGGGTTATTTAAAGGTTTTTTAGAAAAAATTTGGATTAAAAACTATCTAATCTGCCACGACAACTATCGCCTCCTCCCCACATCCGTCCGCACAGTAGCCGCATCCGTTGCAGAACTGTGCAATGATCTTGGCAACGCCGTCCCTCATGATAATGGCCTCGGTGGGACATAGTGAAATGCACGCTTCGCATCCGGTGCATAGATCTTCCTTCACCTTCATGGCCATTGTCTATCCTCATCATCATGAGCATTTATAGGTATTTTCTTATTTTGTCTTCTATCATATGTCTAGGGACCGCCCCGATCATCGTATCCACAAGCCTGCCGTTCTTAAAGACGAGCAGCGTTGGTATGCTCATTATTCCGAACTTCGCAGACATGCCCCGATTCATATCAGTGTTCAACTTGCCGAACACGACCTTGCCCTCATAATCCCCTGCCAGCTCATCGATGACAGGAGAGAGCATTTTGCAGGGCCCGCACCAGGGAGCCCAGCAGTCCACTATCGTTAAATCGTATTCTTGAACTACCGAAGCAAAGTTCTCGTCCGTAACCTCGATAGGCGAATTAAGCATTTTATTTTCAAGGGTCACACTGGGCGGATTCATATCGTTCCAGTATGTCTCAAGTTTTTTAGCCCTGATATCTTCAAGTTCTTTCACACATATCATCTCCACGGTTTTGCACGATTATAGCATAACCGTGATTAGTTTAATGATATATAAACATTGATATGTAACCCCAGACAGTGTCAGAAACGTTGGTTTCCATGAGGATATAACCTTATATAAGGTTACAACAATATATTTATCCGATAAATCAAGTAACTGAAGATGGAAGCGGAGGTAAGCTCACTTGCCGCGGTACAACTGCCAATATTGTAACGGGCCTTTAAACTATATCTCGCAATATGACCGATGGTATTGTTATCACTGTGGGATGTACGCAACACCTCAATATATACAACAACCCACGGTGGAGCAAGGGTTTCAAGAAAATCTCATGCAGCACCCGAAAGAACCATCTCCCATGAATATAAAAAGGATTGCAGCGGTAATCGTTGTGATTATCATATTGATTGCATCGGTTTACTTTTTTATTTTACGTGAGCCTGCAGAAGAGGAACAACCGATCACCATCTACGATGTTTCAAGGATCAGGGAATTGCCTGTATTGGAGAACGTCCCGTTAAGATATATGACTGAAGATGAGTTAAGTGATTACCTGATCGAATCCATTGAAAGTGAAGATATCGAGGAATTGGAGGAAACAAGACTTATTTTCGATGCCATGTTCCTTTTGGATTATGACGAAAATCTGACCCAGATATTATTGGACGCATACACAACACAGGTCCTGGGATTTTACGTTCCCGATGAAAAGGAAGTATTTATAATTGAGGGGTCCTCCACGGTAATGGACAAGGTCACGTTATCACATGAGTTCACACATGCGCTTCAAGATCAGCATTTCAATTTAACAGCGTTTATGGAAACAGAAAACGGTGATGAGAGCCTGGCAAGAGAGGCAGTTGTCGAGGGAGATGCGACTTTGACGATGAATTATTACATGAGAACTCTTTCGAACGAGGAAATTGAGACATTGATGAGGGAAACCGCGGGGCCTGACCCTTCCGATGATTTGCCATATGCAATTAGGGAAATAATGTATTTCCCATATCTCCAGGGATGGGGTTTTGTATGGGAACTGTACAACGAAAGCGGATGGGATTCAGTAAACGATGTTTATCTTGACCCTCCGACCTCGACGGAGCAGGTGATGCATATCCAAAAGTACATCGACAGGGAAGAGCCCTTGACCGTTTGGTACGAAACCGCGATTCCGAATATGACGCTGGTTATAAATGATACCCTAGGAGAATTTTTGATCTACCTCATGTTGGGCCATTACACCTCATCCCAGAACGCAGCT
>CBDUXN010000240.1:0-4446 GCA_965371185.1 uncultured Thermoplasmata archaeon
CCCAAGGATGATGTTTTTATCGATGAAGAAACCAAACTCGTCCCCTCGGCATCTATGGTGAGCGGAATAGTGGCACCGCTACCAGGCAAGGTTGTGGCAGTCAAGGTGAATGTTGGGGATAAGGTGAACATGGGGGACGTGGTTGTGATCCTTGAGGCAATGAAAATGGAGAACGAGATCACC
Source organism: uncultured Thermoplasmata archaeon (assembly GCA_965371185.1). Classification (GTDB taxonomy): domain Archaea; phylum Thermoplasmatota; class Thermoplasmata. Next base: position 184 of record CBDUXN010000240.1, read on the forward strand.
TCAAATAAAGATGGAAAGATATCCGAGGTGAGGGTGAAAGAGGGCGATACCGTGGATGCTGACGATGTCCTTGTTGTGGTCAGCTGAGGTTTTTTATAATTATCACCTTCTCCTGCTGCGATCCACCTCACGGATATAAAAAATATGCTTGCAATCGTTGCATCTGAAGTAGCCTTCCTCGAAGGCCCTCAGGTTCTTTGAACCGCATAAATCGCACTTCACATCCTTTATCTGGGGTTCAGGTATTTGTGGATATGTACGGGACGGTGGAGGTGGATATGGTCTGTGCGTTGTGGGATAACGGTATCCATGTCGAGGAGGTGGAGTTTGAAAGGGATCTCTCCCGTGCTGTGCCCTTGACTCCTCGGATTTATGCCGGGTACTGAAATATATCAAAAACGCCAAGAACAGCATTACGAGGCAAAAAGTGCCAAAAATGCACCCCTCCTCAGCACCTGCTTCGTCCTCCGAGTCGTTTTGATCTCCACCTTGAGCTGTTGCGAGAGGCAGTGCTATCAGGAAGAACATAAATAAAATTGCGATTGAACAATAAATCGCGGATTTCATTGATAAAGAGATAAGATACTGATTTAATAAAGGTTTTTCCTTCAGTTATATTCATAATGTCCCAGCACAATCACCCTAACCATGAGAATAAAGCAGTCCATTCTTGAGGATTATGGCGAGATGAAGCTTGTCTCCATCAATGATATAGCACAGCCTGAGCAGAAGTACATACATTTCTGGGATTTTATGGAACTGGACGAAAAGGTGCATGAATTCCAGGCGAGGATGTTAATCGCAATGAGAGAACTGAAAAAAGATATTAAGGAGAGATACAGAAACTACTATACAAGAGCTTACGTTCAGACTCCTGACAAGTTCATCAGGCATAACAAGGAGCTGCAGGAGTTCGAATATTTGATCGGAAATCCGTTTTTTCTCGCCTTACTCCATTTTGCATTGACAAAGGAAATGGATGAGAAGGAACTGCGATATTGGGCCATAGTATGCAAGAGATTGCTGATGGATCGAAGAATGGCTATCAAAGAAAACATCGAAACCATCGAAAAGAAAATGAAAGACGGCCGGGGATTCTTGGTACGATAAGAGTAACAACTAAAAATCAAGCGAACCTGCCTAGCCTAAACCTCCTCGTAATCCAATATCACCAGGGCGTCGTAATCTATGTTCCATTTGTCCTTGAGGTTAGTGGATTTTAATACCTTATGAGTGGGTATCTTTATTAACGGCACTATGTATCCGTCATTCTTCACAAATGGATTTTTAAGTAAAGGCATGGCGTATCCCGTGTCATCAGAATGGAGGACCAGGGGCAGTAAGAGAAGGGTTTTCTTTATATCCTTGGTATTCGTGTCTATGGTGTAGATCCCATCGTAATCTGGATGAGGTTCTACATTTAGAACTTTCTTTCCGACATCCCTGATTCCCACACCCTCATTCTGATAAAGCAGATCGATGAATGCATATCCGTTGTTCTCGGTTACTATGATCTTCACATCTTGCATTTTCACGATTGGCATCTTCAACGAAAGAACACCATCAGATGTTGAAAAACTCTCGCTGAAAACCAATCCTTGATTCTCAAGTTCATGTGCAGAATATTTAATGATTGGCGTTGTCTTTGAACCACTATATCCCAAGACGGGGACCACATAGGTTTCTTCATACAGATAGATATCATCCAACTGATCTATCGTCCAAAAATTTGATGCATCAGCAGAACCAGCCGTCACAAAAATAACGCACATTATCAGTGTGCCTAACATCATCCTTGCCTTGATCTCCAAAGATACTCCTCCCTATTTTTTCGAAAAACGACATAATGAATATTAAAAGATTAGTGGTACGTTATCAATGAAGATAATAAGAGTTAAAAACAAGATAAAAGCCTATTCTTCTTCCTTTACGCTTTTGACCATTCGCAACCGCTTCTCTTTGTTTTGTCGAACAGTCTCGGCATCCATGAATTTGGCTTCGTCCTCGGCAAGATAATCGATGATCCTGATCATGCCGATCTTTGTGGGATTTGAAATATCCACCCCCGCTTTAACGAACAGGTCCCTCAACACCATCATGCCCTTGTCCTCTTCTTCGTACTCCCTGCAAAACTCGGCTATTATTGCGTCTGTAATTCCTTTAAGCGAGGTCTTATCCCTTTCCATATAGGCGCTTTCAGCCATGAGATCTTCAAAAATCTCCTTGGTGGGATCCTCAGGTTCTTCAAATGAGACCATCATGTTGGCTAAGGTGAGAAAGGCCTTTTCAACATTCTCCCCCGTTTTGGCGCTGGTCATAAAGACGTTATCAGCGTCCGAGGAAGGAAAATTCAGGGATATGATGCCCAAATCATCCATTGAGAACTGCGCCTCGCCCTTCAAATCCATCTTGTTGGCTAAAAACACCAATTGAGGCTCGAGCACAACCTTTGACAAGGTAGGGAGCCAATGATTTTCAAGGCTGTCCAGGGTCTCCTTCCTTGTGAGGTCGGTCACCAGAAAGGCACCATTCATCCCTATGAGCGCTCTGGTATGCACGGCACTGAAGGCTTTCTGTCCCAATACATCCCATATCTGCAAACTCAAGGAGAACTCCTTTCCATCGATTTCCAAGTCCATATCCTTTCTGCTCACCTTCGTTCCTATGGTCTCGATGTAGTGGTCGTGGAAGTCGTCTATGACAAAGCGTCTTATCAAACTCGTTTTTCCCACAGCGCTATCGCCTAACAACACGACCTTCCTTTTTATCAATTCCCCTATGTTCTCACCCCACGGAATATCGTGATAGTCTTAATATGGTTTCAAACCTTGGATTTGACAACCCTTGTTCCGTGCGCCTGACCTTAATGTCTTGATAATCGGCGATTCCATGATGACGATAATGATATATAATACTATTTTTAATTTGTCTTAAAAAAACCTGGATTTGAGATTACATAATATGTAATCATTCGTTCAAATTGGGGATTATGGGGTCATAACATACATTCACTCACCTCCAACATCAAATTTTAATACTCTAGACCCCGATAAAGGGAGGTACGGTGTTAAATTGCTGCCCTCAAATTTTCACATATTTACCGTTGAGGAATTAACCTTATACATAAAACATAAACTGACTTCTGACGATAATCTCCTTGATATTTGGATTCAAGGCGAAATTTCCAATTTCGTGCATCACACATCCGGCCATTTCTATTTTACATTGAAGGATGAGCGCTCGCAGATTCCATGCGCCATGTTCAGATGGGCCAACGAAGCTCTGAAGTTCAAGCTCGAAGACGGAATGAAGGTCATAGCCAAAGGCAGCATAGATGTTTATTCGCCTCAAGGGAGGTACAACTTCGTTGTTTCCGAGGTCCATCCAAAGGGCATTGGGGAGCTGTACCTAAAATATCTCCAATTGAAGGAGCGATTGGCCAAGGAAGGACTTTTTGATGTCAAATTCAAGAAAACCATGCCCCGATTCCCGGGAAGGGTCGGAATTATCACCTCACCCACAGGAGCTGCACTTCAGGACATCGTCAATATAATGAGGCGAAGATTTCCATTCACAGAAGTTTTACTCGTACCAACGTTGGTCCAAGGAGAAAATGCCGGGGAGGATATCGTGCGCTCCATCCATCTGCTGAACGATTTTGGAGATGTGAACGTCGCGATAGTCGGCAGGGGAGGGGGTTCCATAGAGGACCTTTGGCCTTTCAACGAGGAGATCGTTGCAAGGGCGATTTTTGAATCCGAAGTGCCCATAATCTCCGCTGTGGGGCATGAAACGGATTTCACGATTGCAGATTTCGTTGCCGACCTCAGGGCCGCAACTCCTTCAGCAGCCGCAGAGCTCGTTGTGCCGGATAAAACTGAGATAATAAGGCAAATAATCGCCCTTCAGGACGCGATGTTGCAGAGTATGCGCAGTATGTTGGATGTGCAAGAAAACCGCTTGGAAGGATCGCGCACGGCGTTGAAGCCTAGATTACTCATGGACAGAATAATCCAGTACCAACAGCGCACAGATGACTTCACATCAAAATTGATGATGCGAATTGAGCATAAACTGGAGATATGCAGGAGTAGATACGATGCTTTAAACGAGATGCTGGATGCCGTGAGCCCCCTGGCTACCCTCAGGAGAGGCTACAGCATCACATTGAAAATGCCCGAGGAATCGATAGTGGATACGGTTGAAAATGTAGGCAGTGGTGACGATGTCAAGGTCATATTACAGGATGGTGAGATGAAGTGT
>CBDUXN010000241.1:0-4266 GCA_965371185.1 uncultured Thermoplasmata archaeon
CATGCTTTTCCGATTATATTGGACTCTTATCGCTACTTTTTATCTACAATCTCATTCTAGAAATAAATGAAAGTTATTTCGGAAGCAGGAATATATCTAATTTCTCTATTCGAATTTATAGTAAAATCACAAATTCAATGCTGTTTTATCAGAATTTAGATAAATCTCTTAATAATGAAAGTAGTTATGTAATATTTTACGACATAGATAATAATAGCATTTTGTCTTTTCCTGATAAATTCATGATCAAGGATGAGTTCTTTGATAATTTCACCTTTCAAATTTACTATGAAACAACGGGAATTAAATTAGGTAGCATTGAAAGTGATTGAAGCGTTATAGACGGATAAAAGAGATGCCCTCAGAGCCCAGGCCTCATCGGAGTTTTGTACAAAAGGGTTGTGATAAACAGGAACCAAATAGAGGGAAGTAGGAACAGTCCGATTGCTCCCAAAATACCGATATTATCCACCACCAAGAAAGGACATACCAGCCAGGTCAGAACACCGTCCTTGACTATGAAATGGACGTATTCTGACCTCGTATGCCTCCCCAGCATTTTATATATGGAATACAACTGGGTCGGCAGCCCGATAATCAAGAATATTACGAGATACAGTGGAAGGCCATACAAATACAACTTGAAATTGAAATCCACTGCACCGAAGTTATCCAGGATAAAAGGCAGCAAGAACATGGAAATCAGGAAGTGTTTTATCAGAACACCGTAAAGCAGATTTCTGTCCCTGCCGCCGAGACTCTGCTCGTGGCTGTAACCCCATACAACCGCCCTTGTAGGTACCTTCAATAATCTGTCTGTCTCAACGTCCTTTACCGCGTTTCCCCACTGGATGAAGACCTCGAATAAGAGGATGATGATCGCAGCTACTATCACCATTGGATAGTTGAGGATGTCCCTGAGGAGGCTGAGCTCACCTACTGCAGCGGCACCGAACAGAACATAAAAGAAAAGACCTATGGCCAGGGTGAGATCATATGCCCAAGGTACGTACTTCCCTTTTAAATCATAAGCAGCAGCGAATATATTAGCCATGGTAAAGAATATCAAAGTAGGCATGTGCGGGAAGAACCAGATAACAAAGCCGTAGCTAACGAAAAGGCAGAACAGCGTGAATGAAAAGGCCTGGACCATGGTGATGTCGCCCTTGACCAGGGGCTTATGAGAAATCTCAGGCACCTTTTTGTCGAGCTCGTAGTCGCAAATCTCGTTCAGAGCGCAACCAAAGGCATGGGAGAAGAATCCCACTGCCAAGAAAACTATGATCTGCCACCACTCCACAACAACGCCAACGCTGTACGCACCAAGAATCGCAGCTCCTGCTGTGAGCATCGCTGAAAAGACCCTTCCCAGCTCAAAATAGCGTTTTACTCGGTTTAACGTTTTACCCATCCTTTCACCTGAACGAAGGCAGGAGTTTTCCCAATTTCAACACTATCTTGGGGTAGTTTCTGAGAACAGGCCAAATCATCCTCAGACCCATGGAACCCAAATCAGCTCCGCTGTCTATATCACCAGGCACCTCTCTCCTGCCGATCTGCTCGCACAGCTTGTCAAGCTTCTCATCAGGCATCTCCAGTATCATGTCCCTGAATATCTCGAACGCCTTGAACCTCCGTCCGAACTCCTTGTTCCATCGTTTCTCATAGGCCTTCAAGAACTTTTCAGAGCAATCTCCAGACTTGGCGGCCTTGGTTGCAACCTCTCCTGCAATGATCCCTGCCCTGATACCGAACTTCATTCCACCGCCAGTGGCAGGGTTGACCTGCCTTGCTGCATCGCCGACAACCATAATCCCGTTGTCCACCATCCTCTTGACGACCCCTCCTACCGGTACGAGGCCGACATTGAACTCTATGATGCTTCCGTTCCTCAGCCTCTCGTCCTTCTCCACGAACTCCCTGAGATAGCTCAAAGCAGTTCTCGTATCGTTCCCTGCTATCCCTAACCCAACATTGGCGAATCCTGGTTGTTTTGGTAGAATCCAGAAACCTCCCCCAGGAGCAACCTTCCCGAGATAGACTTCAGATACTTTCGGGTCGATGTTCACATTCGCCAATTGAAACTGGGCGCAGCTGGCGAACTTGCCGATGTCGGAGTATATGTCCATTCCTGCCCATTTCGCGATATTTGAGACCGGCCCGTCGGCAGCTATCACGACCTTTGCCTTCACATCCCTTTCCTCGTCGATGTGATTCACCTTCACCCCTGTAACATACCCATCGTCTTTTAGAACCCCAATTGCAGGAGTCTTTGTGAAAATATGAGCCCCTGCGTTTGCGATCTTAACTGCAAGCAGCTTCTCGAACATCTTCCTCTCCAAAATCACACCAGGAGTCTTCACCCCTTCAGGCATTATTAATTCGATCTTCTTCCTGTTGGGAGAATAGAGGATTATCTTCCTCACGTCATCATTCGCCACGAAACTGGGGTCAGGTTTAAGCCCAAGTTCCTCGATGGAAGACAATGCAAGAGACTCCCCGCACTGCACAGGCGAGCCTATTACGGCATGATCCTCCACAACCAGAACCTTTGCACCGTGATCCACTGCGGATTTTGCGCTTGCCAAGCCTGCAGGGCCAGCACCCACCACAACAACATCATATTTCGAATCCATGAATTCACGCCCAGAATAGAAAAAGTGGTTTGTGGATATAAGGATTTGGGAGAACATGTAAACGCGGTATAGAATATTTTTAGAATAGTATGGAGATCAACTATAAAGATCAATGGGGTGTTTAAAAATAAATTTCTGTGAAAATAATATTATAATTCCTCGACATTCCAGGATGGTCTTGGAACACGATATCCTTTTTTTCTAAGATGTATTAATTTGCAGTTTGATCGGAGAAACGAAAAATAAATGAACCATTAATCGGTCATAAGGTATATATACAAGTTGATAATTGAAGTCAATTTGGAGTGAGGATTAAATCTGAGAGGTATGCGCAAATGCAAGATTATGAAATATTAGGGCTTATCGGTATGATATGTATGGCTACTGCAATATATCCACAATTATATAGGATATATAAAAGAAAATCCTCTGAGGATATATCTATTTTTCTGTTGATTATGATGTTGATTGGAAGCTGTTTTCTAATTATTTACGCATTTATAATTGACAGTTTCACTTATAAACTTTTAGAAAGTTTATTTGCTTTACACCTGATAATATTGTTCATATTGACAATTAAGTATAGAAAAAAATCTTAGCTCATTTAGAGGCATTTCACTTCATCAATCATGATAAAAACCCGCGAATGAAAGGCTGTATGATCATTTATTGACTAAAACGTTGATAGGGAGTTTCATAATTCAATTTTCTCATCTGGCTATACCTTATTTAGCAATATCATTGTTCAAGATGGGGCCTTAGTTATTGAAAAATATATAGATGAGGGGTAGTATCAAAAAGATATCGAGTATCACTACAACTGTAACACAGAAGGGCAGGGATGAATAACCAACAAAAACAACCGTATTCAAGAACAGTACCAGGACCAATATTGAGGCTGCTATTAGGTATTCGAATTTTTTCGTATATTTGAACAATAGATACAATTGGGGAGCTGACATATTTTAATAAAATAACTCGTCCTAATTCCACAACCCTCGGGTTTGTGGATACAGGACGACAGCATCCCGCCTAGGAAATACTTTTGATTTTAGAATGACGTACTAGGTTGGCGGCGCGCCCCGCAGGGCGGGGCGCTTTGGAACCGCCAGGAGTCGTTAAGATGGAAAGCAAATGGTCATACAGCCATGGCTATGGACAGAGCCAGTATCATGTGGTGCTTGTGCCCTACAAACGGTTCAAGATGTTTGCAAGGGCAGATATCCGAAAGCGATTGGGAAGTATATGTTTTTCCATTGCAAAAAGACATAGATTCGAAATCTATGCTTTGGAAGTGATGGAAGACCACATTCACCTCTTTATAGGGATACGTCCTTCCCAATCAATCGCGCAGGTAATGCAATATCTGAAGGGCGGTAGTTCAAGAGAATTGAGAGAGGTCTTCCCCGAGTTGATGGGTTACCACAGATACCGTCTATGGTCAAAGGGAAAGTACTTCAGGCCAATCGGTGAGGTGAATGAGGAAACTATCAAACATTACATTGCTGAATCACAATCGAAGCACCACCGCAAGGATCGTAAAACGCCTTTGGGATGGCTGCAAAAAGAACCAGAAAGAATGAGGACTCCTCAAAGGACTCTACTTGAATTTGCCTGCTAACCTGTGAGG
>CBDUXN010000242.1:0-4232 GCA_965371185.1 uncultured Thermoplasmata archaeon
TTGCACTCACAACATTAGACTCAAACGTGATAAATCCGAAAAATCCTGCGGTGATAAGGAAGCACACTAATGCAATCGATGTTGATCTATTTTTCATACCAACCCTTCTCGGTATTGAATCCCTACTATTGCTGATATTGCTTTGTTATCAGATATACTTTTTCCTTGTAATCCCAAAAAGGGAAAAAATAGGAAGATGTTTAAGAGACGCTCTTCTCCTGGCAATGACTGGCCAAGACACAAAAATTTTGTGCTCAGATGCCGATCCTACCACCCTATAAACGTATATTTCGTGGCATCTGAAGTAGAAATCTGATAACCCTCTGTCATGACCAACAGAGGATCAAAGGCACCTTCGGGCATTCTCGTGGAGTGCCAGCTCCATCTCTGAGCACTTACATCATAATAGTTGATCCCTACCGTATCGGGAATGTTGTCGCAGTACCAATCTGATGTTTGGCAATTGCTCAACTTCAGTGGTATCCCAAATGTATCGTACTGGTCTAGATATTCTTCTGTCCAAACCCCTGTGCTGTAGGTGCTCGCGCCCCTAACACCTAGGGAATTGAAAGGAACCACCATGAAATACAACCTTGCACCAAGATCATTGGCCCCAAGACCTGTGATGGTTGTTGTGTTGGTTCCATAATTGACAGCAGGGCAGGCAAGGTCATAGTGAATACCGAGAGTCCCAAAAAATCCGTCTCTCGTATTCGAATAGTACACCTCGTACCAATCTCCAACACCCATACTCGCGGGCTCCTGCCAGGTTAGAGTCACATTTCCATCGGGTTCTATGGAAACTGTGAGGTTTCTCGCGTCGGAATCGAATCCTGAAAATAGGATATCGTCATCATAAATTATCATCGCACCCGGCATACCGGTGAAGGTGTATTTTGTCTGGATGGATTTACCCAAAAAGCCAATCTCGTAGCCTTCCCCCATCTCTATAAGGCTATTATTTTCAGAATCCCCTTTATCATGCCTCATCCATGTATGCGTTGTCGTGTTCATCCATTTGATGTATGTGGCGTTCATGTCCTGACAGTAGAACTCTGTATCATTCTTCACAAAAGGCTCCAAGGGCAGAGAGAATGTGGATATCCCGCTTTGAAAAGTTCTCGTCCACACCCCTGCTGTGTTGCTTGTCACACTTACAACCGATTCATCGAAATTTGCAGCACGGACAATGTAGTAGAAATCGTCATCGACTGCTGTAACGCCGGAGTCGGGATCGACCCAGGTGGTGTTCAATGGGTTTAGCCAGGTCGTGCTAATATTATAGGGAGTTGTAAAATCGAACTCGGTTGCAGAATCCGCCCTGTAAATCAGATAATGGTCCAGGGCAGGTGAAGAAGGCGGGTCCCATTCCAACTCCACATTGTTTCCGTTATTAACGGTTTTTGTAGTGAGGTTCGTTGGTGGTAGAAGTTCAGTTGGTGCACCGAGTATGATGAGCACAACCTTGCTTTTATCCATGATAGGCTCCGCATATCCCCAAAGATTTCCATCAGTGGCCGTGACATTGAGGGGCGGGAAAAAGATTCTGTCGCCTATATGGTCCCCATCCATGTCCCATTCTATATACTCAGTTACAACAAACCACCTAATCCAACCTAGGGAATCTGCATTCGTATGAAGCAGGTTGGCTCCGAAGGTTTCGTTGATCCAAATTTCGGCACCGCTCACAGGGCTTCCGTTGTAGTAAATCACGTGCACGTGCATGTACCATTTAACAGTCAAACTAGAGAGTGTATCCCCGTAATATACTCTTGTTTTATTGAAGGTCGTATTAAGCAACACCGCGTGGGAATCTTCGCTCAGATTAAAATCATCCCGAGTGGCGTTTGAAAGACTGCAGTTAATGAAATTATTGTCCCAGGACTGTTCCCTCATATAGACATTGATGATGGCATTTGCCAGAGTGCAGTTGATGAAATTGTTGCTGAGTGAGTTATCTATGTACACGTTTGCAATTGTGGCATTTGCCAGAGTGCTGTCTATAAAATCATTACCGTAACACACATCGGGGTCCAGAACAGATACCAGATAGACGCTATAGTTATTGTTGAAAATAGTATTTTCGATGAATGTGTTATCCTGTGAATCCCTGACTCTTATACCGATATCATTGCTGTAAATCGTATTTCGGGTGAAAGTATTCTGGGTAAGAGGGTTATTGGGAATGGAACCTGATAGTTCAATGCCGTTCACGTTATTGTGCACCGTGTTTCCCATGACAACATTGTTTTTAGACGCCGAAATCCGGATGCCGCTGTGGGGATTGACGGCGCCCAATCCATTGTGATGAACAGTATTGTCAACAATGAAATTATTTCTACCCATATCTATGGATATGCCATCTTTTGCATTATTGTAGACTGTATTGTTGATGATGCTGTTATTCCAAAACGTATCCTCGTCAATCGAAGTTTGGTCTTCAAGATGTATCCCATCGGCACCATTATTGTATACAACGTTCCCTATAATCTTGTTATTAGAGTACGGGGTTCCCGAGAAAAAGAAACCGACACCCCAGTGAGTGCTATCCCTGGGGTTATCGTGAACTATGTTGTTTGCATAAGTATTGTTCGAAGAACCCAATGTTATGATGCCCTCCAGGTTATTATAAATTTCATTCCCTTGAATGTTTATGAATGAAGAAGATGTAATGTAAATGCCATTCTCGCCATTTGTAATGGTAAATCCGGTTACATTCACCCATTCGGTATAGAGTACCTGCACCACCTTTCCATCCATACCATCGATGATTGTGGTATTCGGGTCTTCCCCGATCAGGTTTATTGGTTTATCTATCGAGATTTGCTCAAAATAGACGCCGCTGTAAACAAACACGGTATCCCCATCATTGGCAAGAGCTATACCGCCATTTATCGCGCCTGAGTCATTTCCAGGGCCAGAGCCTACATACCAGGTAGAACCGGCACTCACGACATCAGATTCGAAATTGATATATCCTATGAATCCTGCGGTGACAAGCAAGCACAGGATCACAATCGAGGTCGATCTGTTTTTCATGTCAACCCTTCTAGGTCTTGAACCCTTACTATTGCTGATATTGCTTTGTTATCAGATATACTTTTTCCTTTGTAATCCCAAAAAGGGAAGAAATAGGAAGATGCTTAGGAGCCGCTCTTCTCCTGGCAATTACTGACTAAGACATAAAAATTTTGTTCTCAGATGCCCGGCCTACCTTCCTATAAACGTATATTTCGTGGCATTCGAAGTAGATATTTGATAACCCTCTGTCATGACCAACAAAGGATCAAAAGCTCCCTTAGGCATCCTCGTGGAATGCCAACTCCATCGCTGGGCACTGATATTATAATAGTTTATCCCCACTGCATCAGGAATATTGTCGCAGTACCAATCCACTGTATTGTCGATGCTCATTTTCAACGGTATCCCAAAAGTATCGTACTCAGCCAGATATTCCTCTGTCCATATTCCGATGCTGTATGTGCTCGCGCCCTTCACTCCGAGGGAATTGAAAGGAACCACCATGAAATACAACCTTGCACCAGGAGCATTGGCCCCAAGACCTGTGATGTTTGTTGTATTGGTCCCATGATTGACCGCAGGGCAGGCAAGGTCATAGTGAATACCAAGAGTTCCAAAAAAGCCATCTCTCGTATTTGAATAGTACACTTCGTACCAATCTCCAGGCCCCATACTTGCGGGTTCCTCCCAGGTTAGAGTCACATTTCCATCGGGTTCTATGGAAACTGTGAGGTTTCTCGCCTCGGAATCGGGATCGAAACCCAAGAAAACAGAGTTGTCATCGTACATTACCATGGCACCCGGCATGCCGGTGAAGGTGTATTTTGTCTGGATGGATTTACCCAAAAAGCCAATCTCATAGCCCTCCCCAACCTCTATGAGGGTTATGTTCTCCGAGCTTCCTCTATCGTGCCTCATCCATGTATGCGTTGTCGTGTTCATCCATTTGATATATGTGGCGTTCATGTCAGTCAGATAATAATCTGTCGTCCTTGTCTCTAATGGCTCCAACGGGATAGAGAAGGTTGATACTCCTTGTGAAAATGTTTTTGTCCATTTCCCAATAGTTCTGGATGTGAAGCTGGTTTCACCCGAATTAGTAACGGTTCTTATGGTGTAATAGTATTCTTGAGAAGCTCCACCAGATGCAGCCCCGGTGTCGTTCCAGGTAGTTCTCAAAGGTATGGGACCTGGCTCACCTGATTCATTAT
>CBDUXN010000243.1:0-4196 GCA_965371185.1 uncultured Thermoplasmata archaeon
ATATAGCATTTTCTCAAGTTGTTAAAGCAAGAGGTTCCACTAGATTATCTCTTGCTCTTCAAGGAACTTATACTCCACCTTGAGGGTCCAGTCGTTCCCTGTGTCTGCGAACCAAACAAATTGACCTAATCCTGGAGCTGTGCTCCCTTCGCCAGGCTCGATCGTGATTGTAACCTTCCATCCTTTACCGTTTTCAACAGGCTCCTCGATATTCTGGCCTGCGCTAACTTCCACAGTCAACGAGCTGCCAGAACCAGATTTTTTTGTAGGTTCACCGCTTCCGTTTGGAGGTGTCACCTCTATGGTGAATTTATCATCCTGGGCTGATTCTGGGTCACCGTTGTTATTTGTATCAGTCCAAGTCAATTTAAAGGTCGCCCCAGAGATATGGGTATGATTGAAATCCACATTAACAATTGTCTCATCGTTCTCTCCAGTGTAACCTGAAGTAGGGCCCCAACTTCCCCCAGTCCTCGATACCCATTCCGTTTTCACTGAATCCCCCCCTTCATCCCCGCCCCCAAGGCACCCAGAAAAAACTGCAAAGGAGACTATAAATATGAGCAGTAATCCGAATTTCTTCTTCATAACATCACCGATATTTATCTATATACCGCCTTTCAAATATAAAGTTTTCTTATGATTTCTAATAAATAGGCTAGATTAATGTGACAACGGAATTTTGGGAAAAAGGGGATTATACACCGGATGCAAGTTCCCTACGGCCCTTTACCACTCTGAAGACAGCCACCGCAACCACCGCGATGATTATCACGATGATGAGGGGTAAAAGCCATGGAAATTCCCCAAATAACCCCTTGTCTTCCTCAGGTTTCGGGAATTTTAGATTGTATGTGCCCAAGGCTCTGAACTCGTTTTCACCGTCGTAGGATAAAATGATTGTAATTATGTATTCACCGGATTTCCCCTTGTCAGTTTTATAGTTCCAATCCCACTGAATTATGGAACTGTTACCTAATTCGCTGAACCTCGGTCCAGAGATCGAAACCACATCAACATCATTCATTACACGAAATGTCGTTGTTAAAGAGGAAAGCGGGGTACCAAATACTTCATTAACTGTTGCTATAAATGTTACGAAGTCATTGTTCAATATTGGGGGCTCTATCCCCAATGATATAGGGGAGATTTTAACCTTAAAACCCGTATCAAAGTGTTCGTTTCCCCAAACCATCTCCCAGTTGTTATTGGGGGAGAAGGTGCACCCACCGTACACATAAACACCCAGAACATCGCCCTCACCAAACTCTGCACTTGCAGAGTCAGAACCTGTGAATGCTGCCTCCCCACTAATACTCTTCTCCTGTGTTGGAATCTGGGCGAATTGATCATCATTTTTATACAAGTTCACATAGAAGAACACGCTCTGACCGGTACCTCTTGCCCATACCTTGACAGATACATCACCGTCAATACTCAAACGGCCTTTGAGCTGAGTAGTGTACCATCTCCCAATAAGCCAAGCGGTGGTCGTTCTGCCTCCCCCATAATATGGAGGTCTTGCAGAATTCTCGGTTGCATTTTGTGGGGGCTCGGGTGTCAACTGCCCATCACCAGAGCCCCGCAAAAAAATGGTAACAGATTGTGGTTCTGTGGCATTTTCCTCTTGTAAAACATTCCACCCTAAAACCGAATTTGCCGGAGGCGAAGTATCATCTGTTGATTCTGCGGTTTGTGCCACAACAGGAGCGCAACTGGAGGTTATAAAAGCCACAATCAAGATCACAACTAACGTTGCTTTTATCTTCATATTATCGCCCTCGCTAAATCATCACTCCACTGCTCAATAGATACATGTAACTGATTACTAAAATATTTTTCGTAGACATGGGGCGATTCAAAATAACTTCACGATATCCTTAATCATCTCCGCCTGCTCTCTATCAGGTGAGTAAATAGCGAATTTCCTATTCCTGTACCCCTCGTCCACCAGTTTGTAGGCCTTGATCTCCTTCCTTACAGGGTCCACCACCAGGGCGGTGTGAAACGGCTGGTTGAACATGCGTTTTTGAGTCTCCATATCTTTGGAGGACATGAAGCATCCAAGTCCTGGATGGGAATGATACCATCCAACTATGACGTAGTCATAATTCAGGTCATCCAACTTCTCGAACAGCCCTTCAAAACCCTCTTTGTGGAATTTAACTGATATGTTCGTTGCATCCAGATCCGTGGAAACAACTTCTTTAACCAGCGTAAATCTCCGATTTTTCCATTTATAAACGTCGCCTATCAAAAAACCCATGACCTCGAGCCTCCGATCGGCATAGGCCTTGCAGTGCTCGATTATCTGATCCATGGAAATTTTTGTGAAATATATCTCAAACGATCCCTCTGAAGGATCCTCAGGATGAACTATCCGATTCTGCGGAGGAGGAGGCAAAACTCGAATTTCCTTCCTGTGTTCCCCTATGATCTTAGGAGGTTTCGCCATGGGCTTCCACCCTCTGGATCCGGGATGAGTTCCAGTGTATCGCCGTCTCTTATACCTGCATCGCTGACCAATAGACCTCCGCGCAGCAGTTTTCTGCCCCATTTCAGCACGTACGCACCAGGGTCCTTGGTCCAGTAGCTTGCAGCGCTCTCGATTAGCTCCTCGATGGTGTTATCGGACTCCAGGTCCATATCCACGGTATTGCCGGTATCAGTGTCTTTTATGGTCGTTCTAATCGCCATTTCTTTTCCTCCTTGCAGCGTATATAAGGTTGAGCATTAATATTATTTTATATCCGTAGCGGTCTTGGCCTTCATGATCATAGGCGGTTTGTACGGGTTCTTCAGGAAATACCGCGCCGCCTCCAGGGTCGTTTCATCCCTGTAAGGGCTCCTTGGATTTGGATTGACCAGTAGGGATTCGATGCCGTTCAGGAAGGTAAGAAGGTTAGATGTGAAACTCCAGTTGTCTAAGAGTTTTATGCATACCCACCCGCCTCTGATGGGAGGTACAATATTGGGATGGAAAATATCGGTTTGCCACCGCACGATGGGTTTTTGATACGGGTAATCCGTTGTGATGTCTATCCTCATCTTATGATTGTAGAGGTGTGTAACCTTGGTACCGCTCCATACAGGACCTGGAATGTTCTTGAAGGTCACGTAAATCGTTGTAGGAAATTCCTTGAACTCTGGATCTTCAACTTCTATCTCGTGTGGAAGCTCGCTCTTGCATAGTTCCAACTCGTTGGTCAGCCGTTTTCTGAGTATGTCCAATGGTAAGGCCATTCTCCACTCCCCCTTTCCATAGTATCAGGTAATACCCTTTGGCGTTAATAAGGTTTTATGGTTTGATGTTCATAAGGATGTCATTTCAGCCCTCCACAATACACCCTCCTCCCGCCCTGGTTTCTGTTCACCCGAACACATCCTCGATACATATATATGCACATATCCCGATTTGGTTCTCATAATACCGATTGAAGAGGTAGGTAAATATGGAAAAAGATAGAATGAGAATCAGGGCGTTACCCATATTTCTCGTATGGATATTGGTGTGCGCTGTTTTTGTGGGAATGTTGAGCATGGTGGAGAATGCGGAGGCGATACCACCTGGAATTGAAAAGCGGATAACCACAAATCCTGCAAACCAATCAAACCCAGCAGTATATGGAAATTATATCGTTTGGCAGGATGATAGGGACTTAGAGACCAACGGCTGGG
Organism: uncultured Thermoplasmata archaeon; assembly: GCA_965371185.1. Classification (GTDB taxonomy): domain Archaea; phylum Thermoplasmatota; class Thermoplasmata. Next base: position 3,679 of record CBDUXN010000243.1, read on the forward strand.
ACATATACATGTATAATATTGCTTCAGGCATGAAAACCCCAGTTAGCACCGCACCCTTTGATCAGGTAAATCCGGCAATATACGGTAATTACATAGTCTGGCAGGACTTAAGGAGCGGGGTGGACTGGGACATATTTATGTACGACATAGGCTCCGGCATGGAAACTCAGATCACAGCTGGTAATTTAAATCAGATGTATCCATCGATTTACGGTGATTTCGTGGTATGGGAGGATTCTCGAAATGTCGCTATGGAGGGCATGGACATCTACATGTACGATATAGGTAACGATGTTGAAACTCGAATTACCTGGGACCCCTTCAATCAAAACAGACCTGCAATCTATGGGGATATTGTTGTATGGCAGGATACCAGATGGGCTCAATTTGACATTTACATGAACGACACCGCTATTGGCATGGAATATCGGATAACTACCGATGGTAGTACTCAATGGTATCCCGAGATTTGCGGTGATAACATCGTTTGGGAGGATGGTAGGAACCTCGGCGTGGAT
>CBDUXN010000244.1:0-4181 GCA_965371185.1 uncultured Thermoplasmata archaeon
AATTCATGGCCAATGTTAGCGCGGCCATCGATTCGAATGCACTTGAGGCGCAGATCGGCTTCGATGAACTCGGCATCCCAGATAACCAAACCTTCAAGGTCTGGTTCTTCACAACGGACTGGCGGGACTGCTGGGACCTCTCAGATAACGGCATCACAGAGACAAGAGGAGGGAGGGGAACGAGAGCAGGGTTAGGAAATGTCTTAATAAACGAGGTCTATCCCGATACAAATGGCTGGGTCGAATTGTACAATCCAACAAAAAAGCCCATAGATCTAACAGGATGGAGTATCACTTGGAACGGCGGCACGTACAACATTCCTGCAGGCACCACAATTCAACCCGGAGAGTATCTGGTTTTCTACATCGGAAGCATTCCCTCAAGCGACACAGTTGGCCTTTACAATGCAAAAGGTCAAAAGAAGGATGAAACCACATTTACAAACATCCCCACCAACTTCGGATGGGGGAGGGATCCAAATAAAATGCAGGATTGGTACGTCACATATCCCACACCTGGTGCAGCGAACATCATCCCGGAATTTGAGGCTATCATCGTTCCAATTTTCGCTGTGATTTTCTTCACTGCATTTAGATGGGGGAAAAGAAAGGCAAAATTATTTAAAAGAAGAAGCCTTTGACAAATCTTGTCATGACTAATACTGGTCTTGATAAAACCGTATCTGCAAGCGATGTGGAGAAGTACGGCTACTGCCCATTGAGCTGGTGGCTCAGCGAGCTAAATGCAAAAGAGAATGGGCAAGAACTGAAGAAGGGCAGCCAGGACCACGCCCTGATCGGTAAGGATGTAAAGAATATTAAATCAAAGGAAAGGCTCAGTAAGGAGTCCGAGCGGGGAATACTATGGTTTTCCTTAATAGCCATAGTCATTGGAGTTAACGGCGTTGCCATAATATACCCTCTCTATGCCCCCTCCCAGCAGGGCGATGCAATTATGATTCTTCTCTCTGTTATAGCGGTATTATGGGTAATAGTGGCCGCGCTTTTTTTCTATACTGGTTTAAAAAGGGAGTGGGGGATTAAGTGGTCGAGAACAAAACCTGCCAGCGGAGATAGCAAAATGAGCCTACCGACTGCTGTGGGCATTTCAGAGGATGAAGACTGGAAAAAGCGTTCTACACAGGCACGATCGAATACATTCCTTTTTATATTTGGCAGTGGTATCCTCGCTTTGCACGGGTTTATCATTCTTTTCAGTCTAGGGCAAATTCATTCTCAAAATCTGGCAAAGATATTCCTAATCCTTTCTTTACTATGGTTGATTGCAAGCTCATTCTTCTATTATACCTCCCTAAAAAAAGATTTTGATACGAAAGAGGCTAGAAAGACCTATAAGATAGGGGGTGGTAAACTTTCCTTCACAGATTCGGAGTTGTCAGTGATTTTATTCGCTATTGTGGCCACGATCCTGGCATCAAACAGCCTTGCCTTATACCATAACCCCACTACAGATATCGGAAGAATACTGCTTATTGTAGCAATATTATGGCTGTATGGGGCTTTTATTTTCCTCTACAACATTCTTAGAGCGAACATGAGGTTAAGGATGCTCATCGATAAGCAATATGATATAGTGGAAAAAAGAGGGGGGGTAAAAGGAGTGGCTATTAAGGGAGATTTAGAATATAACATCAAGGAGGGAATATTGGAGTACGAACGAGGTGTAATATGGTTTGCAATGGTTGCCATTATCTTAGCCTTCAATGCAATCATAATGAATTACTCAAAAAGTTTTGAGGAGCTTTACGGGACTCTTATTGCACATATTTTCGAGATCGTTGCCTTGATCTGGCTCCTGGGGGCATCGTTCTTCCTCTATATGGTTTTAAGATCATCGAGAATAGCGATGAGGTTGAGAAAGGAGCATAGGATAGAGGATGGGGCCATCGAATACGTTGACGCACCTGACGAGGGCTCGAAGATGCTGTTTTCTGAAAAGTATGGTCTAAGAGGGAGACCGGATTATGTTCTCAAGAAAGACGATAACCTCGTGCCTGTTGAAGTGAAGACCGGAAGGGTGCCCAGGGGCCCTCTCTTTTCCCATATACTTCAACTTGCCGCCTATTGTTTGCTGATAGAAGAAAAATATGAACACCCACCTGACTACGGTATCATCAGATACAACGATATCGAGCACAAAATAGAGTACACTGACGAACTGAAAAATACGTTGATATCGAAACTAGACGATATGAGAAATATCATGGATAGAGATGAGGTCCACAGAAATCACAATCGCTCCAGCAAATGCCGGCATTGCTCCCGGCGGGAGATGTGCCCTGAAAGATTGACCTAACCCGGCTTCTCTTCTTCATTCTGCCCTTCATCTTTGTCTATCAGTTTATCCAACTTTTCGTTGATTGCGTTGATATCCCCCCTCATGCGGAGCATCTCCTCCTCAAAAGGCGTGAAACCTCCTATGGAAAGGATCCTGTGGCTCAGGAACATACCCACGAATATCGCACCGATGAGGGCAAGAAGTATCAACACCGCCCAGCTGACAACTGCAGCCCTTATATACCAGAACACATCTCCGATCTCTATTATTCCGGTGAAGAAGGAAAAGAAGAGCGCAACAATTATAAAAAATATTATCCATAAAATATAGGACAACGGAGTTTTGACCTTTCGTTTCATTCTTTTCTCTCCATAATTATGGTGTAGGGGAACGATTTCTCAGTTGGCTCATTATTATCTGTACCCAGGACCTCCATTTTTATTTCATCGTCGTCCTCAAAAACGGTTATGTTACTGCTGTATTCATAATGCTTTTGTTTATCCCAAACAGACACCATCAGCTCGAAATTTTCTTGGAGAGTGGATGCGTGGAGTTCATAAGTGAAATTTTCTGTTATTCTCACTTCATCTATTTGGATTGATATATTGGAAAAGAGGTGATCATCAATGCCGTGAACAAAAACCTTTATTTCCTCCGTTTCCTCGATATGATCTATCAGAATTTTTGGTATAGTGGATATTGGGGATTCTGGAGGGTTATCACAGCCAGCGAATAAAGAAACCAGGAGAACCGTACTAAAGAGGACAAATTTTCCCTTCATCATCCATCCTAATCCCTTACATACTATTTAAAAGTTAAACGGGAGATTAGATCACTGTTAAGTGGAAGGGGGGGTAAAATTAGATGAAAAGCGGAGGAAATTCACTATTGGCCTGGGCCTAATATCGGTATTGGTCGCCATAACCTTGACGGGGTTGTCGGGGTTGACGTTGCTGAGATGTCCCCCGCCCGTCGAGCTGATCGGCCTTGTTCTCTAGCTCGTATATATCACTCTGTATCTTCTTGAGCCTTGCCTCCAGTTTTGCCGCATCGCCCCTTTTCTTTGCGACTTTGGCCCTGATCTCAGCGGCCTTCGCCGTGGCTTTTGCCGACTTCTTAACGGCCTTTGCCTCTCTCATTTGATCCTTTGCAGCCTGCTTAGCGGCTTTTACTTGAACATTTGCGCTCATGGATATCACAAAAGTATATATGGCTTTCTTATTTATAAACCTTACCGTGTTATTCTGTTAAATAGCACTTTTAAGGGGTTAACCCCAAAACTTTTATATCCCAATTCTCTACCTCATCTGCTCTTTTAGAGCCTATGATTGATGAAGTGTTCTGCCTCGTGGCAGAAAACAGAAGGAGGTAATGTTATGGTAAAAAGTATCTATGTTCGGTTCGAGATGCCCAAGGACATGGTTGATAAGACCTATGAGGCAGTTGAACTGGCACGAGATTCTGGCAAGGTGCGAAAAGGCGTAAACGAAGTTACGAAACTCGTTGAGAGGGGGGCGGTGACTATAGTGGTCATGGCCGAGGATGTTCAGCCACCAGAGATTCTGGCACATATGCCCATCCTATGCAATGAAAAGAACATCCCTTTCGCCTATGTGCCGAGCAAACAGGAGTTGGGTGTGGCATCTGGGCTTAAAGTCCCAACCGCATCTGTTGCAATCATCGACCCAGGTAAAGGCAAGCCGTTACTGGAGGACCTGATATCAAAAATCAAAGGGCTGAATAAATAAGAGGTAGTGTAGATGGTTGAAGGTATACCAGCTGAGATCGTCGAGGTAATAGGCAGGACAGGTATGACCGGTGAGGCGACCCAGGTGAAAGTCAGGGTCTTGGACGGCAGAGATAAGGGCAGGATCATCACGCG
>CBDUXN010000245.1:0-4109 GCA_965371185.1 uncultured Thermoplasmata archaeon
ATTGCAGATGGTAGTTACTTCCGCCGACACTATGCTTATTGTGTATCAATTCCATTTTTACAACCTCCAAAAGTTTGTCAATAGGCGTGCCCGCACCACCAGTCACCGCTCACACCATTGCAATCGGTGATGTTCGCTATAGACTGGTGGCATGCTTGGCTAACTTCGTTAGCCTCGGCGGGCACGCATGGTGCGGGTTAGCTGGCAAAGTAGTCTAAGATTTGTTGTCCTTCTGATAGTTTGGGTGTTTTGTTTCCTTGGTTTCTGATATATCTATCTATCTCTTCCTTTGTTCTGCTTCCGACGCCATTAAAATAAAAAGACGGATTCCATATTCCACTGCCCCAAAAGTATTTCTTTTTCAAGTATGGAAATTCCTTCAATAGCTTTCTACCAGATGTACCTTTTAGCAACTTTGCGATATCCTTTGGTGCATAGTTAGGCCCACCATCCACATCAATATGAACGTGATCTCTATCAAAGCCTATTTCGTCTATTATCAATCTGTATTTCTCACCCACTTCCCGAAATATCTCAGCGCAACGTTTTTCTACTTGTATATCATTAAATATCTCGTGACAATATTTCACTTTGAAACCCATATGTATTGCATTTCTCCCAATACTAGAGCTATAGCTTACACTACCTCGACCAATTTTCATATGAATGCCTCCTGGTAGTGTCCTTTAGCCACCCCATTAGGTCAAATTGGGGTGGCGACACTACCAATCTCCCGAAAAGGCATGAAAAAAGATATAGATTACAGTCTAACTTGTTGGTTTCTCACCACCAGTCAATAGACTGGTGGAATTCTCTCTTTAAATTGTATGCGATCAATCCTGATGGCACGGAGAAATGGAATTTCCTTACCGGCGACAAAATCGCAGAGTCATCTCCCGCCATCGGTTCGGATGGCACAATCTACGTCGGTTCTGATGATGAAAAATTATATGCTATTAATCCCAATGGCACAGAGAAATGGAATTATCCTGCCGGCGAAAGGGTCGCTTCTTGTCCCTCCTTCGGCTCCGATGGTACGATATATTTTGGTAATGACATTAATAAGTTTAACGCGGTCAACCCAGATGGAACAGAGAAATGGAGATATTGGACTTCGAAATGGGGTCTTTGGTATTCCGCGGCTGCAATCGGCTCCGATGGTACGATATATGTTGGATTTGATGATAGTAATATTTATGCATTCAATCCTGATGGCACAGTGAAATGGAACCACACTACTGGGGGCGATATACGCTCCTCACCTGCAATTGGACTAGATGGCACGATTTATGTGGGCTCTGCGGATCATAAACTGTATGCCATCGGAACACCCACCCAAAACCAACCACCTGTCGCCGATGCAGGCTCCGACCATAGTGTGAATGAAGGGGAAGTTGCGGAGCTTGATGGCTCGGCCTCTTACGACCCCGATGGAACAATAGAAATTTACGAATGGGATTTCGAAAGCGACGGTATCTATGATTACCAGGAGACTCCAACCAATGCTCCCGATGGGGCCTTTGATGGAAAGACTACACATATTTATGGAGATAATGGAATATACACAGCGACCTTAAGAGTTACTGATAACACTGGCGCAATCGATACTGACACTTGTATTGTTACGGTTAACAACGTTGCACCAACTATTTCCTCGGTATCCTCTCCCTCGGGTAATGAAGGCTCGATAATTACATTCACCTCCACAGCCACTGACCCTGGAAGTGACGACTTAACTTTCACCTGGAACTGGGGTGATGGGACATCCTCAATAACGACCGATTATTACAACGACGGTGTCAATCCCGAGCCCATTTATGATCCAAGTGTTAACCATATAAAAAGTCCATGGGGCACATGCCCATTTGAAGTAACAGATTCTGTACAGCATACTTACGGTGATAATGGCGTTTACACAATCACATTAGAGGTTAAGGATGATGACGCTGGAACTTCTGTTATTAATACGACTATCATTGTTAATAATGTAGCACCAACCATTACATTAGTTATCACGCCATCAGGGTATGAGGGGTCATCATTAGCATTTGAAGCAGAGGCGTATGATCCGGGGAGTGACGACCTAAAGTTCACCTGGGAGTTCGAACTCGGGCCTACAATCAACAATCCATATTACAACGACGGTGCAGATCCTGAACCCATTTATGATCCTGTGACCAATGAGGTCAAAAGCCCGTGGGGCGTTTATCCATTTAACACTTCAGACACTGTAACGCTTACTTATGGAGATGATTACAACTACACTTTAATTTTAACAGTGTCGGACGATGACGGTGGAACGACCACTTATACAACCACAGTCGATATTGATAATATTGCCCCGTCTTTGGTCGAGATTATCATCCCATCAGATGTTGACGAGGGAACATTGGCAACATTCCAGGCAACTGCCACGGACCCTGGTAGCGATGATCTGACATTCACATGGGTATTTGAGCTTGGATCAACGATAACAAATGTGCACTACAATAATGGTTCAAGCTCCGACCCAGACCCAAGTCCATGGGGTAATTATCCATTCAACTCGACCGATGTCGTAGACCATACTTATGGTGATGACGGTATTTATTTTGTGTTGCTGACGGTTACAGACGATGATGGTGGTACGACCACATATAACACAACCCTAACTGTGAACAATGTCGCGCCGAAAGTGGATGCATTACCAAATGCAACCATTGATGAAGGTGGAACTGTTACATTCTCAGGTCATGCAACAGACCCAGGTAGTGATGATCTTACATACATCTGGAACTGGGGCTACTCAGGTTTTAACGATACGGTCAATACCTATCTTAATAATCCGCCGAGCTCAGATCCTTTCCCAAGCCCAGAAGTCAATCCAAGGGATGTAATGGATACGGTTAGTCAGGTCTACGGAGATAATGGTGTATTCATAGTTACACTTACCGTTACGGATGATGACGGGGGAAGCATGACCGTCACTACAACCATCACAGTAAATAATGTGGCACCAACCGCAGACGCAGATGGACCTTACACGGGTGATGAAGACGAGACGATAATATTTACAGGACATTCTACAGACCCCGGCAGTGATGATTTAACCTTCACCTGGAACTGGAGTGATGGCTCATCAGACACTGTTACGATTTATTACAACGATCCTCCAATCGGGCCTGATCCTTATCCAAGTCCTGAGATAAATCCGAGAGATATTACAGAAATGATAACACATACTTATGGTGATAATGGTGTCTATACTATTACATTAACAGTCGAGGATGATGACGGGGGAATAACAACCGTTACCACTATTATTACGGTATACAATTTAGCACCAACAATAGATCCATTTGGTCCGTTTACTATCGATGAGGGTTCTCCGATAGCAGTGACTGCAACTGCTAACGATCCAGGCAGTGACGATCTACAGTTCGAATGGGAGTTCGAATTCGGACCAATCATTACAAATGTGCATTACAATGATGGTATCGGTCCAGATCCATATCCAAGTCCTTGGGGAACATTTCCGTTCTCTGCGACCGATACCGTTACTCACACATATGGCGATAATTATGTGTATGCCGTAACCCTCACAGTTACGGATGATGATGACGGTGTGGCCACATATGCGACAACAGTTACAGTGGACAACGTGGCACCGCAGGTCGATCCGTTACCTGCCCTGACTATCTCTGAAGGCGAAATGGTAACATTTTCAGGTCATGCAACAGATCCGGGCAGTGATGATCTAACATTCACATGGAACTGGGGTTATGTAGGATTCGGCAACACGATCAACGCTTACCTTAATAACCCGCCGAGCTCAGATCCTTTCCCAAGCCCAGAAGTCAATCCAAGGGATGTAATTGATACAGTCAGTCAGACCTACGGCGACAATGGCGATTTCACAATCACCCTCACGGTTGCAGACGATGACGATGGAGCAACAACTGTCAACACGACTGTGACCGTGGACAATGTATCACCAACAATAATCAATGTTGAAGCCTCCATGTATGTGAACATCACCTTAAGAGTTACAGGCTCGAAGTGGAGCAATGTGGGCTTGACCTTATTCGAGGACGGTAATGCCGTAGGCTATCTCGAGGTGGAGCGATGGC
>CBDUXN010000246.1:0-4059 GCA_965371185.1 uncultured Thermoplasmata archaeon
TAGAGGAGAAGATATTTACATCTGAAGAATTGGATAATTGGGAATACTTAGTAGTGGAGATGCCAATTGAATATTCAGACGGCTTATTGATCATGACCGATGGTATTGAAAGCGGAGTTGACCTGATAACCTCAAACGCTATAGATTTTTATTCAGGCACTGTATTGGTTTATAGTATAGAGGCACCAATTGCGATAGATGCAGACGGAAACACCGTAAGCTGCGAGTATGTTTATACCTCCGATAGCCCAGACATGCTCAGTCTCAGGTGCCCGTCAGATTGGCTTGAAAGTGCGACGTATCCCGTTAAAATCGACCCTTCGATCATATTGGAGAATAACAACGATGACAACGAGCAATTTGGCACATCAGTGGCTGTTGGGAACTTCAACGGTGATTCGTACGATGACCTGTTAGTCGGGGCACCTGAATACAACTCCGGTGATGGAAGAGCCTACATCTTTTACGGGAGCGCGAGCGGCATTTCAGATCATCAATCGCCTGATTTAACGCTCTCCTCACAGTACACCGGTGAGAAGTTCGGTTTTGATGTAGCGGTAGGGGATTTAAACGGTGACAATTATGATGATGCCATTATCGGTGCACCATCTAATGACGAAGGCGGCACAAATATCGGCCGTGCTTATGTGTTTAACGGCAGTGGCAGCATGGACTCCTCCCTTGATATGTCTCTAATTCCTCCCAGCGGTACAGGAAGCAGTGAATTTGGGCGCTCGGTAGCAACAGGCGATTTCGACAACGATGGTAAAGACGATGCACTGATAGGTGCACCAAGCTTCAGTTCCAGCACTGGAAGAGTGTATGTCTACAACGAGAGCGGTACTTACATTGCTGTGCTGACAGGTCCTTACGATAACGGCGAGCAATTCGGCTATGCGGTAGCAACTGGAAATTTTGACAACGACAATTATTATGATGCCATCATAGGGGCACCCACCAACGATGAAGGCGGAACCGATATTGGAAGGGCATATGTGTATTGGGGCACAGGCTCTGGCCTCAACGACACCATCACAGATGATTCTCAGAGCGATTTTAATGATCCTACGCCCACCAAGACCGATACTAACGTAACATCTAACGGCGATGTGAAGTTGAATTTAAGCTCCAGCAGCACAACAATACTATCCGACGACTTTGACGACGACATACCAGGGAATCCACCAGATGATTGGACTACAAACGACGGGGCTCAAGGTGGTAAAATCAATGTTGATGTGGATAATACCGTATATGTTGGATCGAGCGGCAACAGTGTAAAGTTCGATGATAACACAAATCAGAATTACGGTTATATGGAGAACTCCTCAATTACATCGACTGAGTCAGGCACTGTGGATTGGTATATGCGGGCAGCCCAGACGGATGATCCCTTTGAATGCGCAGCGTACAACTCTTCATATCGAATATTCCGAGTAATGTTCGACACCAATGGTAATATCACATATGGCTCAGGTACAAACATACAAACTTATTCGGTAGATATATGGTATCACATAAAAGTGGAGTTTTATGGCGAAACCCAGACATATGACATTTACATAGATGATGTTCTCCAAGTGAACGACGCAAGTTACGATAGCAGCTCAGCAACTGCCCTCGATAAGCTCAATTTTAATACCGCGGGCGACTTGGGTAACCCACCAAAATCCATATTCTATGTGGACGAGGTCTATGTCAACCGCACGGATTACCATACCTCAGGCAATTTTGAATCAGGTACTTTGACCTCAGCCACTCATAACATAGTCACTGTTTCAGCCACATGGAACGAGACCAAACCCAGCGGTACAGATATAACTCTAAAAGTGCGCGCCAGCAGCAGCGTTTCATGGGCGAGCGCAGATAGCGTCTCCAACGGTGAGTTGGTAACTCTCAGCACTGCAGGCAAGAACCTCCAATACAACTTTACCCTGACTGGGGACGGCAGTGAAACGCCATTGCTCCACAACGTCACACTTAACTACACCTTCGGACCAACAGATTTGGCAGGACAGTATACAGGGGAAAATTTCGGCTCTGCAGTTGGAAGCGGGAATTTCGACGGTTCTGGAGGCGCGGATGCGATAGTGGGGGCACCGCTGAACAATTCGGCAAAGGGTGCAGCGTACATTTTCCAAGGAAACAACATAGATACCGAGGAGGAAACAGACGGCGTTGACAGCACCTTCGACAAAGGCCTTCAAGTGGCAAGCACTTGGCAATTCGGATTTTCAGTTGCTTCAGGCGATGCAAATGGTGACAGCTACGATGATGCTATCATAGGCGCTCCGTATACATTGGTGGGCGGCCAAACCCACGGTAAGGTCTATGTTTATTACGGCCCTCTATCAAGTATGAGTTCATCCTCACCAGACGTAACTTACATAGGAGAAAACGGGGAGAGACTGGGTTGGGATATCGTGATGGGTGATTTCCTCAGCGGTATCTATGATGAGGTCGCCATGGGTGCTCCCCTCAATGGTACAAGCGATGATGACGGACGGGTTGTAATCGAATATATCCCTGAATTTCAAGATCTTATGATGCCTATAATTGCAACATTAGCTATTTTCATTTTTTGGCGAAGAAAGAAGAAAACATTATGATAGTATCTGTCAATCGTGAGGGATCATAGTAACAGTTACCTGTATATAAATGAAATGTATTTTTTTATTATAAAAGTGTAATTTTGCTATAGAAAGTATATAAGGGAGAAAATCCAGTACGGTTACTTATTACAGTTGTAGTAATACGAACAATGTAACGAAGGCCTAACCCGATGCACACCAATATCAAATGAGAGCCCATGACATTGTCGATCATGGATGGGGATTCGATGGCAGAGAAGAAGATGTTCAAAGAGCTTCACGAGAGATGGAAGGAGTTGGATCTTCCAGAGGAACAAAAGGAGACTTTGAACAGAATAGAACGAGACATCGCTGGGTTGGAGCAGGAGAAACTCGTAAGGGTATTGATCGGGAAGTTACGCATCGATTTAAGCAATGCCGATCTTTGGTTTAGATTGGGTGCCGCCCTCTCAGATGCAAAAAAATACGAATTTTCATTAGCGGCATTGGATATCGCGGCGAAAATCGAGTCTGAGACCCATTATCTCTGGGGTGTTAAGGGCTATGTTCTCACAAAACTCGGAAGAATCGAGGAAGCAAAGAAATCCCTTCAAGTAGCAATAGAACAGGCAGGTCCAGTTAGGGGTTACGAGGATCTAGATGATCTCATCGAGGGTATCAACTCGGGGAAGGTGGAGCTTCGGAAGTTCGCTCTATCCTCCAAAGAGGCTCCGGAGATCGAAGAAGAGATAGTGGACCTTGAAACCGAGATGGATGAACTTATAACGGAGGGGAAAAAGGCTCCTCCCTTAAAAACCGATCTGGAATCCGAGCTCGATGCCCTGTCCGACGAGCTTGAAAAGATATTGGACGAGGTTGAAGATAAGGAAGTGGTTGAGGTTTATAAATGCCCGGAATGTGACGCTGAGATCGAGGCCGAAGCGAAAGTTTGTCCCAGTTGTGGCGTGAGGTTCATCGAGATGGAAGAGGTTCCTGAAGCTCTCAAAGCTGGGGAGGAGGTCGAGGAATACGAATGCCCCGAGTGTGGATATTTGGTATCTGCTGACGCAACGCAGTGCCCAGAATGCGGCACAAAGCTTGAGGAAGAAGATGAAATATTCGCGTGTCCTGCATGTGGCGAGGAGGTTGATCCCGATGCCATTAAATGTCCGAGCTGCGGTGCCGAATTCGTGTCGGAAGAGGAGGAATTGGAAGCGGCGTTGGATGAACTTCTTGAGGAGGCGCCGGTGGAAAGCCTCGTGGTAACAAAGCCTGAGAAGGCTGAGGTAAAGGCTGAAACTATTGGCTTAACTAATGGCCTAACAAACGGGCTTAAAATCCCCAAACCAAGTTTAACAAAGGGAGTAACCAATGGCCTAACAAACGGCCTGACAAACGGCCTTCGGGCCTTGAGGGCAGGTATTACAAACGGTCTAACCAATGGCAATGGAATCACGAATGGTCTTGGACCTAAACACGGTGTTTTTGA
>CBDUXN010000247.1:0-4046 GCA_965371185.1 uncultured Thermoplasmata archaeon
GAGGGGTTTTATGCTTCAAATATGGACGATCTAGCTCTACCTAATACCAAACCATCCGGAATAAAAGTCAACAGGGGTGGGCTTAAAAGGGAAATATCGTAATATGCTCTATTTCGCTCAGCAATCTTTTTCAATCCCGGGAAGCCAGGGCTTTAGGGGATTTGGCTTCCACTAGCCTCAATTGCTGTTCAGCCCAGTCACCCTCTTCTTCGCATCCTCTACCTCAGGAATACCAGGGTCAGCGTCTTTCTAGAGTTCTAGTAATTTCTTGTAATGCTCTATAGTTTTACTTTTTGTAATCTTCAGAATTTCTGCAGCTAAATCTGCTAATCCCTTTTGGACAGATTCAAAACAGAAATATCAATTAAGGCTATTTTTTTTGGTCATGCGGTACAGTTACTGTGGCAGTTACAGTAGCACTATTACCTGAAGCATCAGTAGCAGTATAAGTTATGGTATAGATTCTCCCAGTTCCTTTTCCTGATCTCTCAGCTCTTAAGAAAAGATTACCATCAACATCTATTTGAATATCGTTGGTGGTGTGTCCATCGCCGAGAACCAAATCATACTCTGGGTGAAAGGTATCTGTCTCATCTCCTTCATTCGTGGTGATCGATGTCAATACAAAGACAGGATTAGAATCGCAATTATCGCTTATTGTGGGAGTAATAAGAACCATCTTATGATTAGGTGGCCGTAGGACATTTGGTTCTACAGTGAAACTTTCAATAATTGGTGGAGTTGTATCCTTCACTGTAACTGTAGCCTGACAAGTAGCCGATGCTTCATTCTCATCAGTAACTGTTAAAGTTACCCCAGTATCTCCAAGAGGTAATAAACCTATATTGTCTATTAAGAGAGTAATGGTGTCACCCTCATCAGGGTCATAAGAGCCGTTATCAACATCCTCTGGAGTTATGCTTGCCTGGCAGTTATCATCTACAGAAATCTCTATATCCTGACAGATTGCAACAGGCGGTTGGTTAACTAATTCCTTACACTTGCCAGCGCTTCCTGCATTGTAGATGGCCTGGATTTCAGAGGCAGGAAGGGCACGGCCGAAGATTTCGACCTCGTCGAGGAGGCCAGTATAGCTAATTTTGCAGGTCCCATCATATCTACCTATTGACAAATCATTCGTAGTCGTCATAACATCCCCGTAGCCAATCTGGATCGTTTCCGGAGTTCCATCACCTATCTCCACACCGTCCAAATAAAGACGAACCTTATTTCCATCATACGTTCCTGCAACATGGTGCCAGTTGCCGTCCCAGACCGCCGCTTGCGGGGCTGCAGGCGAGAACCGACCGGGAAAGTATCCGTCTGAGATATAGAATTCAATCCCTCCCGAAGACCCGCGTGCCCATAAAGCGTAAGAAGCTCTCTCGCATAATCTCGCACCCTTCGCAAGAATATATCTGGGAGAACCTCCAGTATTACCTGGATTTGACGATTTCACCCAAGCATCAACGGTAATATTTAAGGGCTCCAAGTTCGACGAGTTGGATACTTTCACATAATCATTCACACCATCAAAGCTAAACGCATTACCAACTTTGCCAGGGATAATACTAACACCGCCAACCCTTGTCCCATCGTTTCCACCTTGAATATCGAAGGCTGTAGTTTCCGAGACATCATCTCCATCCCACCAGCTGATCATGCCAGACGGAACACACTCCACATCATAACTACCATTCTCATAATGCTGCTGAATTTCTTCGGGTGTTAAGATCCGGCTGTAGATGGCGACTTCGTCGATGATGCCATTCAAATACCAATCGGATAAACCTGGAAGCATCCCCATAATAAAATCTACATCTATAGCGGAAGTAGTTACTTGTTCTATGGTTCCGGAAGTATCGAAAGCTCCATTTCTATATATTTTTGCTGTGGTCCCATCAAAAACTACTGCTACATGTACCCATTCTCCGTGGAAATCTGAACTAGATGCAACATTAGCAGTCCCACTACCCCTCACATTTAAATATCCATAACCACCGCTATTGTCATAAAGCCAAATTTCCATTCCCTCTGTGTCATACCAATTATTTTTATCCAAAAAAAGAGCTGCTCTCATATCGTTAGTATTCATCCACCATGAGATCGTCATAGGATTACTAGATAAACCATTTGATGGGACTGTTACATAATCATTCACCCCATCAAAACTCAACGCTCCACCGACTTGACCTGAGGTCCAAACAGGCCCGTTAACTAAAGTTCCATCATTCGCATCAACACTATCATAGGCTGTTGTTCCAGAACTCTCATCAAATTTCCAATAGGAAATCATTCCCTCCGGGTAGAACTGGGCAAATACGAAGGTAACAATGACGACGCACGCTGTTAAAATAATTCCCAATAAAAGTGGTTTTTTCATTTCTATTCCTCCTTTTCCCAATTTCGAGGCATTGGGTTCGCCTCATCTATATAAATTGCTATTGCAATTGTTGGAGAAGAATATTTTATCCTGCTTATTACTGACAATTTCTCCCTTTCCCAAACCCAACTATTAACTAATTGCTGGGATGTTGGATAGAGCAATCAGGCTAATTATATGAGTGTAGACGAGTTAAGATTTTTTCTGCTTTAATCAAATTTTTCGAAGTGTCGACTTTATGACCGATTCTTTGAAAATTAAGTTTGATTTCTAAATTCACTACTCCCCTTTCTTATCCCAAGCATTCCAGGCATAAGTCTATCCTCTAAAACAGCCCCCTAGTTATAAAAATTGGCACTGCCTGGTTCAGTTGCTTACTAGAAGCATCCTTTTAGGCAGTCTTAATTTTCATATTGATTGGCTTAATCCACTATTATCAGTGTTCCTCCACCATAGTCATAGTAGGTATCATAGTTCGTTTTGAAGAAAACAAGGGTGTTCATACTCGGTCCCTGAAGAACATCTAATCCAGTGTTATTGATTATTTCGCAGTGGTTGAATCTTGCAGATGGGTTTGGAAAGAGATTGCCAGTCGTATAAAGACCATATATGTTTTCCTCAAGATGACAACGTTCGAACACTATGCCATCAGTATCAAAGTTGACCCAGCCATAATAATTCTCCCTGATTTGAGCTCTTTTAATTAGGATGGTGCTTGGAATCCAATTATAGGTATATAATCCCCATCCGTTGTTTTTGATATCATCATCTACGAGCGTTGCCTTCCCCACATATCCTTGGATCGTAATTCCATAGTCATTGTCATAGATTTTGTTTTTCTTCGTCGTGACCTGATGTGCGTAGTAGCACATTATCCCATCACAGGTCCAGGCGGTTGGGACTGTCTGGAAATTACCAGAAATATCGTTAAATTCGATATCTGCGCTTCCCCCGTATGTAACCTGGATTCCGTCTTGTACCCTTTGAGAATCTGCAAAATTGGTCCCGATAATTGTATTGTATTTGATTTCAGCATGGATGCCACCTGGGACGGATTCTCCTGCAACTCCTGCATCCGGATCCCAGGAATTGACAAGTATGCCGATTTTGCCATAATCATGGATATTGTTGTGTTCAATTTTTACAGTACCAGGCTCAGTAATGCCAAAAGCGGCTATGCTGTTGCCTGGATTGGAATTGCCTGTATTGCCTCCGACATCGTTGTGTTTCACCTCTCCAGTACTATTGAAGTATGCTATAGTATGAAGGTCGGTGTTCCCGGCCTGGACTGTGAAATGGCTAATCTCTATATTAGTGGAATCTACAACTCCGATAGTAAGCGAATAAGGGCCTCGGTATGTTGTGACCGGTACAGACCCAGTCAAGATTACAATCTCAGATTCTTCAGCATCAGCTTGAATTTTCAGGCAGCTTTTTTTTTCCACAATAAATCCTGGATACGTTCCAGGCATTACCTTAATCGTATCGCCAGGCAATGCAACATCAATGGCGGATTGAATGTCAGAGTAAGGTCCATTTACTTCATCGACAACCAACTTTATTCCCTTCGGACAATCCTTTTTAAAGCTCCCAGCAATATTAGCTTTAAAAGATCTGGAAACCTTGACTGCACCTTCCTCTTCACCTAAAAACGGATTACTCG
>CBDUXN010000248.1:0-3954 GCA_965371185.1 uncultured Thermoplasmata archaeon
CTTGGCGTATTTTTCCTTCAACATCCATTGCTCAAAACTCGATTTCATTTATCATCCCTTCTAAGCTGGATACCCAGCTTAACCTGTATCGACATTCAACCATTTAGATGTTGAGGTGGGGGGTTATTCAAACCTCTCTATAGTCAAGAACGTGTATTCTATCGAAACGAACCTGCAGAATGTCGATGTGGCCTGTCAAAGTGTCTGAGATCTCAATGCCGTAGGTTTTCTTCTCGGCTCTGGAGATTTCATCCGGGTGTATGAAAGCTGGTAGCTCAGCTATCACAGTGGCAGAATCATTGATGAGCATAAAGTCCTGAACCTCCTTGTGCCGGTCCTTTGTGGCTCTGGTTAGAAAGAGGGCGAATTCAGCCAGCTTCGGGGCGTTGTTCTGTTTTGTGGCCCGCCTGGGTTTTATGGGAATGCGCAAGGAAGAGCAGCGGGGCCCCTGTGCTCTGAACAGCTCGTTCGGGCAGTTGTCGAAGATGTTCACAATATAATATCGCAGCTGTGGGAATTTCTTTGCCGCGAGGTTCAGCTTTAACTGGTGATATTTGAAGTTGTATACTTGAACGTGATGGAGTTTCCTGGATCTGATAAGCGATTTAGGATCAAGTACGAATTTGCGCCTTAGGTTGATGAACGTGCACACATTTTGGTAGCGTTTAAGCCATGAGTGAATGGTAGGTATTGGAACTTCAATATTGAATCTCTTTGTAAGTATGCTTGTGATTTGTTTCTTGGTATTGCCAAGGTTGTAGAGGGATATGGCAGTGAAGATGATTTTGGGAGGATATGTGATGTTCTTGAGCGGCCTGTCTGAGAATGTCTTGTTGCAGCTCTTGCATTTGTAACGCTGAAAGACATCGTGTTTGGATTTTCCCATGCCGATCTTTACGACCATCGTGTCTTTTTTGCAAAAGGGACAAGAGGGGTTTGTAGGGATTGAAGTTTTGGATTTGGGCGGCGGCATACCGCTGTCTATACACATGATTTCATATATGATTTTCGGTGCACATACACAGAATTTCATATAAGGCCGTACACAGAATTTAATATGGGATTGGGTTTTGTACACAGGATTTCATATAAAATTCGAGGATACTGGCAGGGGTTATTTGGAAAATTTTGTCTGTGGTTTGGTTTTTACAATGGAACATTCCAGACCTTTTCTACTTTGGAATGCATCCAATAACCCTGACCTACCTCTAAATAATCCATTGAATCGTCTAATTCAATCCATTTTTGCGTGGTGGAATTGTAGGTTCGAATCTTGTAGATATCCGTGCCGAATTTGAGGTTGTTGAGGGCTTCGTCTCTAGTCCTATTCATGGTTGAAGGGAAGCCGACGAGATTCCAACCGTGGTATAGTGTTATGGATTGGTTAGCAATCAGTTCATCTCCGAAGACGACCAGGGTTGTACCTTCTGAATCGGTGATATAAATCCAGAAACCCATGGTATGGTTCAATTTATTCAGGTCATTCATATAAGATGGCTTTGAAACATGGTAGTGTTTCCATGGGTCGTTGTTATCAGTCACATTATATTGCCAGACGGAATCATAATGGCCTTCAATTGATTGTAACACAGTTGTAATATCCGTATTTGATTGGATTCTGGGCAATGAGATTAAATTCCATCCGTTTTCAAAATCTAAAAACGTTCCATTAGAAAGGACGATGTTTACAATCTTACTTTTATTCATACTAGGTTTGACATAACCTACTAAAGTATCGTTCCATGCTACAATATTATGGGGTGTATGGAATGTTTTTTCGCCGATAGTATCTCCATCTGTATCTTGCTCAATATACTCTGTAACCGTAAGCCATCTAAGATAGCCATTAGCATCAGTCGTAAAAGTTTCGTTATATGAACCATTCACATTGTCCTCAATTTCCACTTTTGCATTAGGAACGGGGTTGCCTAAATAATCCATTACATTTATATGAAGATACCATTTTACAATCAATAAATTTGTAGGTAAACCTCCGAAATAAGACTTTGTTTTATTAAATGTCGTGTTTATTGTAGTAACATAGGTATTTGAACCAGCAACGGAAATATCATAACCGGAAGAATTCTCAATTGTTGAGTTATAAATCTGGACATCTTGTGTGAATGTACCAACATGGATTCCAACCCAGGAATTTTTAATTGAATTATTAAAATAAATATTGCCACCATCTGAAGAATCACCTATACCGTAATTAAAATTTGATATTATAGTATTATTGAATATATAATTATCAAAACTTGTAGAGCTAAAACGGATACCGTCAGCGTTACCAGAACAATTATTTCCACTAATTAAATTATGATGACTATTATCGAATATATATATGCCTTTTCCCTGATTGCCATAACAAGTATTATTTTTAACTGTTACGTTTGTCGATCGATCTAGATAAATACCATAATCAGTTGTATTATTTGAAGCGATATTATTTCTAACAATCGTATTGTTCGATTCTACTATTTGAATACCTTTACTGTTCCGTTCAACTCTATTATTTTCAACCAAACTATTATTAGAAGGCATCAGTCTAATCCCAGCCCAACTTCCATTTTCAACAGTAAAACCTGTGATATTAACAAAATCTGCGTTTTCTACAAAGATACCCATGAGATTTGTTGAATTTATAGTCGTATTATCTCTACTTATCCCAGTCAAATTAATGGTTTTATTAATGTAAACGTCCTCGTAATAGGTTCCATTAAGCACAAAAACAGTCTCTCCTGGTAAAGCAGCATCCACCGCCTCCTGAATCGTCCTGTATGGATAGTCTGAAGATCCATCCCATGGCCCTAAAGTATTGTCATCATCCACGTAAACCGTGATAGGGGCTTCAACCCTCGGTACAATATCTACAATGATTATGATTAAACTTAGTAGCATTATGGTTGCTACGGCTATCGACTTAATCGTTTTATTCATTGCAAGAACTTATGTGTCTCGAGAAATATATAATTTGCGTCTATTTACTGGCTATTTGCTGGCTAAAACCGCCAAAAAACCGCGTTTCTCCAAGCGTCTTCGAATTAAGCCGCTCTCTTATTTTTTGACACTTATTATCAAGAGCGTCAATATGTAAATTATCTTCGCTCATCCTCACTAGCAATCGTTAATTTCCATATAGAGCGCAGGATGAGCAAATTTAGAATAAATTTGCGAGCTAGTGCGGAGCGAAGATTCCGCACGCAGGGGGGCCGATTAAAATATAACAAAAAATATTTATAATATGTAGTCATATTGTAATACAGGTGAATTTATGGCTACAGATGTTACGAGCATCAGGCTTCCCCCCAAAGACTCTATGATGGTTGATCATTTCGTAGAGTTGGGCGAGTTCAAGAGCAGAAGCGAGTTCATAAGGTTCGCTGTAAAGAAAGTGATAAACGAAATGATTCTCAGGGAATTTCATGACAAGCTCAGCGAAGATAAAACGATGAGCAAAAAGAACTTGAATAAATTGCAGAAGGAGATCAAGGATATCAGACAAAAGCTGTGGGAAGACTATGCTGAGCGTCTACCTTGATACCAATGTTTACATTAATCTACATTTGCACTCGCTAATTTATCCGCAGAGCGCAGGAGGGGGAAGTCGATAATCTAACAATAAGTATAAATAAATTGTATCACATATAGTATACAAAGTGATTGACATGCCATCAAAAGTATCTCATGTTAGATTGCCTGAAGCAGAATATAAATTCATCGACGAGGTTATAGAGGATGGATATTTCACGAGCCGAACAGATTTTATCAAGAGTGCCGTACGCTTACAGATACATGAAACTTCGAAAAGAATTCTTGCAAATCTTAAAAAGAAGAGGAAAAAGAAAATCTCACATGCAGAACTTCTCAAGTTAGCCAAGAAATCGAGGAAAGCCGTGTACAAGGAGATATGGAGTTGATAAAAGCTTACCTCGACACAAATATCTTCTTGAT
>CBDUXN010000249.1:0-3953 GCA_965371185.1 uncultured Thermoplasmata archaeon
GAGTCCATGCTTGGCTGCAAGGTCGGCGTGGATGAATTCGAAGTCGAATACCGGGTTTATGGTAGTTCTTATCGTTACTTCATCATTAATAACATCGTCACCTGTGTCACCAGGCTGAGCCTTGAATAAGAATTCAACCTCACTAGGATTAGGGTCTGGATATCCAGGATCATCTCTGTTTGGGACGCTCACCTTGAAGCTAAGTGATATCTCCTGCCCAGCGATTAATTGTACTTCATTGACTTCCTGGCTGTTATAGGTTATCGAAGCCCAAGAACTTAGATCATCGTTACCTGTATCCTCTACTTCAAAGGATATGTTGTCAACACTATTGCCATTATTCTTAACTCTAACCGTATAACTGATCCAAGACCCAATATCTACAGAAGATGATGTTGGCTCAACTTTTACAATCTCAGCAGCATAGAGTTGGTCAACTATAACTGTGAAATTCACTATCTTTTTTATGTCTGTATTGCCTGTGGACTTGACCTCCACCTTACAGATGTAATTTCCAGGTGGGATTTGCTTAAGGTTTGAGGGTTCCGGGATATTGATATTGACTTCCACATATCCCGGTACACCTTCCAACACAGATATCGGATTTGGGTTGAATGGGTTTGGGTTTGCAGCGTCCCAGTGACTTAGTACACCGCCTGTATCTGTTGTATAGCTCAGAACTTTCATCTGGAATTGGTCATTTGCGGTGGCTTCATTATTTATGGTCAATGAGAAGGTTGCTATCTCCCCTGGAATTCCTGACGGTGAACTGGAAGACGAAAGTGTGAAATCATAGAGATTATTCACCTCTGTATTTACCTGCAGGGTCATGGTTATAGGGGTTGGGTCTGGATCGTCCTGGGAAGTCGCTCTTACTTCTAAATTAACATAGCCGTCTCCACCAGTATCCCAATAATTAGCTGGCGGGGCTATATATAAATACACGGTTAAGCTACCGCCTGGTAGTGGCGAAACATATATCGTGGACGCATTTTCTGTTGGGCTGTAGTAGAGCCAGGTCCAGGGTTGTACATCTACCATGAGCTTTAATTCAAAAGTATCAACGCCGTTGCCCCTATTTTCAACATCGAAAGAATAGACTACAATATCATCCACATCAACGGACTTTTGGCTCAGACTGGTAGGTATTAATAAATTGTATACTTGTTCAACATATACCGTGATGGGAACTTTGTGCTCTTTTGTTTGATCGTTGATGGATCTAACAGTCACATTGTAGTCATATCCCCCAGAATCAGATCCTGCATTTGATGTTATTTCAATGGAAACCGTGCTTATATTGCCCGAGCCAAGACCTAATGTGGTCGGCATGACAATATAAGACCATCCTGGCGGCAGTCCTGGGACAAAAAACTGGAAGGTATCAAAGTCATTACCCTCGTTCGTTACGGTAATGGTGTACTGCACGGTTTGGCCTGCTTCCGCCTTCTGGTAGGGCTCGCCGCAGGAAGCGGTCACATCATAAGTTGACTCTACGTCTGCATAAAAGGAAAACTCCGCAGTGACATCATCATCGTTTTGTGAGGTGACATTTATTACTATTTCATAAATACCTACATTGGTATCTTCTGGTGGGCTTACGAGTATATCAATATAAACTGTCTGGGCAACCTCAATCGTTACCGAGGTGTTCGTTGGATCATTTGGATTGATTCTAGCCCAGAATTGTTGAGGTCCGCCAGTTCTAAGATCGTAGGTATCTACATCAGTTCCTTTGTTCGTGATTCCAAGGCTGAATGTAACATTTTCGCCCCCCTTTACCGTTTCTTGGTTCGGTGTATTAACCGATAATTGGACCTCGTAGTAGGGCTCAACATGCAGTGTAATTAGTAGATCCTCGTATATATTGGGATCTCCATCCGAGCTTGCATTTAAAGTTATTATAATGTCACTTGTATCGTGCTCAGCATCTATTGTTACATTATAGTACACAATTCGGCTCTCCTCTGATTGAAGTCTTACTCTAGCTGCCGACCACTTCCCAAGTTCTGTTCCCTGATGAGTCAAGATGATATCATCCACGTCGTTACCTTTGTTCTGAATTTCTATTTCGAATACCACCGTTTCGCCTGGATCACCATCATCCTCGGGTTGTGTAGCGTAAATTTCCACTTCAAAGGTCTGATTTATGTTGACTGTCAATGTTATGTTCTCGATTATCTCATCGTCCGCACCCTGTGACCTTGCCAATAAATAGAGTTCCACGGGGCTTATAGCCCTTTCGACATCTGAGGGTACCTCCACTTGATACGTGATGTTTACGGATTGACCTGCATTCAATGTCACAGAAGGCGGTAGGATTGAACCCCATCCCTTGTACTCCCCGTCATCCTCAAAATCGAACTTGTCTGTTGCAGAGCCGGTGTTTTGTATCATAATGATAAAGTTGATTATTTCTCCGGGGCTCGCATCTAGAACGTCTTGGGGTGTGTTCATGGAGATCTCTATTGTTGCCGTTAATGTCGTATTGAGCCATACATAATCTGAGACTGGAGGCATGGCGGTGTCGTTCATGGAAGTAACTGTAATCAACAAGTTGTGCTCTCCATCTGCCAAATCGGGGTCATCTGCGTCCTCTATATTGACTTTAAACTCTAATGAAAACATATCTCCAGATCCTAGATTTGCGATTAAATCTGCACTGAGTGTGATCCATCCAGTTCTGTCTCCGGTTGCCTCGATCTGATATTGGTCGGATGTTGTGCCGAAATTGTAGATTTGTATCTGGTATGTAACATTAACATCCTCAGGTGCCTCCTTCGATCTTTCTTTGGTTCCTGCAATAACAATATCATATCTATCTGTGACCTTGGTCGTAGTTGAATAGGATGCGATTACCGTATCGTCTCCAGATGATGTTACGTTGAACCAAATTTTGTATGAGCCAGGAGTAACACCAGTAACCACCTCAACCAGCATTTGTACAGTTGTATTAGCACCGGCATTTAATGTCACCCTTGATGTTGAAACTGAGGGCCACCCAAGGGCCTCTTCATCCTCTTCCCAGGTTTTAATTGAAAACTCATCGGTGCCTGAGCCTTTATTTGTTATTATAATATCATAAGTCGTATTTTCACCGGCAGGTATAGAGTATGTGTCCTTATCTGAATTGAGCTCCACATCGAACGTTTGTGAAACTTCAATCTGGAGCGATTGAGTAACATTAAGGCTGGTATTGCCTGAGGATTTGGCTGTGACGTTGATGAACCATACCTTCATAGGTTCGTCTTCCGGGATGCTGACGTTAAAATATACTATCACATCAGAGTCTGCAGGAACGACAACTGATTCCTGGGAAAAGGAGCCCCAACCAGGCCCGGTCTTGCTTAGGTGTATTGTATCTTCACCTGTTCCTTTGTTAAAGACCTGTAATTTGTATTCAACGTCAGCACCACCAGGGTCTCCGCTCTTAGAGGGATCTCCGTAGGGCTGCAAATCTATCTTGTAATATGGATTTACAAGGATCGTAACGTCGGCCCAAGCTGTGGCAGAGCCCCCAGCATTGGCTGTTATATTATTAACATGTGCACCTTCTAAAGCATCATCAGGGACGGTCACATTCATATAAATGTATATAGGAGTTTTCGGTTGTAAATCAAAGACTTGTGGAGGGGAGATAGAAGCGAAATATTCACCTGAAGGATTGAAACTGATTGTATCATTTGTATTCCCCTCATTGGTAATCTGGACCTGAAATGTTACTATATCGCCGGGATCAGCCTCTTCATTGTTATCAGGGATGAATACATTCACATCGTAAACCTCCCCAACGTTTGTTGTGGTTTCGATTTCATCGGTCGCTGATGGATCATTATCTGATGTGACATTGAATGTGACTTTGCCTTTTTCCCAATCTTTTGCCTCATCTGGGATAACAACTGTGAGAATCCATTCTGCAGAACCATTAAATAGAATCTGTTGTATATTTTTTT
>CBDUXN010000250.1:0-3950 GCA_965371185.1 uncultured Thermoplasmata archaeon
TAGTTCTTATTCGGCTCAACCTTTTCGATCACAAAACTCAGGATATCATAGAATTTCAGAGCCTCATCTATCCCCTTCTTCTTGGAAATTAGCGAATGCCAGCTTTGATAATTGAAGATAAGTTACAAGTTGGTGCACTTGATATTGAACGAAAAACCAGACAAGTGCGGCTTTATCTCACAATCTCCTTGCATTCCTCCCTCTGGCCTTCTGCAAATTCCGTAATCCTTAGTCCCGAAAAATTATCTCTTCGTTAAGATCTGTCATTTTGGTTCCCTTCCTTGTCACAGTAAATGTCACAGTATATTGGCCATCTATTTGCGTCAACCTTTGCGTCAACCTACTTTAGGACATAGTAAGTAGCCCTACCAGTACCTTTTTGTTGGATTATATCGAGTTCGATTAATTTCTTCAGCTCCTTGTGTGCAGCCCGCCGGGAGATTTTAAACCTCCCCTGTATTTCTCCGCTTGTTATTCTTCCGTTTCTGTGGATAAGCTCGATAATCCTCATCTGGCTTTCCGATAGGGCAATTTGCCCCTTTTTCTGCCTTTTCTGTTTTTCGGTCGAAAGCTGCAGGACTTTTTCTTTAACCTTCGCAATCGATAAGAGTGCTCCATCTGTAAAATACTCGAGCCAGCCCGTGATGCCAAGGTTCTTTTGATCAACAGATTTCAAAATTATCTGACGATTATATGACGAATCGCAAATAATACTGGTGTCCCTTATATGTCCATTATATGTCCCTTATTCTTGTCCCTTAAATAGCCTTAATGTGTAATATGTGGCTTTCTTTTCACCGTGTTTCTCAATTAAACCGAGATTATAGAGACCTGTAAGGTCTCTGGTAGCTGTCCTTTTTGTAGTATTGCAAATTTTTTGATATATCGAATTATCAATGCGTTGGTGTTCGATTAAATATCTTAATGCCCTTTGTTGGCGTGAATTTATATTGTATTCCCCGATCTTATCGAGCAAGATATCTTTTTTAATACTCTTCTCGCCCCTTGTCTTTACCTCAGTCAACTGACTTTTCAAACCTTCAGTAAAATATTCAAGCCAAACTGTCATATCTCCTTTATTGTCCCTTACTGATTGTATTGCATTATAGTACTCAGAACGGCTCTTATCGTAATATTCGGATAATGAGAACAGCCTTTTAAAATCATATCCGTTCTGATATAAAACTAAAGTGCACAGAACCCTTGCAGTTCTGCCATTTCCATCCAGGAAGGGGTGAATGTCAACGAACTGGTATTGACTTATACCAGCTACAAGCACGGGTGAGATACTGGATTCTTTGTTCAGCCATCCGACAAACTCGCCCATTAATTTCGGAACCTTGGAATACTGTGGAGGGGTGTATATTATCTCTCCCGTGAATGAATTGACAATATAATTCTGGACTTTTCTATACCTTCCGGGTTCAAGGGAACCGCCCCTTACCTTTTTTACGATAATTTTGTGTATTTCTTTGATCAATTCTTCTGTGATCTGCGACTTTTTTCCCAGATACTCTGACACGAAGTCCATTGCATCCCTGTAATTAAGGAGTTCCTGGCGATCATCTTTTCTCACACCTTTTATGGATTTGCCTGAAAGGATTTTTTGTGCTTGAGACAATGTTAACTGCGTCCCCTCTATATGTGTAGAATGGTGCGATTCCATAATGAGTGCTTTGCTCTGCATGTCTTTTATCCATTCATCTTTTAATTTTGCAGCATCCAGAAATCCCCTTGCCCTCTCAATTTCCAGAAGTGCATTATTTATTTTACTGGAGATTTCGAACTTCGGCACAAACATCTTCATATGTTCATAAATTCTTTAGGTGTTTATAATAATTCCCCTGATAATCTATTAAAGCTATCCGAAATCAGTTTCCGGTTGCCACCACTCGAATCCTGTATACAGATCACCCCTCACATTTGGAAATGAAATGGAGGTCTACCTCTCGGATTTGGGAAACGATTTCCGGGAGTTACCACTCGGATTTGGTATACCAGATATGGGTGGTGTGGAGAAAATGAAAATCGATGGATTTGTATATACTGGCTATGAGTCAAAAAAGGGGCTAAAAATGGGATTTTGGGGCTGATCAGAGGAGGTATGTGAGATGAAAATAGCGAGGTAATTACGAAATTCGAGTGGTGGGTGTGGTTTGGTGACCCCAGAAAGGGGGTTGGGTTAGGGAGGATAAGGATGGAGAGTTGAGCTTGAATAAGGCTGGGGAGATGGTGACGGAGGTGTTTGGCGGGAGTAATGATTAATTCTCTGGAAAGAGGTTACTATGGCATGAGTTTTGCAATGCTGGGATATTTAAAATTGGAGTCAAATATATTCAGTTCATTTGCATATCATTTAAATAGCTATATGCAACGGAATAGCAAAATATAAATCAAGCAATAGTAAAGGCTTATCTAAACGTCTATTGCCTTGCGATCTCATCAAGCACTATAACCTCGATCTCCTTGATTTTCTTCAGATTTTTATCGTTGGTAAGAAATACTGTGGCACCACTGTATACCGCAGTTGCAA
The DNA here is from genome assembly GCA_965371185.1 of uncultured Thermoplasmata archaeon. Lineage (GTDB taxonomy): Archaea > Thermoplasmatota > Thermoplasmata. The sequence continues at coordinate 2,534 of CBDUXN010000250.1, forward strand.
TCTGAATTGAGTCGGGAACCCTTATACCGTACTTGCCCCTGATATTCGCGGCTGAATCAGCGATATCGTTTACCAGTGGCACGATCAGCAGGTTTTCTGAGTTCATAAGTATATCACGATATTTTTCAGCCAAGGCCGCATTACCATCTCTGTAGGGCTGCACCAGCACCTCGAGCAGGGTGATGGTGGATGTCACTGCATTAAAATCACGCCTTGACAGTGACTCGAAGAACGGCTTTGTGACATCCAGATAGCGTCCTTCCTCTATGAAATAGATGATCGGGGCCGTATCCAAACCGATAGTTTTCTCTGTAAAACTATCTAGCCACCCCATGTCCCTCTCTCCCTGTTAACGTACTCCTGTGCATCCACACCCTTCCAAATCTCCTTGCCGAGCCCTTGAAGCTCCAGCACACTGTGCTTCTTTCTCGCCATCTTGTTCCTCAATATGACTGCGAGCTCCTCTATCAGCTGAAGCTGATCCTCCGGATCGAGTTTTTGTATCATGGTCAGCACATTGCTATGGGACCTAGCATCGTTAACCATGGATGTCCACCTCGGATGACATATTGGCTCAAGCGTATATTAAATTTATCCACAGATCCTGATGTTAAATGGCCTATGAAGTTTAAAGATGAGATGAATGAAGTCTGCGAGGAGGATAAATTACGAGTTGATTGAGTACGGGGAGGTTGTTGTGGAGGTGGCCAGCGATAAGACAAATTAACAATATCCGTCAGTAATTCATTTGGTTTCAAGGTTTCAGAAACCCATAACCCTTCAACAGCCTCACCGTCTGCAAAAACTCAGAATCCCTATAATTCTTATTCGGCTCCACCTTTTCGATCACGAAACTCAGGTTTAGCCTCACTTGTCTGGATTAATGTTGATGTCAAGTGAGCCAACTTGTAAAATTCTCAGCTAATGAATATAGGTATACGAATGTTTACAAGCTATCATGGAATTCCAGGACCTCGTCTATCCCCCCTTTTTCTCACGATCTCCATGCATTCCTCTTCCATTGTTCGGGCTCGAATATAGTGTGCAGTTTTCGGGTATTAATATTTGGATTTAGTTACCGGAGTATGAGTGCTGAGGGAGGTATGCTGTTTTAAATTGGGTCAAAAAGTATGATCTCCTCTTTCTCCTTGAATGTAACATTAAATTTATCGAAAATATCCAACCTACCTAGAAGTGGTGGCGCCTCCTCTATCAAGGCCCATCCGACTCTTGGCTCAAGTTCTATATCCCCTATCATCATCTTCATCTTTTTAATAATCACGGGTAGATGCTTACCAGCCACCCCTCCGAACTCTAGGATATTGTCCTCCATCTCAAACCCAAGATATTGACCGACACTGTGTGGGATTAGGGATATATCTGCTCCGGAATCAATAAACGGTCTGAACTTAATCCA
>CBDUXN010000251.1:0-3909 GCA_965371185.1 uncultured Thermoplasmata archaeon
AGGGTTCTAAGCTCGCTGCCTGTGTCAGCGTTCCAAATCTTGATCGTGTCATCAAAAGAGCCGGAAGCGAGCTTTGTGCCGTCCGGCGACCACGCGACTGAGTACACCCAATTACTATGCCCGGTGAGGGTTCTAAGCTCGCTGCCTGTGTTGGCGTCCCAAATCTTGATAGTGTCATCATCAGAGCCGGAGGCGAGCTTTGTGCTGTCCGGCGACCATGCGACTGAGCGCACCCAATCACTATGCCCGGTGAGGGTTCTAGGCTCGCTGCCTGTGTTGGCGTCCCAACTTAGCCTCAACGCGCCTCCGCTTGCTACCAAATGAACTTGCAGGCCTGTTGGTGCATCTGGTGGGGTGGTGTCTGGAGACAGATGGACAGTAATATTACCCGTTGAATTAATGATGCCTGTGAAGTTGGCTGTTATGCTGCCAGTTCCAACAGTTGTGGCTGTAAACTCCGTTGATGTGCCAGTACCTGGAGATACGGTGCCTATGCCACCATGCACCTCCCATTCTGCTATTACGTCCTCAATATATCCAATCATGGAGTTGTAACCTGCACAGTAGAAAGTATCTGAATCCACCATATCTAGTGTGAATTCTAAATCTATAACCACGCTGCCCTGACCAAAGCTCGCATTCCGTATCTGGATGTAGTCTACAGTCGGTGGGTTGATGGTGAACGTCACTGTGTCTATATGCCCAGCACTGTCATCTACCGTCCATGTTGCTATTCCTCCGGCCTCACCAGCATCAAATGTGGAACTAGCAGCGCTTAAAGGGCTTGTTGTGGCAGCAGAATCCATGCTGTCAACCAACCAATTAACAGAGATATCGCCTATGTAACCAGCAGAGACATTGAACCCAGCTGCCCAGCCTTGCAAAGTAAATCCAATATCCACGGTTTGATCTGGTATCTCGGTGGTGCCCGTGCCAAGAGTGTCAACAATTGTTATGAAATCCATCGCTGGTGGATTAATGGTGAAGGTTACTGTGTCTGTATGCCCAGCGCCGCCATCCGCTTCCCAGGTTGCTGTTCCTCCGGCCTCACCAGCATCAAATATGGAATTTATCCCAGCAGACGGGTTTGTAGTGGCAGCGGAGCTTATATTGTCCACGGACCAGCTTACAGAGAAATCGCCTATGTAGCCAACAGTGTCATTGAAACCGGCTGCCCAACCTTGGATGGTAAAGCCTACATTAACCGTTTGATCTACAATTTCGGTTGCGCCTATGCCTTCACTATCCACTATCAATATGTAATCCACCCCATATTCGGTAATAGAGAACACAACGCTATGAGAATGTCCAGCACCATCATCTGCTGTCCAAGTGGCTGTGCCACCAGCAGAGCCTGAGAAGAAATCTGAGCTGGTCACCTCTTCTGCGGGGCTTGTAGAGGCACTGGCACCGCTTTCGTTGACCACTGACCAGTTCACTGTAATATCGTACATATAACCCAACGTGATGTTGTATGCAGCTGCATAACCTGTTATTGTAACCTCCCTCTCTATTGTCTGATCTGCGATCTCCGTAGCTCCGGTGTTTTGAGTATCCACTATCTGTATGTAATCCACTATTGGGGGGAGTATGTTCACGTTAAAGGTATCTGAGATGGCCATACTAGTGTTCTCACCTGTCTGTAGATACAGCCCATCCATCATACCAGCTGTGAACGTAGAGCTCGGGCCAGTGCCTGGTGACCAAGTGCCACCTGAGCCGGTCCAATTTACATCTATCACATCAACATAAGTGGGCCCTGTGTTGTTGTAACCTGAAGCAAAGGCCGTAACTGAGCCCCCTATTGGCAAGTCGACCGAAGCCAATTCTGTACCGTCAGGAGAAGCTGTAATAATGATATAGTCCACGGTCAAGGAACCTGTTGGGGTGCCGGTCGTTTCACTGGATAATGCCCCCTCTCCAAAGCTGTTTACTGCGCTCACCTTGTAGTAGTAGGTAATAGTGTTCGTCACACCAGTGTCATTGTAGAATGTGAGATTTCCGATCTCTTCTAGAAAGGACTCTCCCCCTGGCGTGGTGCCTCTGTAAATTCTATAGTTGGTTATTGGAGAACCTCCATTCGAAACTGGGGCAGCCCAAGATAAATTTACATAAGAATCGCCTGAAGATGTTTGTAGACTTTGGGGTTCTGAGGGTACATTTCCTATATGTGGTTCAATCAACGGGTAATTATCCTGACTATCGATGGGCATTATTAGATATGGATTCTGACCTCCACCAGCACCTGTTCCATTATCAACTATGCCATCTCCGCTCGTGGGGTCATCTTGGTTTGCTCCTTTATAATCGTCATATGCACCTTCGCTTGCTTCATCGAAGTCAGACCAGTAGTTGCCGCCCGAAGGATATGTATCGTTCCAGATATTGTTACCAAGGTCAAAGGCCTGGATTGCATTATCAATGAAGTTGTTGTGGTAAATGGAGTTGTCGTTTGAACCTGAGGTAAGATTGATGCCAGAGTCGGTGTTCGAGGAAACATCATTGCCTATTATAGTGTTGTTTGATGATGAGTCAAGATAGATGCCGCCACCATTGCTCGAAACATCGTTTTTTGTTATGGTATTGTTGTCTGATGATGAGGAAATATAGATACCAAATGTATTGTTCGATACATTGTTGCCTATTATAGTGTTGTTGCTAGATGATGAGGTAAGTTTAATGCCAAAATCATTATTTGATACATTGTTGCCAGTTATGTTGTTGTTTGATGATGAGGAAAGATATATGCCATATTCATTGTCGTGTACATTATTGCTTACTATTTCGTTGTTACACGATACCCAGAGATGTATGCCGAGGCAGCCCAACATGCCATTGTACGAAACCTTATTGCCAGAGACGGTACTGTTTGATGAGGAGTAAAGGTATATGCCCTCCCAATTATTTGATGAAACGTTATTGTCTGTGATATTTATGTTGTTGGAATATGCAATCTCCATACCAATATCTGTGTTATGTATTTGCAAATTTTTTATGGCAACGTTTGTGCAATTAGCTAGAATGAGTTGCCCCACTGGTATTCCATCTATATTGAAGTCGCTGCTATCCTTATAGTAATAGAGGGGCTTTCCGTTCACCATATTGGTGGTAGATATTGTGTGGGAATTGTAGTCTGATAATGGGCCTCCCCAGGGGGAAATCCCGATGCCATTGTTGTTGAAATTATTGCCCTCAACGGTATTGTTTGAGCATGAAGAAAGACGAATGCCCAACCAATCGTTCGATGAAATATCATTGTCCGAGATGGTGCTGTTTGGCGATGAGTAAAGACGTATACCATCATAAAGGTTCGATGAGATATTATTGCCTATGATGTTGTTGTTTGAGGATGAGGAAATATAAATGCCATCACCACCGTTGGTGATGGTGAAACCTGTGACAGTCACAGAATCTGCAGTTATGGTAACGACACCCGAACCGCTGCCATCGATTATGGTTGTATCCTTGTTCTCTCCCATAAGTGTAAGAGGCGTATTAATCGCCAAATTCTCAGTATAGGTGCCGCTATAAACATAAACTATGTCCCCTGGATTAGCTTGGCTTATACCACCTGCTATCGTGGTAGAGTTGTTCCCGCCACCTGATCCTACATAAATTATCTCGCCAGCGCTCCCAAATTCTGACTCAATTGTAATAAATCCAATGAGTCCCCCAATAACCATCATCCAAACAATCCCAATCGATGTTAATCTGTTACTCATCCTGCCCTCACCTAGTGGTTTTAATCGCACTTTAACCGCTTTCAAAGCCCTCGCTCCAACTTACAAATACAATGTCCCAATAAAAACCTTTCTAAAAAATGGGCTTAGATTTCGGGAATTTATGAAAATAGGTCTGTCAAATTGCGCCCCCGACACCACTGGCTAAATGCCAGTGGCATGTGCCCCT
>CBDUXN010000252.1:0-3902 GCA_965371185.1 uncultured Thermoplasmata archaeon
TCTGTCAAATTCATTTTCCCGATAAATTAGCGGAGCTAAGTGTCAAACTTGGGTTATATTATTGACACATCCTCTTTAATCGAACTGAACAAACACAATCCTATGGATGTATATCCTGGTGTGTGGCAAAAGATGGAGGGTCTTGTGAATTCAGAGAGGTTATTTGCTCCAAAGGAAGTATTTGATGAGATTAATCGATTTGATGATACACTGGCGGAATGGTCAAAAAAACATAGTGAAATGATCAAAGAACCCACAACAGAACAAATAGAAATCGTAAAAGAAATACTGAAGAAGTATCCTAGCTTAATAAAAAAGGGGAAGAGATATGCTGCAGATCCCTGGGTGATTGCTCTTGCAATAGAAATGATCCGTGACCCTCAAAAAACTCTAGTTAAGATAAAACGCATAGTTGTAACAGAAGAAAAGATAAGAGGTGATAAAATAAAAATACCTTATGTCTGTAAAGAATATACTGTTGAAGCAATTGACATACTGGACATGTTCAGAATGGAAGGATGGAAATTTTAAATAAGAATCTTGCCTTTCAATAACCTCATACTCCTGTCTGACCGAAATGTAATAGTTCGATTGTACCCAACTATATTTTCTATCTTCTTCTGAAGTTCTGGTAACCCTTATCGAAGTAAGAATGATGAAATTCCCTTGAATTTAATAGTAATATTGTAGACTGATGACAACCACTTGACCTATTGGGAACGAAAACATGTAAAGGCGCACTTTTGCATACCAAATCCGATCAGCAAAGTGCGCCGCCATGGAAATTATCCCAGGTCACATAATTGGGCATGAAATAATTTCCATGAAAACTGGAGAAAATAACGGGCATCTCAGCTTGAACCTCAATATTATTCGATAGCCCAAGGGCCGAGATATGCGAGGGTTGGGATTTGAGCAGCAAAATCAGATTATATCCTATTTCTCGCGTTTCCCGATAAACTCGATGCCGTTCATATATGGGCTGAGAACTTTAGGCACCACAACGCTGCCGTCCTCTTGCTGATTGTTTTCCAGTATAGAAACGATTGTTCTAGAGGTCGCAATAGCGGTGCTGTTCAGGGTGTGAACATAATCCCTTTCACCATTTTTTCTCTCGTACCTGATATTGAGCTTTCTTGCCTGGTAACTGGTGCAGTTCGCGCAGGAGACAACCTCATTGTATTTGCCCTGCTTGGCCATCCATGCCTCCAGGTCATATTTCTTTGAGGCTGTGCCCCCAAGGTCACCTGTACACACATTCATTATCCTATATGGTATCTCAAGTTTCTGAAATAGCACCTCCGCATTCTTTATCAGGAGCTCGTGCTCATCCCACGATCGCTCAGGTATGGAAAATATGAACTGCTCCACCTTGTTGAACTGATGCGTCCTGAAGATTCCCCTGGTATCGACACCATGCGCCCCGATCTCCTTTCTGAAGCAGGGGCTCACACCGCAGTATCTCAAGGGCAATTCCTTCTCATTTAAGACCTCATCCATGAGCATGGCTGCAAGGGAATGCTCTGATGTGGCTATCAAATACAGATCTTCATCTTCTACTTTATAGAGGACATCCTCAAAATCAGAGAGATCCACAACACCCTGCATGGCCCTTCTTCTGAGCATCAGCGGGGGCTCAACAACCTTGAAACCAATGCTCCTCAGATGATCGATTGCAAACCTCATCAGTGCCAGGTCCAGCATCACCAGATCCTCGAAGAAGTAGTAGAAGCCTGCCCCAGAGGTCTTTTGGGACGATCGAAAATCCCCCTGCCCTTGGTCTTCTATCACATCCTGGTGACTCTTCAACTCGAAGTCATACTCCTTCGGCTTCCCCCAATGTCTGAGGGGCACGTTCTCGGAGTCGTCCTTTCCAACAGGCTCCGATTCATGCATTAGGTTCGGGATTCTCAGGAGTAGCTCGTCCCTCTTTTCTAGATACGATTCGATATCTTCGTCCTTCTTCTTTATCTTCTCGTTCAAGGCCCCCATTGCCTGGACTTTTAATGATATGTCCTTGCCCTCTTTCTTAAGCTCAGATATTTCCTTGGTCACTGCATTTCTCTCGTGTTTGAGTGCGTCTCCTTCCTGCCTCGATCCTCGCCACTTTTTATCGCAATCTATGACCTCATCCACTGCTTTTATCTGTTCCTCCGTCCAACCCCGTTTCTCCAGATCAGCCTTGATGACCTCAGGAGTCTCCCGGAACAGCTTAATATCAAGCATCAATACCCCTCATGATTTTTGACAAAGATAAATATTCTGCTCGCAGAAATTCTTGAAGATTTTCTCCGTAAGGGAGCCTGTGAAGTAGCGTTTCCGCGATATCTGTAGGAATTTATGCCAGCTCTGCAAGACCTTGAAACCATTTTTATTGAGAACCTCAAGCAGATACTTCCTATCCCAGAAATGAAGATGCCCTACATCATGATCGTCATGCAGAGTTCTATCGGGTGGAAAACGGCCAAGGAAGAAGAAGGCTATCCTGTTCGCCAGCGTAACTACATTTGGCGTGGACATCAGCCATTTTCCATCGTTTTTCATGACCCTCCGAACCTCATCTAGCATCCTCTTTGGGTGTCTCACATGCTCGATGACCTCTGTGGATATAACAAGATCAAATAGACCACCCTTGAAGGGTAGGCTCTCCGCCGTGCCGTGCACAGAAGAGTATGGGCCTTTGAGGTCGAGGGTCATCAGCAGGCAATTCTTTGTGTTGTATTTCACCATTCCTGGGCCGATATCCAAAATAACGCCTGACTCAGGCATGATGGATTCGATGACCTCAATGCGGAATTTCTCTTCGTTGCCCCACAAATCCTCCAATTTACCGAATTTCAAGGGATCACTTGTCCATCGCCTTAAGAGTGCTGCCGAGCCGCAGATACATACTAAATGCTAATAAAGTTTTCTCGAAGATGGATTTATCGGCCTAACATAAATTTTCAGTAAATTATAATAATATGAAAGGCTGATAAGCCCTGTGGAGGTTAAGGCTGGTGAACCAAAAAAAGCGAGCATCTGAAGCTCGAAAAGACATTTTCCTTCAGGGCTACGAGCAGCTGCTCAGCGAGGACAGGCAGGATATCGTCCCATATACCATCATTCGAACCTGGAACAAGATCAAGTACAACATCCGTGAAATGCTGGCCCCTGAGCTTATGGATCGGAAGAGAACGTATAGAATACTGGATATCGGCTGTGAATGCGGATTCGATGCCTTTACCCTTTCAAAGCGCTTCTCGGATTTCAATCTGGAATTTGTGGGAATCGACATCTATCCTGAGAAAGTGGACATAGCGAACAGCAGGGCAAAGGAAAAGGGCTTCACAAACTGCGCCTTCAAACCTGGAAACGCGGAGGAACTCGATTTTCCTTCCCAGTCCTTTGATTTCATCATCTGCTCAGAGGTTGTCGAGCACCTGCATAGACCCAAGAAGGCCTTAGCAGGCATGCACAGGATTTTAAAGAAAGGTGGGTGTCTCATCCTGACCACCCCTAACCCCGACAACAAGATGGGACTGTTCATACCAAAATTCGTAAAAAGGCAATGGTCCCAATGGCTTGGTGAAAAGGGCAGGGAGCCCACGGGCGACGAGCCCCATGATTATGTATATCATATCGGAGAAAGGGGAATTAAGGAATGGGTCAGAATGTGCAATGAGGCGGGATTTCGAGTGGTGGGGACAAGGCGATCTGAACTCGTTTACGGCTCTGAATTCTTTGACAGGCATGAGATACTCATGGGCCTGACCGTCACCTTGGATGGCATCCTCGATAGATTCACGCATTATTTTTCTTGGAATGTGGCGATAAAGGCTAGAAAATAAGGGCGGGAGGAGGGGGCATGGCGGTGGGAGTTGGAGGGGGCAAGGAGGTTGGTATATAATTTATTCAGTCTT
>CBDUXN010000253.1:0-3863 GCA_965371185.1 uncultured Thermoplasmata archaeon
TGGCTTCTGGTTCATATATGCTTTCAATCACACTTTTCTAGCAATTTATATGTTCGATTTTCAAAGAATGCCTGCATGGTTTAACGCGTTTTTGTTAGCAATGATTAATCCCGGTACCATAATATTAGTAGGGCCTTTTCTTGGCAAGCTAGTTGAGAAATATAAATCATTAAATGTAATGATGATTGGAATAGCAATATCATTGGTTGGATTCTTTTTGGTACTTTTTACCAATGATCCAGTGACTTTTATTTCTGGGATAATAGTTTTTTCTTTGGGTGAGTTTGTGACTCATCCGGGTTTTATTGCTTATGTTTCGAAAATTGCTCCTAAAGACAAAGTGGCTATATACATGGGTGTCCTTTTTGTCCCAACTGGAATTGGGACGGTTCTTGGAGGTGTTGTTCATGGCTTTTGGTATGACGTTATTGTCACTCAGTGGTACAGACCGAAAATCTTTGGTGCGGGCCTTGCAGCCATTGGGTTGTTAACAATAGTTTTTCTCATCCTTTACAATCGATGGATAAATAAAATGGCGAAGGAGGAGGATCCAAGCTATAAAGTGGATAAAAGTATCTGGACAAAATCTTCCACCGCATTAATTGTATTATTATTTATTCCAGCCGTAATTGGCGCTGGGATCATGGGTGGAACAAATACTTTCTATCGAACAGAAGAAGATGGCGTTGTCGAAGCCATAAACTGGACGAGAGACTACGACCTAGTGTCAGGTTCTCTTGAACCTACCACAGGTTCCTCCACTGAAAATTCACAGATCGTTGAAGCCATCGCCATCGATGAAAATAATCTCAAATCCATTACTTTCACGCTTACATGGACCGATGAGGCGGATGAAACGCCAATTTATACAAACAATCCTGATGAGTTTTCTATCGAAGCAGTGGCTCCTAATGGAACGTCGGATTCTGGCGGTCCAAGTGAAAATAGCCAAGGAGGAGAAGGTAAGGTCAGTGTGACCTTACGATATTACCCTGATAGAGACCCGTTCACCGAAGGCATAGGAAGGTACAATGTAACGATAATCTGCGGCGAATGCCAGGACCAAACTTCCGGAATTTTCGGGGTGCTCTCACAACCTGACGATGGCAACTCTTGGACGCTGACAGTTGAGTACCAGTACTATGAGAAGAAATGATAGCTCCTCCATATACAGAACAAAACAATTATATCACGAAGCCCATTCGCCTTTACGCTGAATCATGGGGAGGCAGAAGAATGGAATTGAAGAACGTGATTATAGAGAAAGAGAATAACATAGCAACCATTTCGATCAACAGGCCGCAGGCCCTGAACGCACTCAACTACGAGACGCTTGCAGATCTAAGGGTAGCTGTGAAGGATGCTGGAGACGACAAGGACGTAGGCGTTGTAATAATAACTGGCGCCGGTGAAAAAGCCTTCGTTGCAGGGGCGGACATCAAGGAGATGAAGGACATGACCCCCTTGGAGGCCAGGAAGTTCATGCTTTTCGGGCAAAGCGTTTTCAATGACCTGGCCAACCTGCACAAGCCCACAATCGCAGCTGTGAACGGTTTTGCGTTGGGCGGAGGATGCGAGCTCGCCCTGGCCTGCGATATGATCCTATCCTCGGACAAGGCAAAGTTCGGGCTGCCGGAGGTCACATTGGGCATACACCCGGGTTTCGGAGGAACGCAAAGACTTCCGAGACTTGTCGGCGCGGCAAGGGCCAAGGAGCTGATATTCACGGGCGGGATGATCGGTGCGGAGGAGGCGATGCGAATAGGCCTCGTGAACAAGGTCGTGCCCCCAGAGCAACTCATGGAGGAGGCTAAGACCTTGGCTCAGAAGATGCTGAAGAACGGTCCGATCGCTATCAGGCTGGCAAAATCCGCCATAAACGCGGGTCTGGAAGCACCACTTGACAAGGGCCTGGCCTACGAGGCTGAAACCCAAGGTTTAGCGTTTTCAACAGAAGACAAGGTGGAGGGACTGGAGGCTTTCTTGGAGAAAAGGAAACCGAACTTCAAAGGAAAGTAAGGGTATGCAATTACAGCTCATGCCGGAAAAGAGCATCGAAATAGACGATGATGTTGTGGAGTTCATAAAAACGCAGGCTGAGGACTACAGGGTCTGCACCTCATGCTTTGGAGCCGAGATACTGCCTGTAACAATGAAAGCGCCGAAGCTCTCGGACTTCAGGGTAAGAATCGGCCCGAACATACTATACATATCCAAGGTTCAGGCTAATTACATCACAAAAATAGATAGATCCATGTTGAGACATTCTGATCTGGCAGAATTAGAGAAATGCTTCCTTGATGGATAATTCACCTCATCTTTTTCCACACGGTGCCCCTCTGGGAGTCCTCAAGGATTATGCCCTCAGCTTTTAATTTTTCCCTTATCTCATCCGACTTTTTCCAGTCTTTTGCTTTTCTTGCCTCCTCCCTCTCTTTTATCAACTGTTCCTGACCTGGTGTGAGCTCCTCTTCCCTTTTTTCCACAAACCTCACGCCGAAGATCTCCTCGAATTCCTCAAACAGAGAGAGAAACTGCTCTGCATCGCTCTTGTTGATATCCCCTTTTCTTATCAGGTCGTTGACCTTCCTCACATAATCGAATATTACAGCCAAAGCATCTGCAGAGTTGAAGTTATCGTCCATGGCCTCAATCAGTTTTTGTCGTGTTTCTTCAATAAGTGGACTGGCTTGCGGCCCCTCCCCTTCCATCCCAGCCTTCCCGAACAATATCTGGAGGTTCCCGGTGGTGTTCCTTATCTTCTGCAGTTTTCCTTTCGCCTCCTCGATCTTCCCCTCGGCAAAATCGATTGGGCGGTAGTAAGGATTGAATGAAAAGAAGAACCTTATTATCTCTGCACCGTGATTCTCAATCGCCTCCCTGGCCGTGATATAGTTGCCCAGGGATTTTGACATTTTCTGCCCTTCGATTCTAAGGAACCTGTTGTGCAGCCAATACCTTACGAAGGGAACCTTGCCTGTGAAGGCTTCCGCCTGAGCTATTTCGGCCTCATGATGCGGGAATATGAGGTCTTCACCGCCCCCGTGAATGTCGTACTGAGCGCCGAAGTTGGAGATGGAGATGGCCGTGTCCTCGATATGCCAGCCTGGTCTTCCCTCACCCCAGGGCGAATTCCAAAAAGGCTCGCCAGGTTTCTTCTTCTTCCACAGTGAGAAATCGATGGGATTCGTCTTTTGAGGATTGGGCTCTATTCTTGAGACCCTATCATCCTTCATGATATCTTCAAAGGTGCGGTGAACCAGCTTGCCGTACTCTTCAAATCTTGACACATCATAGTAGACACCATCGTCTATCTCATAGGCGTATCCCTTTTCAGCCAAGCCCTGGATCTGCTCGATTATCTGCGGGATGTAGTCTGTGGCGTTATCGTACTTGTCCACTGAGGTGACGTTCAAATCCCTCATGTCGTCGTGGTACTTTTTGGTGAACTCCTCTGCAAGCTCTTTTGTGGTTTTCCCCACCTCGTTGGCCCGCTTTATCAGTCTGTCCTCGATGTCTGTGATGTTCTGGAGGTAGAAGACTTCATAGCCTCTGTACCGAAGGTACCTGGCCATCACATCGAAGGCTATGTACGATTTGGCGTGACCAATGTGGGTGTAGTCGTATACGGTAGGTCCGCAAACGAACATCTTGATCTTCTTGTCTTCCAGAGGTACGAATTCCTCTTTTTGACGAGTTAGCGTGTTATAGACCCTTAACACTTTCAAACCCCAAAAGTTATTTTTAATTGGAGCCGGGGGGGGGATTTTCACATCCACTCAACATTCACTGAGACATGAAGAGCAGGACCTTTGAACTCCCGTAAACCGATCTGCAGTCGGACACATAGCCTCTCTGTCACC
>CBDUXN010000254.1:0-3677 GCA_965371185.1 uncultured Thermoplasmata archaeon
GAACATCCTTGTTGATTGTTTCATATTATTTCTTTAATAAAACGATATGATATATTTTTATTGGTGTATTTTCTTCGACTGGCCACCTCCTCAAGCCCATCCTTTGGGTTCCCGGGCTAAAAGCGGCCCGTACCCCATGAGGTATCTCACAATAAAATATAATAGATTAGATGAACATTATGGGGGCATGAAGCTCCTGAGAAGCGCCAAACTGCTCCTCTCACCCAACACCATAGCGGTTGCGATTTTCTCAGTTATTGCCACGTACCTCTGCATCCGTTACGATGTCTACGCCGATTTCCCCCTTACCCTGATAGGTATCGCAGTGGTATTCCCAGTGGTGTTCTCCATCAGCGGAGCCTATGCCCGCAGAGAACGGGCCCTTCAATATTACGGAAGCCTAAAGGCACACGGAAGATCGATGTACTTCGCCTCCAGGGACTGGATTCCAGATTCGGAAGCACGATATCAAGAAGAGCTCAAGGAATTATTAAGAGAAATTCTAGCCGGTCTCAGAGAGATGTTCATGATGGAGATCGAGGAAAGTTCCGAGAAGGAGAAATATGTTTATAAGAAGTTCTCCGAGCTTTCACTTTTTATAAAAAAATGCGGGGAAAGGGGCATGCCGGACGGCGGGATCTCCAGGACGAACCAATATGCGAGCAAGATGTTGGAATCATTCGAGGGCATGAAGCATATCTATGAATATCACACGCCATTGACTTTAAGGGCCTACAGCAAGATTTTCACCTACGTCCTGCCCATATTCTACGGGCCATACTTTGCCAAGTTCGCTGGAGGGGTTCCAATATACTTCTTCTTCGTATTGCCGGTGCTTTTCAGCATCATTCTCGTCAGTCTTGACAACATACAGGACCACCTTGAAAATCCATTCGACATGGTCGGAGAGGACGATGTCGTGATTAACGAGGAGAAATTCGTAAACTGGCTTGACCTATAAGGACTATGGTGTTACATTTTAGCTAAGAAACATCTATTTAATTTTAACAGCAGTGCCGTAGGCCAATACTTCAGATGCTCCGCTCATCACCATTGCTGTCTGATATCGAACATTTATTATCGCATCTGCACCCAATTTTTGAGATTCTTCCATCATTCTTTGGGTGGCAGTATCTCTAGATTCCATCAGGAGCTCGGAATAATAGGTCATTTCGCCTCCAATTATCGTTCTACCTGCAGCTCTAATATCTTTTCCAAGATGTTTTGCCCTCACACAACTTCCCTTTACCACCCCTAATATTTGTGCAATTTCTTTATTAGGGATATAGTCTATATTTGCAATAATCAGGCTTTCACCTCCATTCTATCTTATCGTTGTTGCTTATTATCACTCCAGTCGTCGCCTCCTCAAGGCCCAGCTTTGGCTCACTCGTTTATCGCTCTATTTGCTTATCGCTCCGCAATGCTATGAGAAATTTGTTATATTCCTCTTCTGTGTCGAAGATAATCGGCGCTCCTTTGTGCTCACATTCATTACAGATGTAAACATAGGGAACATCTCCGGGCACTATCCCGTCCACCGCAGCACCGCTTCGTAGATTTCTGCTGCCGCATGAAATACACGCAAGGATATTCATATTCTCAACTCGGTATTTATCCCTATCTGAGTGTTGGTGGTTCCTGAACCCTCAGCCTTAATTCGGTCGATTATCGCTCTATAGACTTATATTTGTTCCGCTCAAACTCCCTCCTCCGTACAATATAGGTGCGCTCGAGCAGGGATTCCGCTTTATCGTTCGGATAACTTCGTTTTTCTCAAGGGGCGTGACATCTCTCCAATAATCGCCACTCGATTCAAGGTGCTTGAGGCGGCTCCTGATAAGGGGGCCTTGATCTCAGGCCCATTAGCCCATATATGATGAATATTATTATTATTGCAATAAATGCCCCAACACCTAGGCAAATGAAGAATATAATAATCGGTAGAAAAATAAAGATTAGAAATGCAACGATAAATGCAACAAGAATGAAGAAAATCGCTTCTTTTATCCTGTCTGCCGCCGAACTGATGGAAATCAATCCCCCTTCGGTCCCATCCCCTAAACCATTATTCTCTTTTAGAAATAAAGGTTTTTGCCACAATATCTAGTGTTTGCTGTCCCCAACTTGCTCGGGACGCATGATTTTCTCTGCTAAATGTCCAAGTCGCGCAACTTTATGCCAGTGCTGTGTAAATTCAACACCATAATCGTATATGTAGTAATCATTTCCAATGAGAACTAAATTGGATTTTACCACGCGCCCTTTCTTCTTTTTGTGAAAAGGATAGTATGCACCAAGGTCTTCAGGATTGTCGCTTTCCAGATCAGGATATAAATCGCCCATGGATTTTGCCTTACCCTTGAGGTCTAGTGGTATGAAGTTGAATTCCACCCCTTGGGATTCATAATGCACAATCATTTCATCTGGGAGCAATGATCTGCTATCCTTTGAAACCGTGACAAGTACTATAACGTTCAGCAATTCGCCTTTCTCAGAAGGCATATCCCTTTTGCACCCTAAGACATTATCCAGGCTCTTTGCCCTTCCTTTCCCGACATCAAAGTTCCGATGAAAAGTGTCAATGCTGATATATAAACGCAGCCTCTTATTTGCATTATCAAGGTATTTCTTAAAAAAGCTGCGGCATTCAGTGTAATCGACAAAGTTACCACCGTTCGTGGTGAAACCCGGCTCGAAACCAGCCTTTGAGATCTCTATAAAAAGGTCAGCCAGATCTCGCTCCCCCTCTGTCCACAAGGTTGGCTCTCCCCCAGAAAAGTGCACCCATTCTATTGTTTTCAGATTCTTACAATCCTCTAGACACGTCTTGAGCTGCTCAAAAGACAGTTTATATCCGGGAGGCATAGGTTCATCTTCACGAACACAATGATCACATGAGAAATTACATTCCTCTAGTAAAAAGATCATCATAAAGGATTTGTCAATGTTCATCATAGCCCCCTAAATTTTGTCACCTCGCCTTTAAGCCCCATCCCTAAAACCATTATCTCTCTCAGCCCTTTTTAAATCTTTCCCATTGTTGCTTAAAAAGCCCTGGGGTAAATGTTGGGCACCTTCGGTAGCCACTACGTAGTTAAAGGTTTTGACACCCCGTCCTGCCACCTTTCCTTCCCAGCTGCTCGGCATACTATAGGGATTGTCTGTCATTGAGATAATTGAGAAGCATTATTGAACCAAAGAAGATAAGAACATATTGTACGCAGTTATTTTATCCGGCTTCCATAAACTCTTTTGGGTATTGAACAGAACCGGCTTTATCTTTCAAAGAATCTTCAACAAGCTCAATTGCCATAAATGCTTCATCCGGCACCTCGAATGGGCACTTTATACCCCACAATGAGGCCTTCTTGAATCCAAATCTCGGGTAATAATCTTTATGTCCCACGACAATGACCGATTCAAAACCGAGCTTTTTTGCAATTGTAAGGCCTGTTGTAATAAGTTCCCCTCCAATTCCTTGCCTTTGAAGTTTCGGTAAAACGGCCATGGGAGCAAGTGCAAGTGATTCATATTCGGCTTCGCCAATTATCTTTACTTTAGAAAAGAGAATATGCCCAACAATTTCACCATCTTGCTCAGCTATCAATGAAAGCTCAGGAACAAAACACTCACCAGATCTGATCTTTTCAACCAGTATACTTTCGTCTTCCTGT
>CBDUXN010000255.1:0-3675 GCA_965371185.1 uncultured Thermoplasmata archaeon
CGTCTCAGCTAAGTCTATGGAAGCTTTCATGCCTCCCACACCAGCCCCTAACACCAACACGGAATTCACGAAATTTACCTCATTCGTTTTCTTCACCTTTTCCATGAACTTCGAACCTCTTCCTAATCCTCAGTAATTGCAGAGACCATGTCAAATATCTGTTTCTTGGAGTAGTTCTTGTGCTGAACCGCACCGGAAGGACATCCTGCTGCGCAGGCACCGCAACCTTCGCAAAGCGCCTCTTTTATTTTCGACACGCCTTTCTTTTCATCAAGCTCAGCCGCGTCGTAGGCGCAGATGGAAACGCAGTTACCGCAGCCAACACACACCTCCTCATCCACATAAGCTATCATGGGATCATGGCTCAGCCCCTCTCCTGAGAACAGCGAAACAACCTTGCAGGCTGCTCCGCTGGCCTGGGACACGGTCTCAGTAATGTCCTTGGGTCCTTGAGCAGCTCCTGCCAAAAATATGCCTGCTGTCAGGGTTTCCAAAGGTCTGAGTTTTGGATGCGCCTCAGAAAGCCAGCCATGTTCATCTGTGGAAATGCGAAGCTTCTTAGTAAGTTCTTTTGTGCCTTCGTTTGGCACAGCTGCCATTGCTAAAACCACCATGTCCGCTCTTATCTCGATCTTCTTGCCTGTGAGCGTATCCACGCCCCAGACCACTATCTTATCTCCGTCCTGGAATACCTTCGATACCTTGCCTCTCAGGTACAGCAGGTCCTCTTCCTCGATGCTCCTTTGAACGAACTCATCGTAGTTCTTTCCTGCAGACCTTATGTCAATGTAGAAGATATAGGACTGGCCATCTGGCACGGCATGCTTGTACAGAAGGGCATGCTTTGCTGTGTACATGCAGCAGAACTTTGAGCAGTAGGACACACCGTGCTCCGGATCTCTCGAACCCGCGCATTGGATGAACACGATTTCCTTAGGGACTTTGCCATCAGAGGGGCGCCTTATTTCCCCTTCGGTTGGTCCTGAGGCTGAGAGCAATCGCTCGAACTGAAGCGAGTCGATGACGTCCTTGTACTTGCCATAACCGTATTCGCCTATGTTGCCAATTGGCATTAAGTCAAAACCTGTTGCAACAACGATTGCGCCAAAAGTATCCTCGATAAACTTGTCCTTCTGCTCGTAGTCTATGGCATCAACAGGACAGATCTCCTCACAGTAGCCGCATCCCTCATTTTGGAGATAGAGGCACTGCTCCCTGTTTATCACCGGTTTGTTCGGCACTGCCTGAGGAAATGGAGTGTAAATCGGTCTTCTATCGCCCATGCCCCTGTCATGCTCTGAAGGAATGGGTATCGGTTTATTTCTTGAGATCTCTTCGAGATCGATCGCATCTGTGGGACAAACGCCTGTACATGCCCCGCAGGTCAAGCAAAAGTCCGACAGCTCGCCAAATGGTGTTATCACAGTGCGGTATGCACCACGGCTGGCGAAACCGATAGCGCCTGCACCTATTATCTCGTTACATATCCTTACACACAATCCACATAGAACGCATTTGTTCTCCTTATCTTCATTGATTTTAAATCGGGTTTTTTCAACTCCGAGTTCTTTAGCCAGTTTCTTTATTTCCTCTGAGTTAGGTGCCCTGGCCAATAACGATTCCATGATCAATTTACGAATTTTGATGACTTCATCGGAATTGGTAATTACTTCTATTCCTTCTTCAACAGGGTAGGTACACGATGCTGTAATTCTAGAGCGGCCTCTCTTTGTTATTTCCACAACACACAATCTGCAAGCGCTGTACCCGGCAAGTGCTTTGTGATAACACAGCGTAGGGATCTTGATGTCGTATTCAGTAGCTACATCCAATATCATCTGTCCTTTTCGGGCCTCGACCTCGACGCCGTTGATTGTGAATTTGACGGTGTTTTCTTCCTCCACTAGATCACCTCCACGGCATCGAACTTGCATGAATCAAAACAGATCCCGCATTTGATACATCTGTTCGGATCAATGGTGTGCGGTTCCTTTTTCTCACCACTAATGGCCTCCTGTGGGCATCGTTTGAGACATAACCCACATCCAGTACATTTCTCAGAATCAATTACATATTGGATTAATGATTTGCACACTCCTGCAGGACATTTTTTGTCTTTTATATGTGCAATGTACTCATCGCGGAAATATCGTAGAGTAGTCAATACAGGATTCGGAGCGGTAACGCCGAGCTGACATAAGGACGCCTTGCCGATCCACCCGCTCAGTTCTTCCAGAAATTCTATGTCCTCTTCCTTCCCTTTTCCGTCACAAATGTCTGTCAATATACTGTGCATCTCTAATAGACCGTTTCGGCATGGAACGCACTTGCCGCATGATTCATCCTTTAGAAAATTGATAAAATATTTGGCAACATCCACCATGCAGGTGTTCTCATCCATGACGATCATGCCGCCTGATCCCATCATGGCCCCTGCCTCGGTTAAGCTGTCAAAATCCACGGGTAGATAGATCAGGTTTTCGGGTATGCATCCTCCAGATGGGCCGCCTATCTGGATGGCTTTGAATTTCTTACCGCTTGGTATTCCCCCACCAAGATCATAGATGATTTCTCGCAACGTTATACCCATGGGGACCTCTACCAAGCCCGTGTTGTTGATCTTTCCTACCAAGGAAAATATCTTCGTGCCTTTGCTTTTTTCAGTCCCGATTTTTCGGAACCAGTCTGCACCGTGATTGATAATCAACGGTACATTTGCCCAGGTCTCCACGTTATTTAGATTGCTGGGCCTTCCCCATAGACCGCTTTCAGTTGTATGGATGTGTTTAGCCCTGGGTTCACCTGGCTTGCCCTCGATAGACGCCATGAGGGCAGTGGATTCACCGCATACAAAGGCACCGCCCCCTCTGGCGATTTTGACGTTAAAATCAAAGCCGGAACCCAGTATATTCTCGCCAAGGAGCCCATATTCCTCTGCCTGTTTTATTGCCATATCAAACAGTTCTACAGCAAGGGGATACTCTGTTCGCACGTAGATGTAGCCCTCATTGGTGCCAATTGCGTATGCACCGAGGATCATTCCCTCGAGAACGCTGTGGGGATTGCCTTCAAGAAGACTCCTGTTCGCATAGGCACCAGGATCACCTTCGTCTGCGTTACATATCACGTATTTCATATCTCCTTTTGCCTTACGGCAGGATTCCCATTTCCTGCCTGCTGGAAAACCTGCACCACCTCGGCCTCGAAGATCGGATCGTTTTATCGTCTCAATTATCTCATCCTGGGTCATACTAAAAAACGCCTTGGCCAATGCTGAATAGCCGCCGATACCAATATAATCCAAGATTCTTCTCGGATCGATCATGCCGTTTTTCCCAAAAATAATTCGTGTTTGATGCTTATAGAATGGTACATCGTCCTCATGCACAATTTTCTTACCTGTAACTGGATCAATATAAAGCAATCGATCGATCACTTTACCATTTATTGCGGTTTCACTTACAATTTCCGGTAAGTCCTCGGGTTTTACGCCGTGGTAGAAGATATTTTGCGGGCGAACAACAACTATCGGTCCCTGTTCGCAGAAACCATGGCAGCCTGTAATTAAAACATCCACTTTACCTTCCAGCTTTTGTTTTTTGAGCTCCTCCTTTATACTGTCTGCTACTTTCGCGGAGCCGTACGCATGACAACCAGTACCTCCGCAAACAGTTA
>CBDUXN010000256.1:0-3639 GCA_965371185.1 uncultured Thermoplasmata archaeon
TCAGAATGTTAAGCAAGAAGTTCACTTACATCCTTCTCAAAGAAAAGAAAATAAAAAGCTAAAAAGAAGCATCAAAACAGATGTAAAAAATAAATATCTTATTGATGAAATTATTAAAGTTCCATCAGGTAGTTCAAAAAAGGTATCATTTGATTTGAAACAAGGAGATGTAATCAAAGGAATTGTAGATGAAGCTGATAAATATGAATTCAATTTTTACATTATGGATGAAACAGAATATTCTAATTTCAGAAACGATGACGATTTTAATCCAATATTTGAGAGGGAAGACATATCATCATGCTCGATAAAGAAAACTATTCCAGATGATGATAAATGGTATTTTGTATTTGATACCTACGGAAAGCAATATGACAGAAAGATTCAGGTTCAGCTTAGAAAGGTTTTTTAATTGATAGAAATAAGTATTTCAACAGTTTGAAACCCTTTTAATCCCTTTTTAATACTTTCGAGAGAATAACCTTATTATATAACCACAGCGATCGTAATATTTGATATCTGGCTAAGGATTGGAGAGTAATATTTTGAAAGAAAAGGAGGAGCGGGAGCTACGTCGATTAGAAAGACTTGGTACATTTACTGAAATTTGTTTGTTAATATCCATAGTAGGGGAAACTTGTTTGGCGATAGCTTTTCTATTTGCGTATTTAACATCAAATAATATATGTTATCTATTGATAAGTATCGCTTTTCTTTGTTTTGCGGTGGCCTTTGTTATTGGTTATGATGATGTTCGTATAAAACAATCATTGTTAAACCAATAATTGTACTATGGCTTATAAGTTGGGTTTTTGATTTTCTCCTCTTCCTTTTTTTTCCATTGATGGCGATAATATAAAAGTGGAACACTACCCAATAATACGAAAATTAACCCCGCAAGGATACCGCCCCAACATAGTGCAGAATCATCCACGGTTAGAAGACCATATATCGAAGGGATACAAATCATAATGCCTATGAACAACGCAAGGCCAAATATAAGAGTACGTATTTCCATTAATTGTCGTATTCATATTAACAGTTAAAAGTTTTCTGTGAAGAGGTGCTGTTCAGATTTTCGGATGATAACCCCCTCTTGTTCAATGGCGGGTGATTAAGAAAACCCCCAACTCCCCCTCAGGAGGAAAAATTAAGGGTCAGATAGCCGCGTTTGCGAGGAAAGGTGAAGGGATTAAGGACGAAACATTATATTTGATACTTCTAATATATTTATTTGGAAACGACCTTCATTTTTCTTTCTTTCTTCTTTTTCTCGCTTTTTTAAATCGTTTTCTTGCTCTGCGGGATAATTTACCACTAATTCTGTCTAAAAAATATATTCGATAATTTTGTGCATTCTCAATCCTGAAATATTCATTTCCGAATTCTTCAATTTTTAATTTAGGATTATTTGGGTCTTCTTGGTATTCTTTTAATGCCTGATTTACTTTTTCATTATGAGTTGATTCTCGTGAATAGATAGATAAATGATTAACTCGATGTCGATATTTTTCTTTAATTTCTTCTACAATCATTGGGACTGATTTAGAGACCCCAACAAAAATAGCATAGTCGTAATCTTGTAGAAGACTTTTAAATTCTGGTAGGAATCTAGCTTTTATGTTATTATCATCACTAATTTGGATTTTATACCATTTTAAAGAAAATATTACAACATTTTTTAACACACTTGAAATATAAAGATTATATACTGCATTACCTTCAGATCCAAATTTTCTTCTAATTTTATCAACAATCTTTATTGATTCATCATCGCTTCCAGCTTCATGTAATTTTTGAGATGCAATGGCCAATCTTAAAGCGTCATAATGTTGGGATTCGCAGTATAATTCAAAATCTTTTAATAATTCTCGATCATCTGCAGTTTCATTCAACATCATATTTTCTATATTTACTAAATCTTCTGATACAAATATACCTTCATTTTCAATAATTTCTTTAGAAATATCTGATACAGGTTTTTCTGTTCGAAAAATATTCGTGGTAATATGTACGTCACCACCAGCTTTAACTTTTTTTGGTAATGTAACAGTTGAATCTCTCCATTTTTCAGATTTTATTTTCCAATTATTAAAATTTCTTTCACCTAAAAAGTTGTGAATAATCTCTAATAAGCGAGAAGCCATTATAACCCCATTTTAGTACGCATATATTCGGTAAAACATGCGATATCCTTGCAATATAATAGGGCAGAACCTGGTAAAATATTTCCTACTTGATCTACACTGAGTTCGTTACCGCAACAATCACAAATTTTTATTTGATCATCACGATATATTTTATTGTCCTTTACAGTGTAGCCCAATGGATTTAATATATCAGGAATGTCCTCTTCGCTGAAAACAATGAGATTAACCTCTCTCCCCCTTTTATTACTGGATTCTGCCATGCCAAGCGCCCTCCTAGGATTCCGTTGCTTAATTGAATATTGATTAAGTAGTACAAATAATTTTTGGTTTAATTTAAATAAAGTATAATGAAATCCATCTCTATCCTCCGATTTGAACCGGTTATCTACGGTTAGATTTGAACTATCATAGTAATGAGATGAGGGTTTTTGTTCTACCGAAAAGGACATAAGCCCCCCACATAGATGTGAGGATTACAAAGAAAAAATCACCATCACTTTGTAAGCTCAACCCCCCCTCTCCACAACAACCTTCCCGTTTTTAATAACAGTCTCCACCAAATTCCCGCCGAAGCGGTAGGGTATGTGCATGTGATTCGGCGCATCGAGAATGATGATATCCGCCTTCTTATCCATTTCCAAACTTCCCACCTCGCTGGCCCTGTCAATCGCATACGCTGCATTGATCGTTGAGGCCACGATAGCCTCAGCAGGCAGCATCCCCATCTTGTGGCATGCCATCGAGATGATGAGCTGCATGGATTCTGTCCAGCAGTTGGGATTGAGATCAGTTGCCAAGGCTATAGGCACTCCCGTGTCGATCATCTCTCTTGCCCGCGGATAATCCTTTTGCATCAGGGCGAACTGCGTGCCGGGTACGAGGACACCTATTACACCCGCCAAAGCCATCTCCATGATTCCTATATCAGAGGACTCCATAAGATGGCTTGCTGATATCGCTCCGATCTCGGAGGCCAATTCTGCACCGCCTAAACGTACAATCTCATCTGCATGGATCTTCGGTCTCAAGCCAAGTTCTTTTCCTGCTTGAAGGATTCTTCTGGACTGCTCCACAGAGAACACACCCTCTTCACAGAAGACATCGCAGAATTCTGCAAGCCTTTTCTCACCGACTTGAGGCAGCATGACCTCAATTACCAAATTCACATAGCGGTCTGGGTTATCCCTGAATTCAGAGGGGATAGCATGCGCACCCAGAAAGGTTGGGACAAGATCGATGGCATGGGCCTCGTTCAGCATCTTTATCACCTCAAGGCTCTTGATCTCGGTGTCTGTATCCAGGCCGTAACCCGATTTTGCTTCCACTGTTGTGGTGCCGAATTTCAGCATTCGATCCAAAACCTTCTTTCCTGCCTTGAACAGGTCTTCCTTGCTCGCTCTTCTTGTCTCCCTTACGGTGCGGAGTATTCCTCCTCCTATGCTCAGTATCTCCAGATAGCTCCTGCCTTCCAGTTTCATGAGCAGCTCAT
>CBDUXN010000257.1:0-3547 GCA_965371185.1 uncultured Thermoplasmata archaeon
TTGTGCTCATCATACTCGGTGCACCAACTGAACTTCTACCACCAACGAACCTCACCACAAAGATCGTCAACGACGGTAATAGTGTGGAGCTGGAATGGGAGCCTCCTTTATCACCTGCATTGGACCATTATTTGATTTATCGAGCTGGTTCTGCCACAGGATTCGATTTTGCAACGCCCTATAACAGTAGCACGACCTGGCTAAACCCATTGAACACCACCTGGGTCGATCCCGATCCGAGTGTTACAGCAGTCGATGATGATTTCTACTACATCGTCCGTGCTGCAAATTTCGATGAATCGGTTGTAAGTATGACAAGCAATACAGCAGGGGTATGGACGAGAACTTTTCAAAGCGGGATATCAACATTCTCGCCGCCCCTGGAGCCTTTTGTGAAGAATGATACAGAGTTCTACTGTCAGGACATGAACGCCACATACATCAAATGGATGAACACGACAACGCATACATGGATGAGGCATGATAAAGGGGATTCTGAAAATAATAGCCTTATAGAGATGGGGGAAGGCTACGAGATTGGCTTTTTGGGTAAATCCATCCAGACAAAATACACCTTCACCGGTATGCCGGGTGCGATGATAATGTACGATGACGATTCCGGCTTTTCAGGATTTGACCCTGATTCCGAGGCGAGGAACCTCACAGCTTTTGTTGAGTTCGATGGAAATGTGACTCTGAGCTGGCAGGAGCCCGCAAGTATGGGGCCCGGAGATTGGTACGAAGTATATTATTCGAATACAAGAGATGGCTTCTTTGGAACTCTCGGTATTCACTATGACCTTGCCTGCCCTGCTGTCAATTATGGGACCAATACTACAACCATCACAGGTCTTGGCGCCAGTAATCCTGGTGCAAGGCTGTATTTCATGGTGGTGCCTTTCAATTCCCTAGGTGTTAAGGGTGCAAGCACCTACAGCATCGGAATATGGACCGAGGAATATCTGGCTGAGTACGATACATTTGGTATACCGTTGAAACTGGACTATTCACAAACAGCAGATTGGTACTGCGACAACATTCCAAATACAGTGGGGATAAACTATTATAACAACGGTGCTCAGCGATGGAGTTGGCATTCAACAAGGATGCCAAAAGGGGCATTTGACCCCATATTGATGATGACTGAGGGTTATCAAATATCCACTTCGAGCGGGACCAAATTCACTTTTATAGGGGTGTAGAATCACATCTAAGTACAAAATTTCTGCGCATTAAAGAAGCCATCTTATATGAATGATTTATGGGAATTAAATCATACAATGGGCTTTTGGATTCATATAACTCAGCCTGGAGACACTATTTTCCTCTATAATGGCACCCAACCAACTGAAAACCAATCCATACCTTTGTACGCTGGATGGAATCTTGTCGGTTACCCGTCAAAATCTGATAGACTGCGTGATGACGCCTTGGGCAATCTAAATTTTGGAGCCGATGTTTACAAAGTTTGTCGATACAATACAACCGCTGGCAATATAGAGGCGGTAAAAGATACAGGCAAGTTGGAGGTAGGCCAGGGTTATTGGATGCATTCCAATGTTGAAAAGGTTTGGAATGTCCCTCTTTAAATTTTTTTCTCTTGGATCATATTTCCGGGTATTTGGATGATAGCGAACACCTCCAAGTATGGAATTCAATCGAAAGTTTAATTAGTAAGTTAAACTATAGTATTATTTAGTGGTTAGAATGTTATCAAGAAAAGTTCTGGCAAAGGGGCAGGTAGTAATTCCAAAAACAATACGCGATCTTCTGGGGATAAACGAAGGAGATGATATAGTGATAGACGTTGATAGAGAAAAGATTATCTTGTCAAAAAAGCAGGATGCATATGATGTGTTTTTGGAGGTTTCGGAAAGAAATGCAAAGAAGATAACGATGAAAGATATTAAAAAGGAGCTTGAAGCAAGGTACCAGGGGGATTAATTTTTGTATTTAGACTCTAATATCTTTATTTTTGCTGCAATTAACCCAGGAAAACTGGGCAAAAACTGCAGAGAAATAATGAAACTCATAGATAAACAGAAGATATCCGTTGCAACCTCTTGTATTGTGATAGATGAGGTATTGTGGGTTTTGAAAAGAAACATTGGAAAAGAAGATGCCATCAAGATTGCAAAAACAATCCTCTCGATGCCGATAAAATGGATTCGTCTAGATGAAGCCATATTACTGGAAACTTTTGAGATATTTGAGGGAACTAAACTCGACCCAAGAGATTCGATCCATATCTCATCTATGAAGAATATAGGGTTAACAACTATAGTGAGCGAAGACAAGGACTTCGATAAAGTTGAAGGCATAGAAAGAATCAATGCATCTGAATATATTAGGTACACGAAAAAATAACTCTTTAAGTTTGAAATTGAGTAAAATATTTATACTATTGAGTACATTATTTACTCATGCTTGAGGAACTAATGGGGTCCAGAACGAGAAGCAAGATACTGAGCTTGTTTTTCTCCCATCCGGATGAGGAGTTCTATGTTAGGGAAATTGCCAGAAGAGTCGAAGAAAATTTTAACTCCGTCCGAAGAGAACTCAATAAATTGACAGAACTCGGAATCTTGCTCTCAAACAGGAAAGGGAATCAAAGATATTTCCAAATCAACAAAGAACTCCCAATTTATGAAGAACTAAAGATGATATTCATCAAAACAGACGGGATCGCCAATGAACTAAGACAGATACTCGAAAGGGAAAAGGCTATCGAATTGGCCTTCATCTACGGTTCATGGGCAGAAGGAAAGGGAAGATTACTTTCCGATATTGATGTTTTCATTGTTGGTGAAGTTGATGAGAATGAGTTCATCTCAGGCTTGAACACCCTGGAAAAAAAACTTTCAAGGGAGATCAACTATGTCATATTTGATAGGGATGACATGGAATTCAGGCTGAAAAAAAAGGACCCGTTCGTTGTGAATGTCACCAAAGGCCCTAAGATATACTTAGTTGGTGAGCAAAATGAAGCTTTCTGATCTGGAGAAAGATGGATTGATTGGCAAAATTTCAATTGATAAGAAGAGGGTCAAACAGTGTATTGCACTTGCAGAAAGAGATTTGAAAACCGCAAAATCATTATCTGAAGATAACCCTGATTGGGCGTTTTCCATAGCCTATAATTCCATGCTTCAGAGCGCTAGAGCCCTGATGTTTTTCTTGGGATTCAGGCCAATTGGACAGGCCCAGCACATCTCGGCAATTAGATTTGCTGAGGTGGTTCTCGGTAAAAAAGCGAAAGAGGTAATAGCGATACTGGACAGAATGCGGCGAAAAAGACACAGGGTCGTCTACGACACCTCGGGTTTGATATCACAACTTGAGGCAAATAGAGCGGTTGTCAATGCTGAGAAATTTTTCAAACTCATTGAAAAGGAGCTTCATAAAAGGAAATATTGAATTGTTATATGGATCATCCCGACCTCTCAACCCCGCCAATGCGAATGAGCCCCTCTGATTTCGGCTTTGATCCTCCGTACAAGGCTTCGATCATAGTTGCATTGCGTTTCATCACATCCCAGCGTTTGAG
>CBDUXN010000258.1:0-3521 GCA_965371185.1 uncultured Thermoplasmata archaeon
TGTGAATTTGTCGGCGTGTACTGCGGATGTTCGAGTCTGGAAAAGAGTGGTTATGTCGATATGAGGACCGACGAAGAGAAGAAAATGAAATAACAAATCGTTGTATACCCTTTAATGCCTGGTACCTTATCCTGTCCCAGGTATGACTTAACGAGAAAGGCTGGAAATCGTTTAGGGTGGATTGACAAGAGGGATAGGGACATCCTCTTGAAAAAGGATAAAGGCAAAATAGTAGGGAGGAGTATTTTGGATAGAAAAGAAGAGATCGCAGTCAAGGAGAAGAGGCTTCATGCCTTTATGGAATCAGCGGGTTTGAAGGGTATCCTTTTGAAAAGGGTGCCCAGTTATAGCTGGTTCACCGCCGGCGGTAAAAATTGGGTCCCCATTTCTATGGACCTCGGTTTCAGCTCTCTTCTCATCACCCAGACGGATAGGTTTTGCGTGGTAAACAGGATCGAGTCTGCGCGAAACATGGAGGAAGAGGGGCTTAGCGATATGGGATTCACCCTACTCGAGTACGATTGGTACGAGGGAGACGAGATGGACGTCGTGAAAAAGATCGTCCCCGTCGACCAGGTCGGGTGCGACATGCCCGTCGAAGGTGTACGCTTCGTCGGTGACGAGCTGAAGAGTCTGCGGTACACCCTAACACCACCCGAAATCGAGCGGTACTTATGGCTCGGGGAGAAAACGTCAGTGGTTGTGGAGACCGTTCTCACGGAGATGAAACAAGGCGACAGGGAGTCTGAAATCACCGGCGAGATGACGAGGCTACTCTGGAGAGATGGTATCGGCCAAGTGGGTTATCAGGCGGCGGCTGACGACCGGGTTTATAAATATAGGCATCCAATACCAACTGAACAGAAAATTGAGCGATACGTAATGCTCAACGTGATGTCGAGAAAATGGGGTTTGAACATAACAATCACCAGACTGATGCATTTTGGAAAAATCTCCGAAAAACTACTAAAACAGTATAGGGACAATGTATATATCGAATGTGCAATGATTGCAGCAACTAAACCTGGTACAGTGACAGGTGATATTTTTAGGAAGACCTGCAATCTATATGAGGAGCTTGGTTACAAAGACGAATGGATGCTTCACCATCAAGGTGGTGCGATGGGTTATGACATTCGGGATACGATTGTTACTTCAGCGAGTACAGAGAAAGTTCAGCTAAATCAGTGCTTTTGCTGGAATCCATCGATGAGTGGAACAAAATCTGAGGACGGATTCATTGCACAGAAGGAGGGGTTTGTATTTTTAACGAAACCCGTATTATTTCCAACATTAAAAATTCAGGCAGAGGGTATTGATTTTATGAGGCCTAATATATTGGAAAGATAAAAACCATCAAATTATTGCTAATCAAAAATAAATAAGTATCATCTAAAAGATATCTATCTATTCTCTTTGTCAAAGCTCACTGGAGTCATCCTCACTTTGCAATGGAACCTATTATCCTATTGAATATATGAAGGATTTGTTTTAAAAAGACAGTTTGAGCGTCGATTGATACACAAGAGTAAATCCAAAAGAGTAGATGGATGTTGCACAATTCGGTCAAGAATCTGAGGATTAACATGACATTTAAGCACATAACCCATAGTATTTCTATGGGTTATTTGAAAAGTTGTCAAGGATGCCATTAATGAAGCATGGTGAATTTATCCGTAAACATCCTGTTTTTTCTGGATATGAATTGGCAGAGCATCTGTCGTCCCAAGGTGAGGTTGGCAATAGAGCGAAGGAGGCTCTCCTGGCCTATTACCAGAAGACCGGGCGTATTGTTCGGGTGCGGCGCGGGTTGTATGCTGTCATCCCAGCAGAAGCCGATCTTGATTAATATCCGATTGACCCCTTCCTCTTAGCCGCGAAAATGGTCCCGGATGCGATATTTTCACACCATACAGCGCTTGAGTTTCATTGGCGGGCTTACTCAGTCCGGGAACACTTCACATACTTGGCTTCTCGCCCTACGGGACCTCTGATGTTCAGATCCCATGTTTTCCGAGGAACGAAGTTTCCGCAGGCTCTTCGACATGATGGGAAAGAGGATTTCGGTGTTTCAAC
Organism: uncultured Thermoplasmata archaeon; assembly: GCA_965371185.1. Lineage (GTDB taxonomy): Archaea > Thermoplasmatota > Thermoplasmata. The sequence continues at coordinate 2,077 of CBDUXN010000258.1, forward strand.
CACAGAGCGTGCTGGTATTCAGATTCGAGTCACGAATCTTGAGAGGACATTGGTGGATGTCCTGGATCGTCCAAACCTTTCGGGGAGTTGGGCGGAAATCTGGAGGTCGCTAGAGTCCATCGAATTCTTCAGATGGAAGACCTCAATCCGCAGCGGCTTCCTATCGGGTTCGTCTTATATGGTGCATTGAACAGGAAAGATTGGAGAACGATCTCAATTGAAGATGCAGACTTCTATACCGATGAGTTGATCAGGAAGTTGATCCCAACGCTGCGCAAAAATGCAGCTTGGATTGATGCGAAATCACCAGATTACGGCGTGCACCTTGTAAAGGAGTGCAGGAAAGGCCTATCAAAAGTGCTGCCCTTCACGGATCCCGAACAGGCGTTCTTGGATCTGCTTCTTGACAGAGGTGTGAGTGACTCGACAATTCTGACTGTTGACAGATCCCTTCAGAAGCGTATACAAAACCATCCGCTTCTCGAATAGAAGGCGCTCAATGTACAACATCATAAAGGAATACACTGATTAAACCAGCACGCACCCTTCAGATTACCAACCTTTAGATAGTTCGAAATCTATTCAGCAATGGGAGGAGAACGGGACACGAACTATGGAAAAAAATCATCTATTAGAAACTGTTGCAGTTTTATTTTTTACACTCTGATAAAGATATTCTGGAGCAAAGTCTGCCCCATTATCCCAACTAACTGTATTACCCTCAATAATAAAAGACTTGAAATATTCAATATTTTTTAGTGGTTCAAATACTGGACCATCAAATTCATTGCTGAAGTCCAATTTGCCTTCAAGTCCATCTTTGAATCTTAACCAGATAATGTAGTTGTTAATGTATTTGGCTTCTACAATGTGGTATTTCATTATTTATTCCAAGGGTTCTATTTTATTTAAAGGCTTTCTATCAATAGATAATTGCCAATCGGTTTTCAATTCATCTTTGTGAATATCCAACCATTCTAATATAGCACTTAAAGCTCGTTTGGGAAATCTTCCTTCGACTACTCCTGTCTCTATTTCAACAGTAATTGAATATTCATTGTATTCTGCATGAAAATGAGGAGGGGAATGATCTTTATAATACATATAAATAATGATTCCTAAAAATCGACTTATTTCAGGCATTTGGTAATTATTAACCTGCCGTATTCGTTTTGAATTCTTCCAAAGCTGTCTACTTTTTCCTTTATCAAACTTAAATCACATTTTTAAGCATAATTTCAATACCAAATATAATCAATTTAAAATCTATTGATGGATATTATTCTTTAATTTTACTTGAATTAAGCAGCAAGAAAGCCCGGGATGTTCTCTATTTTGTGAGTGTAACAATAACTTCGAAGCTCGTCCAAAAGGGGGAGGAGAGCGGGACACGAACTATTTCAATTTCCCTACTCAATACAATACATGCCTGTAAGAGGAAAAAC
>CBDUXN010000259.1:0-3497 GCA_965371185.1 uncultured Thermoplasmata archaeon
CAGATTTTAAAACAAGCTGTAAACTGCCAATCCCGAAGAAATTAAAAAGTCTCTATTTTCATTCCAATAAACATATTAATTATAACCCCCATGCACTCGAGAGATTGGATGAGTTGTCGTATGTCTAGAAAAAGGTGGGTCCATGGTTGTGCGCGCTGTCCTAAGGCAAAGTCTACCGATACTGCTGCTCTGCGGTTTCGGCCTGGTATTCGCCGGAGTGGTCTTTGGGCACAGTGCACCTACTCTTGATTTACTTCCGGGTCTAATCGTGTTGGTACCTGCATTAATTGGGTTGAGGGGTAACATCAACACCACCTTGGGCTCAAGGCTCGGCAGTGCCGCCCACATGGGTCTCATATCGTCCACGGATTTTTGGAATGACGAGATGAAGGAGAACATCAAAGCCTCCCTGATTTTGACGGTTGTAATGTCGTTTCTTGCCGGTTTATTGGCTTATGTAACAACCATCGTCCTGGGTAATTCATCTGTTCATATGCTGAAAATCATCGTCATAGCTGTGGTTGCTGGGACAATAGCAGGTGTGATCCTTACGTTCTTAACAATTTCCATAATATTATTTGCGTTTAAGAGAAGATTAGACCCAGATAACATCATTGGACCGTACCTTGCGACTTTTGGGGACATGATAACACTGGTCTGCATATTCAGCGTTGCGATCCTAATAGGAGGTATTTAGATAACAGTCTACAGCACCAAGAAGATAATGAAGCAGAGCATACCGTTGCTCACCATTTGCGTAGCTATTGAGATAGCAGGTGGGCAGGTCCTCAACCAGAATGAGGAGCAATTGATAAGGTTGCCCATCTTTTTAGTGATGATACCTGTTGTTAATGGTCTGGGAGGGAACATAGGGAGCATACTCGGTGCCAGGCTGTCCTCTGCACTGCATATGGGTACCATCAAACCAAAAGGATACGGCAAGGAGCTCCGGAAGAATGCTCTGAGTGCGGCGTTACTTGGGATAATTTCTTATACAATCGTCACCATATTTATTCTGGTTGTCTTACCTTGGCTTGGGGTAGGGATTGAACAGGATTTCCTCATAAAAGCAGGTTACATCATGATAGGTTCTGGATTATTGCTTACCGCCATCGTAATCGTGATTTCCGTGTTCGTGGCAAGATTTTCTTTTGAGAATGGTTTTGATCCCGATAATACCGTTATACCCATTGTGACTACGGTTTGTGATGTCTTAGGCATAGTGTGCCTGATGCTGATGATAGGAGCGGTTGGTGTATGAAAGGACCATGGAAGAAAGATGAATTTGAGGGAATAGAATACGAACCGACGAGTGTAAAAGAACTGCTGACAGAGATGAAGGATGTCTCAGAGCTCATTGTGGATCTGGCATATTCTGCCGTGCTCTTTGACAGCAAAGAGATAGGGGAAGAGGTCAGTCATCTCGAATCTAAAATGGATAAGCTCAAGTACCAGATAAGGTTGGCCTCAATGTTAGCGGCCAGGACCGTGGATGAAGCGGAGCAGTTGACAGGCATTCTTCAGGTTGCTTCCGCGGCAGAAACCATAGCCAATGCCGCTGGTGATATCGTCAAACTTCTGGACATAGATTCCGAATCGAGACCCTTTATCCCTTCCATTCTAAAGGAGGGGGATGAGAAGATCAATACCTCTGTGATATCGGAGAGCTCGTCCCTCCCAAGCAGAACCTTGGGCGAGTTGAGCTTGGAATCGGAACTAGGCGTGAGGATCATAGCATTAAGACGGAAGAAAAAGTGGATATACGATCCAGAGGATGATATGAGGTTGAAATCAGGAGACAGGCTCATAGTAAGAGGAGTCGACGATGGATTTATCCGCCTTAAGAGGATAGCAGAAGGCGAGATTTCTTGGGATGATCGGGATGTAGAAGCTGCGGGAAAGAACAAAAAAGCAGCGGCCCAAAAGGTGCGGAGGTGAGGATTTGACAAAAGAGCTGGAAGAGCAATTTTTGGAGCTTAAGGACACCTCGGAACTGATGATCGATCTCGCATATTCCGCCCTCCTGTATGATAACGAGGAGATAGCAAAAGAGGTGTTCCTGCTGGAAGAGGTGGTGGATAAATTGAACTACAAAGTTCAAAAAACCGCCTTCACGCTCTCTTTGGAGGAGAAGAACGTCAATAAAGCTCTGGCGATGATAAGACTTGCCTACAGTATGGAGGCCATAGCAGATGCCGCCATGGACATCGCGGATGTGGTGCTGAGGGATATCGACCCCCACCCGATAATCAAGATGAGTGTGATGGATTCGGATGTCATTATAACAAAAACACCTGTCTCGAAGGGGTCATTTTTGGCTGGCAAGACCCTTGGTCAATCGAGACTTATGACGGAAACAGGCATGTGGGTCATAGCAATAAAGCGTGGAAAGACTTGGATATACGGCCCTGACGAGAATACCGAGATAAAAAATGGAGATGTGCTGTTCGCGAGAGGACCTACGGAGGGGGAGAAGGAGTTTCTGAAGCTGACCAAGGGAAGATGAAATGTGAGGATGAAAGGATCATAAGGGGGCTTATTCCCTTCACCCAGAACACTTCTGTTACTTTACAGAAATTTATATAAGCTTTCAATCACATATATTTCTCGACAAGGGCGAACAACGTTGAGGAAAAGAGAACCCCTCTGAGGATTCCGGGAAGTTCATGAAGGCAAATATATCAATTGTAGTAATCATAAATTTATTCATATTTACCATTCTTCTAGGATATCCCAATTTAGAAACTGAAAATACGGCAATTGCGGAGTGGCTACCTGAACAAGAGATCAGTGTGGATGTTACAGGAACAGAACATCAAGGAATGCCTTCGATTGCGGTAGAAGACGATAAGGTGCATGTTGTATGGAGAGTGATAGGTCCCTCAAATCCCATTCAATACAGATACTTCGACGGCCTCTCATGGCAGTCTATGCAAAATATTTCATATGGTTTTTATCCTAGAATAGCAGTAGATAACGGTACTGTCCATGTGGTTTGGGTTAATTCTTGGGATGAACTCAACAATGTCACCTATAGAAAGTTCGATGGTTCTTCCTGGTATCCAACAGAGACTATTTCCCAAGGCGAAATAGGTATAAGATCAGATATTGCAGCAGATAACGGCAAGGTATATATAGTTTGGTCAAGTCAAACCAGCGGAAATGACGATATCTATATTAGACACTTTAACGGCACAAATTGGCAACCGGAGGAGAAAATAAGTAATGACACCGGCAAGGTCAAGATATGGCAAGGAGATCCTTTGATTGCTATGGAGAATGAAAAACTTCATGCCGTATGGGGTGAAAATGACGGGGGGGCAGGATCAAGATCTGATATTATCTACCGATACTTTAACGGAACGGCTTGGCAGGCTGAAGAGACTATCGATATAGATGTATCCAGAACTATTGCTAAAATCGCTGTGGAAGACTCTGAGGCACATGTTGTATGGGGAAATGATAGTGATGGAGATGAGGATATTTATTATAAGCAT
>CBDUXN010000260.1:0-3411 GCA_965371185.1 uncultured Thermoplasmata archaeon
ATGATAAACGGATAATAAAAGTGTTAGAACTTTCAAAGGAACATTCTGGGATTTCTCATCCAAAATTGAAAGCTCTCGGCGAGATCATCAGAACGCAAATCTTGTTCAAATCTGAAAGCAGGATAATAGTATTTACACAACTCCGCGATACTATTCCAACCATAATGGGCATTATTCAAGAAAAAGGTGCAACTGGGATAAGGTTTGTAGGCCAAGCATCAAGACCCGACGGGGAAGGACTTAAACAAGATAGACAAAAACAGATACTCGATGACCTCAGAAACAAACAATTCAATGTTCTGGTGGCAACATCGGTGGCCGAAGAGGGACTGGACATCCCCGATGTCGATTTGGTCGTTTTTTACGAGCCATTACCTAGCGAGATAAGGAATATCCAAAGAAGGGGACGAACAGGACGCCACAGCTTCGGAAAGGTTAAAATCTTGATTGCCGAAAAAAGCAGGGATGAGGCTTATCTCTGGGCAGGTGTTGCCAGAGAAGAGAAGATGAGGGGTTTTATAAAGTGGATGGAAGCCGGAGGAATTAATACCAAGAAGAGAAAAAGCAGGAAGAAAAAATCAGGTTTAAAACAACAACAAGGATTTTATTAAATATCGACTGCTTTTTAATTTTTATCATTCTTGACCTAATGTTTCCTTTAGTTCATCAGTAAAATCTGTAAGAGTATCATGAAAGCCCCATCCCATACCATAGGTTTTTGCTACCATTTTATCAATTCTTAGGAGATATTTCTCAATCTCAATAGTATCTTTATTTTTTAATATCATCTGTATAGTTGAGTAATACATATTCTCGATGCTTGTGTAATAATTTTCCCATAAATCGACATAGGAACTGGTAAAATCTATTCCATTTTCTACATAATCTAGCATAAAATTCATAATTATTTCTTGATCCTTTGTTAGCTTCTTGACTTTTGTCACAATCTTTTTAGCCTCGTTCAATTTGGGACCTAGAGGCTCACCACTTTTCTTTTTGGCCCAAAATGCATATGACATTTGTTTTTTCAATTCTTGAAGGATCTGATACAGTTCCTCATTAGTTTCAATTACCTCCACACTAAGGTGATATTTAACATCATCATTTAATTTATAACAATCGGATAATATCTTCAATAGTTCCTTATCAGCTTTATTTTGAAGTCTTCTTTTAATTTCATTCCATGGTAATAATGATTTATTATTCATTTTATCACCTATTCAATCCGTAGATATCCAGAGTTGGAGGGAGACTGAAGCAAGAATTTTTCAATTATTTACATATCATCTCTATTTATATGCTAATCTCCTACGTTTATCCGGATCATCGAAATGGACTTCGTTAATATCGAAGTGTTCTGGATCATACTTACCACCTAGCCAGGTAATCATTTCCTTATATTCCTTATGTTTGGGGTTCTTTATAATCTTTAAAAGATGTTCATATCCCCCGATTCCTCCGCAATCCTCGGGGGGGCAGGCTCTTTTTCCACCGATACATCTAGGATAATCCGTATTTTTTTCTCGGGGAATAATCTTTTCCATTTGGATATCATGATACCATCCGTCTCCAAAATCGTAAAGATATTCGGCCTTTTTATTGCCTATTGAGAAATATTTTGATATTTTCTGTTTGTGATCCGGCAGTGTCATAACCCCCCAATCCTCATCATCGTCATCCGGCATCCCTATTCTAACTTCCCTTGTCGTTGATGGTTCTTTCATTCGAAACTCATGAAGATGGTAATCCGCCCACCCCATAGTGTCTGTTATTGCAACATGTAGGTCCCAAAACGAATATGTCTCAGGAACCTGGATGCGTCGCCAGATTGGTGGTTTAATATCACTTAAAGTTATCTTAAACTGATATACTTGATCGAACTTTTTCTTCAATAATATTCCTCCTTTGATTGAAACATGAATGCTATTTTTGCTATAAAAAGGAAACGATATACTTCTGATTTATTATTCTTATAATGTTCTTCTCCCTTCCTGTTTCCATTATGCTCGTATTCAACCCACATATGGATTTTGCCCTGTTCCTTTGCTGTTTTCTCATTCATCGGCTGAACGGTGCAATTCAGGCATATTGCCTAAAGAGATAAAACTGTCCACTCTATGAGGGGAAAGTATTATTCTCCTTAGCCAACTGAAATAGGGCCTTTATGAAATCCGCAAATCGTCCAAGAAAGAATCGCTATGGCCTGCGCCACGACCGCCATTCGGTGTCCTTACAGACTGATCACCTTGTTTTCTGCACCAAGTATCGAGCTCCTGTTCTGACTCCAGAGATTGCTCATAGATGCGAGGAGATCATTCGATCTGTTGCTGATGATTTACATATCAAGATCCGAAGGATGGCGGTAAATCTTGAACATGTTCATATCTTCTATGTCTATCCGCCCAAGCTATCGACAAGCTATATCGCTATGAAGTTCAAGGGTATCTCATCGCTTTTACTTCGCAGGGAATTTCCAGAGCTTCGAAAGAAGGTGAGAGACCACCTTTGGGCACCCTCAAACTATCATGGTTCTGTTGGACAAGGATTTGAGGTTGTTGAGAAGTATATAATGGCGCAGAAGGATAGGCACAGTGAATGAGATTATTTTTATTACCGACAATATCTCTTATCCCCATTAATCATATTAGTGAAAAACGTACTTTATTAAAAGTCCTCTTGATATTTTATAAAATACTCATCTGATATCGCTCTTGTGGCTCCATCAGGTAACATAAAATTTGGAGTTGAAAGTGGACTTATCTTCTTACAAATTTGTACACGATAATAATCAAGATTTACAAGAGGAGGATTATATTCTGTTACAGATATATCTTTAAAATGATCAATGTTTGGTGTCGGAATACCCTGAGTTGTTCCAACAATCTGGATTAATTCTGTCGCTCCACGTATATATCTATCATATTTTTTTTCAAAGGAGAGATTTCTTTTCCATTTTTTCATTTTCACATATGTAATCTTGGCCTTACTTGGAATTCCAAGTAAATATCTATTTCTCGATAGTCTTGTTATTTCTGCCTCATCTAAAAAATCAGATATCTTATTATAAATGGAAGGGGTTGAAATATTTGGAAAGATTGTAAAAGCTTCTATCTTCAGGGGATTAGAATAGTTAGAATAAATACCAAATAATTGATCTAATCGAAATTTCGCCTCATCATCATTAACTTGTTCTTTTAACATTTCAATATAATATCCAATATATCCAGCGTCACTGACATCAGCTTCTGCCTTATATTTCGATGCAAGTAGTAATTTATATATTGTGTCCACTATTGAATTGTAAGTTATTATTGATGGAGAATCGACTATTTCATCATGAACGGGTTTCAAATAGTGTAACATGTCACCCTTTCGGCACAGAAGCACCGAAAAATTTTCGTAATTGAAAGT
>CBDUXN010000261.1:0-3406 GCA_965371185.1 uncultured Thermoplasmata archaeon
CATTCTTTTTAAGATCTTTAATAGCCTCTAAAAATTCTTCGTATCCCCAGACCCCCGCAATCTTCAGGTGGGCATGCTCGTCTTCCTTTAATGCATATGGGGTATTTGATACCCTCTTCCCGGAGGAGGACCTTTTCCAGTTCTATCTTATGTTCCCAATTGTCGCCAAAATCGTAGGTGTAATCGGCTTTCCTATTCTCCATCGTGAACCAATCGGCAATCTTTTCTTTCCATCCAGGGCGTGTTTCTCCATATTCCCCGAATTCTTTTTCAGGAATACCAATCTCAATTTTGATTCCCGTGGATGGGTCAACCACCTCAAATAGATGGAGATGATAATCCGCCCAACCCATGACATCTTGAATGGCCACGTGTAAATCCCAAAAGGTATAGGTTTCCGGAACCTGGATTCGTCGCCAAATAGGTGGTTTAATACCCCACAGAGCAATCTTGAACTGGTACACCTGATTGAATTTCTTTTTCATTATAATCCCTCCTCTTTGCGATTTTGAATATAGTTATCATTAATATACATTTTAGGTTTGAGAAGACACATTTCGTCTAACTCCCTATGATACGCATTGAGTTGTAGATATAAGTCTGTTTGGAACGCATATGCTCAGTGAAGATTATCTTGTCAGCTTCCTTCATTCCAATATGAAAATAGGTGTATTATCAATTATCAGTACATGTCAAACGTTCCCACCCCCAGTATAAGGTAAAAGGGAAGTAAAAAGCTTGATTTTTCGAGTAGGGTGATTAAGAGGAATTATTACGGAGATCTTCCCCATAATAACTTTTAACCCTTGGATAACCAGTTCCAGGAAACTGTTGAGGGTAAGACCTTCTTTGGGTTTTCTCACACCCTGTTTCCTCTCTCGCATGTATGTCCAATTGAGATAGATCCAAGCGTTTTGGAGGATCAAAGAGATTCCCACGTAAATGAGTCTTAGTTCTGGGGAGCGGCTGGCTGTTCTAGCCCTTGCAGAGTTCATCATTCTATAAGAACTCTCGATGCCAAATCGCTTCCTATATTTTTGATAACATTCTCCTGGTTTAATCTTGATATTGATAAGAGCATAAGTGAAATAGACAGCACCCTTTCGGCCATATCTGTTCTTGGCATATTTGCAAACGATAGCCAAATCGAACTCAGCCCTCCTTGCATTTTTACCCTGCCTCGATATCATTGTATATCTCACGATTCGGCTATTTCTACCGCCCAGTAAGGATTTAACACCGTTTTTCTTTCCCTTCTGGGGCACCGCGATAACCGCACGGATATGTCGTCTCTTGAGGTAGTTGATTACCTCAACCGAGCAGAACCCTCTGTCTATGTAGAGTGTCTTAATGTGAATATCAAGGTCACAAATGGTTTTTCGAAAGAATTCCAGGATTTCCACCTTGGAAGTGTTTTTCTTCACATATTTAACTGCCAAGGTGAAACGTTTTCCCAGGACAATGACATATAGCGTGGCATATGCATGGAAATGAGTAGTACCATGTTTTGCTTTAGACCGGACAATCTCATTTTCATCCTTCATGTGTTGACCATGATAGGGCAAATATACGAGGTCAACAGCGAACTCCAACCACTTACCCACTAAGATTTTCATAGCAATTTTTTGCAGAATCGCATTGACTCTTTCTTCAATCGTTCTTACGTTTATTTCCTTACGAAGATGGTAACGTAATGCTCCTGCGGTTAAGCATCTCTTTACCTTCTTTACCGCCTGGTTGATCGTACATTTTCCGGCACAGGCAAGCACCACCACCCTGGCTAAACCTTTGAGCCTTGAACCGTCTAGGCCGGTAAAAGAAAACAACGGTAGGATAAGGCCCACAACCCATTTGCTCAATTGCTTATCCGTTATCGATACACGAAACTTTTTTCTCTTTGTAATCCCATCCCTTCTCAGGTCTATCCCTCCTGACAAGTCTATCCCAATGACAATATGAAAATTTAAATTTAGGGGATAGACCTACCTTCCCTTTAAAAAAATACATGTTCTAATCCAAGCCAGATGTTAAAACTTTAACAAGTACTGATTATTCAAATACCTAAATACTCCAAGGACCGTTATCTCTTTTCAAATTCCTCTTTCGGAGCTAAAACTTCCACTATACCTGCAGCTCTCTCTTTTTGTTGGTTGTCCAGCGTGATCAATCTTACATTAAAAAGATATGCAACGGCAACATAAATAGAATCGCAGCCTCTTAGCTTATTCTTAGCTGCGAATTTCGATGCCAAATTGGATATCTCATCATCAATGGGAATAAATGTAAAATTTGGAACATCTCTCAAGGCGTCTACAAATGCTAACGCCTTTTTAGAATCACCTAGGCCTCTAGAAATAGCGGATGCAACCTCAGGCAAAACGAGCTCAGGGAGGATAACAGACAATTTTTCTCTTTTTATTTTGTCTATCAATCTCTTACTGGATTCGTGAAATTGTTCCTTTTCTATAAATGAGTTAGCAACAACACTAGCGTCTAGACAATACATTCATTTATCTCCTAGAATCAGATATGATCTGCCAACTTGGTCTCTCAGCTTGCCAATGTTCCCCGATTTCTTTTCCCAACTTTTCCAGTTTTTTCCAAGCGTTAGGATCCTTTCTTCCTCGCTTAATAGCTAAAGACCTTTTTAAGAGCATAATATCATTTTCTATTGATTCTATTCGTTCCTCTAGTGCTTTTACTTCGCTCTCACTTGCTGGTTTTTGCATCTTTTCACCTGTTATAGTATGAATTTAACTCAATTTAAACGTTTTCTCCTTTCAATTCGTTTTTCATCTCCGCCAACTTCTCAAACATATCGATTTTGATGTCTTTTTCCCTCAATTCCCCATCAAATATTTTATCAATGGTTTTCTTTTTCTGTGGTTGTGCAAATCACCTTTGATAATAATTTCATTATCTGTTATAGTTACTTTCAGTGTATATCCGAATAGTCCTTTCACCTTAGCCATAATCTCATCTTTACTCCTGCCCAATCTATCAAATTTAAGCTGTTTAATTTCAAGGGTTCTCAGGACCGTGTTACCACCATCCTATATATCTCGTTTTGATTAGATATATTTTATGCTCTTTTCCGACATCTATTGTTGAAATATGAAAGTCCTCCTGGCTCGTACCAGCATTTTGAAGATCGAGAACGTCCCTGTATAGCAAGCAAAATTTCCCTATGGCCTTGTTAATCAGGCCGCATAGAGGGTATTTCCTAGGAGCCAAAGTGCCTTCAATCTTCCCCAAGGGTTCAATGCGGGGGGAGGGATTGGAAGTTGTGGTTTAAGTCGGAACCCCTTATTTTGGTTGTTTGTGCCTTGCCTTTTCGAGTAAAGAGTTGAATATTTGGAACGTTTTAGGCAATTTATTTAGAACATCATCTTTTAAGGGAAATCGA
>CBDUXN010000262.1:0-3320 GCA_965371185.1 uncultured Thermoplasmata archaeon
ATCCTTGATTGTTCCACGTCCACAGCAGTCTTAAAGTATTTAGCAGAAGAATCAGAGATATCTTCTCGTATTATTTCTTGTTTTTTGAACCCTTCAGGTAACGATTTTGTTATGTTAGGAGAAGACAAAAACAAGGAATATCCTATCAATGTTATCGAAATGCAATATTATCGTAATATTGTTACCAATACACGATTGAATAACCATCTGTGTTCAGAAGATGAAGCGGTTCGATATAGCAACTCTTGTCGAGACATAAGTAGCACTGTACCGCAGGATTATTTTGGTATGTATTCTGCGATTGGTAGTAAATTTCTTAAGGATATTGCCATCCAAGGGGAACCCTTTGCCTCAATCTGGCATTTTGATGAATCAAAAATTGCCATTGATAGATATCCTATTAATATTGAGAAGGTATACAAAAAGAGAATTGGCAAATGGACACTCTTCATGGATGAGTTCTTTATTCAGAAGGTGAAAAGATTTCGTAGTGAAAGATTGCCGAATGAAACAGGAGGTATATTAATAGGTTCATTTGATCTAAAGTACAACATTATTTATGTGGTTGATTCTGTGTTTTCGCCACCGGATAGCGAAGAATGGCCTGTGACATATGTGCGGGGATGTGAAGGTCTAAAAAGAGAGGTAAGCAGAATTCAGAAACTAACGTTGAATAATCTAGAATATGTTGGCGAATGGCATTCACATCCTGATGAGTATGATTGCAGACCCAGCACTAGTGATCGCATTGCTTTTTCTTGGCTTATTGAGCTTATGAAAACGGAAGGTCTACCTGCAATCATGTTGATTGTTGGGGACGAGAACAGCTCATTTTATATAGAGAATATGTGATTCATAGTATTTGCTCTCCTTCGGCAATAGGATGCTGTTGGGGGTAGAAGAGGATGAGTTGTGGAGATAAACAAGGAGGATAATAATGAAACGAGCATTTACATATTTATTTACGCTGTTGCTAGCCTATTGCGTGATGGGTGTGCTTGTAATGTTAAACAAGATAACGGTTCCTAACGAGACTATAAAGACTGTAATTTACTGTGGGCTTATAGGAGGAATCGGGGGTATTACATATTGTCTCAGAGGTATTTATCTCAACGCCTGTGTTTTTAAACAGTGGGATGAAATATGGTTACCGTGGTATTTCATTCGGCCACTTGTAAGCGTTATTTGCGGAACCATAAGCTGGCTCTTTTTAAAGGCAGGACTCTTTGTACTAGAGGCACAGCAGACTGAGACTCCAATAAACTTAGGGTTTTATGCGCTTGCTTTTGTAGCAGGGCTCAATGTAGATAAGTTTATTGAAAAGATTGAAGACATAGCACAGGTAACTTGGGGAATTAAAAAAAGTAGAACGGCACAAAAAGGCGATAATAATGGCTGAGCTTCGAATACATTATCTCAATGTTAAGAATGGTGATTGTATTATTTTTGAGCGACCGAGTAGCGGACGCGTCACAGTAATTGATATCCGTTGTGGCAATCTGACCACAGAAGCTATCAAAGAAGCAAAGCGTTTAAGGAAACCGCCGGGGGATTATGGAATGCGAAATCATCCAACTAACCCTGTTGACTACCTTACAAGCAAGGGGATATCAGAAATATGGCGCTTCATACTAACACATCCTGACATGGATCACATGGATGGAATGAAAACCTTTTTTGATAATAAGAAGATTTTACATTTCTGGGATTGCGGGATTAGAAGAGAAAAGCCAGACTTCGATGTAACTAATCCATATTTAGAGGAAGATTGGGATTTTTATGAAGATTTAATTGCTGACCGCGTTAGTGGTACTAAGGTAATTGAACCTCGTGCTGGTGATAGGGGTCAATTCTGGAATGCTGATAATGATAACAATGAAGGAAACGGTGACTATATTCATATTGTAGCGCCTGATAGTAAGCTTATTGAAACGGCCAACGACAATGGAGATATTAATGGCGCTTCCTATGTGGTCGTTTACAACAGCTCAGCGGGTCCTATAATATTTCCGGGTGATTCAAATGATAAAACATGGGAATACATATTGCAAAACCATGAAGATATGATTAGCAATGCGGCCGTTCTCTTCGCGCCCCACCATGGTCGTAAATTTGAACAGGGTTATTCATTTCTTGATGTAGTGAAGCCTAGAGTTTCCTTCTTTGGTTGTGCACCAAGTGAGCACTTAGCATATTCAGCATGGCGAAACCGAGGACTGTTATATTTTACTAATAACCAATGCGGTAATGTTCATGTTTATCCCGTAGATACAAAAGTCAAGGTATTCATAGAAAATTTTGAATATGCAAATGACTATACCCGAGGGAATACACGCACGAAAGACGGATATTGGCTTTTGTGTGAGGTTTAGAAGAAGATTAAATGTCTGGATTGAATTTAGAAATCAGAGGACTGGGGACGGTGCATCTCATTACATTCGATATTTTCAACATCTCGACAGACTCGATATTTACAGCATGACAATATGACTATATTACCTTTGATTATACTGTTTTGTTCATTCTGGCTCGAGTAAACAAATGGAGTCAAATCTCAACATTGAACAAATTTTCTCTATACAAAAACGAAACCAACAAAAAGAAAAGCCCCTCGATTCCAACGGGACACTGAGTTTTGCAATTCCCGTAAACGAGGATCCTCGTTCTTGAACGGGACAAATCATAGATTTGAGCAAAATTCGTGACAGTCATTATCTCCTTATTAAATTAAATTCAACGAGTAAACTCGCATGATTACAGCGATGAACATAGCGGATTACAGTGGTATATACAATAGAAAGGTAAAGGGAAGAATGAAAAAAACGCTTGACTTTGGAGCGAAGGAAGCTATATAATATGGGGTATAAAAAAGAAGGGGAGCAACCTTAGGATGTCTCTACTGAAAAATCGGCTTTTTCTCCCATTTCGCCTGGAACATAACATATTGAGGAGGTTTGTTGTGATAAAGATTAAAAAATTAATGGATTGCCCGGCTGTAAGTAGTGCACCAACTGCTGAGGAAGATTTGGCGAGAATTTGGCTGGACGTACAAGGTTACATAACAACCTCAGGATTGTGGTTTTATGCGCACCAACATGGCAAAGTGGCAAGTGCACATCGCGACATTGATGTGATTGGGATAAAGGATAAAGAAACAGCTATTATTGATGTTACAACAAATCTTAACGATAAAATTCACCTTACCAGGTTGGGTGGGGAAAGTGACGATTTTAGAAAGACAATAGGACACTTCTTACTTGTTAGAGAATATTTGAAAAATGTAGATGAATATCGTTGGCTTGTTGGCAAGAGAAAGATCA
>CBDUXN010000263.1:0-3298 GCA_965371185.1 uncultured Thermoplasmata archaeon
AAGACGCCCTTCATTTGTATGGTGTTGGATACGATGGTAGGCATAGGCTTCAACTGCGTCTTGGGCTGGTAAACGTCCAGTCCTATGTCAGAGCCCACGAGCCTGTATCTCTTGTTCCCGTCCACAATTATCCATAGCCCATCGCCCTTCTTGGAGACCTTTGCCTCGTCAGACAACGGTTGCAGGTTTTCCTCGAACCTCCTCCTCAGCTCGTCATTGACCTCGCCACCGTCCAGCTGCTGCCTGTAGTCAGGTCCCAGGCTGAACAAATAATCTAACTCTACAAGGTCCTTTTCCTCAGCCAGATCCTGGTCCGTGGTCTCATAGAGTGTATTCTCCTCTGCTGCCCAAAGATCGTAATCCAGATGGATTATGTCCCCGGGCTGAATCTTCTGTTTCTCTTCTTCTGCCATTGCGCCCACCATTGAATAAATCCGTTGTAGGAGGGCATATGTTCCATTATTTTAAATGTTTTGGTGGGTTTTTTCCCCTCCTCCTTAATAGCATTCTCCCACCCACCATCACCCTCCTCCATCCACAATCCTCCAGCCCTACCTGTCAAGAGCACATTGATGAACACCCATCAATTATAATTATCTAGAACAAGATTCAGGTGTAGTGGTAGCATGAACTTTCAAACCGTTGGGTACGTAGACTGGTTCAGGAACAACTGGCATGATATTGAATACGATTTGGCAACAAGTGGCCTGCATCCAGTAAATCAGAAGGAGCTGGGCATCCTCTTCGATGATTTGGATTTGGGTAAAACCCTTTGGTACGGTCATCCAAGATTGATCGAGCTGATATCTGAGATATACGGTGTCGAGAAAAACGAGGTTCTTATAACCTCAGGCTCCACCCACGCCAACTTTCTGACGTGCGCGATTCTCCTATCAGAGGGCGATGAGGTCATAGTCGAGCATCCGGTTTACACTCCACTTCTCGATGTGGTCAAGGCCTTCGGAGCCAAGGTCAATTTCCTGGAAAGGAGGTTTGAGGAAGGGTATCGGTTGAACGTGGAGCGATTAAATGAAATGATCAATAAGAACACGAAGATGATAGTATTCACGAACCTCCACAATCCCACAGGTGCCATGGTGGACAATAACACGCTTAATGCCATCAGGGAAATCGCAGATGAGAATGAAATTCATGTCCTTTCAGATGAGGTTTACAGGGATTTCATACTGGAAGATGCACCTCCGACCTTCTCATCCTTAAGTGAGTTTGGCATCTCCACTTGCAGCCTTTCAAAATTCTATGGCTCGGGATCTTTGAGGATCGGCTGGGCCATGTGTAATCCCGAGATAATAGGGAAGGCCAGAAAGATCAACGATTACCTTCTGGTCTCAAATTCCTGTGCAAGCGAGACGTTCGCCGCAATGATATTGGAAAAGAGAGATTGGTTCGTTGATAAGGTAAAGAAAATAATGTCCAGCAACTATCCTATAATCACGAAATGGATGGAGAGCAGGGACGATCTGGAATGGATTGTCCCTAAATATGGTTTGATTGGATTCCAAAGATTGAAAGAGGATGTGGACACCATGGAACTTGCAGAGCATTTGTTGAGTAAGTACAGAACTATAATCTCCCCTGGCAGGTTCTTTGGCTGTGAGAACCACATACGCATAGGCTTTGGTGGAGAAAAAGAAAATCTCATCAAAGGCCTGGAAAATGTTGGCCTGGCATTGGACGGGAGGGCATGATTCGCAGAGATTTGGCTATCCTGGATAAAGGTGAAAACAGATGAAAATAGAATACCAACCTTATCAGTGCAAACGTGTTTTGGACAGGGCAGACAGGATCACCAAGTACAAATGCGGCTACATCATATCACCTTATATCGGATGCGAACTTGGATGTGTTTACTGCCCCTGGAGATTCAAGAGCTTTATGCATCGAAAAGGACCAAGTGATTCTTCTCGAATAATAAAGATCAAGATAAATGCCCCCAGTATTCTCAAAAAGGATTTGAAACACGCCAAAAAGGGCCTGATTTGCATGTTTGGCTACCAACCCGCAGAAAAGGAGCACAGGATCATAAGAAAGATACTGGAAGTACTGAAAACCAGGAAATTCCCCCTCCATATTTTAACAAAGTCTGATATGGTGCTGGATGATCTGGACTTGCTTTCGAGAATGGCAGAGAACTGGTGCGCTGTTACATTCTGTATAAACACCCTTGACGAGGGCATTGCAGAGATCTTCGAGCCAAATGCTTCTTCGCCGACAAAGCGCCTTGAAGCTCTGGGTAAAATTGCTGAGAAGGGGATAACCACAGGTATAGCATTGGCACCGATAATCCCTTACATAACAGATTCGGATGGGCAGTTTGAGGAGGTCATCAGAAAAGCAGCAGACATGAATGCAAGGTATGTTCTAGCAAATCCCTTGGTCTTGGGGGATGAATGCAGATCAGCCGTGATAAAGGTTTTAAAAAGGCATTTTCCTGAATTACTTCCAAAATACAAGGCTCTCTACGAGTTCGGTTCTGCTCCTGATTTCCTTTATACAAAGAAATTGAGGCTGAGAACGCGCTCCTTGCTAAAAAAATACGATCTAGAGGAGGTATTGCCTTCTTTTCCCGCAAACGATGGGAAAAAACAGGCAAGCATCCATGATTTCATGGCAAGTGGATAGTATTCTGCCAGATAATTTAGAACCATAAATAATATAAAAGAATTTCGAAAAATCTATATATAAGAGTTCATCAATACATATAACAGTAGTTACCACAAGCGAACCAGGGAGACTTAAAAAATGGTCGAGGTATCTGAGGCGAACGAGTACGAGCATCTCCTGGAAAAGATCACCGCACTATGCAAGGGCTTTCTATTAGTGGTAGACAAGTCCATTGTAAAAGCGTGCAGTTTCTGCAGAGGACTTCTGATACTGCTGGAGCGGCTCTTCCATTTGATGCCTGAGGACAAACTGGTAAAAAACCCATTCTGAGGAAGGTTTTTACAAACGGCTTTTCTGCAGGCCCGTAGGATTATTTATTTCTGGTTCCGTTGCCACCTCTATCAACGGTATTCCGAGCCTATCAAGACGGTATGTAACTTCATCACTCATTTTTTCCACCTTTCGGGCGGCATCCTCTTCCAGGCAGATGGTTGTGATGCCAATGGATTTGAGCTCGCCCTTTTCTGTTCCGCTCATGGCCATGGATCCGCCCAAAGCGACCATCCCTGTTCTCTGCACACCGGCGGTATTGGAGCCATCGATCCCGATCTTCCACCTGCACTGAACCTCATCCACAGGCTGGGCATTGACCATGGCGGTAAATTCCACGGCT
>CBDUXN010000264.1:0-3297 GCA_965371185.1 uncultured Thermoplasmata archaeon
GGGGCAAAGCGAGAGCCTTCCTCGTTGGTCCAATCCACGATTACAATGGGCCGTTCCGTGCTGATACTGTTTTCGTGGATAGTTCTCAATACCTCCAGAGAACCCATAACCCCCAAAATACCGTCAAAACGACCACCCTTGGGTTGGGAATCGATATGGGAACCACTCATGACAGGAGGAAGATCGTTATTTTTTCCTGCTCGTCTTCCAAAGATGTTTCCCATCTCATCTATCCTGATCTCAAGATCAAGTTGCTCAAGCCATTTAACAAAAAGGGCTCTGGCTTGCTTATCCTCATCCGTTAAGGTCAAACGCTGTACGCCACCTGCGGGGGTAGCTCCTATTTTCGCCATTTCTTCCAAAGTGCCTCGTAGACGACTGCCATTTATCCTTAATTCCTTAAGATTCATGTATTAATCTTCTTGGATCCTGTCTCGACTACCTGTGGGATTCACCCTAGCCATCAGGCCCAAAGGTAAGGCCAAGATAATAAGAAAAATTAAATTACACCATGAACACCTTTTCATACTCACACCTCCAACATATGGCTTCAATTTGGCTGCCTTCAAAATATCTCCTTAAGATTCACATGAATTAAAGATAAACGATATTTTCGTACCTCCTCAAGTTCCAGAAGATTGGAATTATGACGCTGTTAAACAAATGGATTTTGGATAAAGATCCCCTCTATATATTGGCCGTGAGTGAGATCCTCCGTTAGAATCGTGACAACATTTTTGGAATAAGCAGCGGAAACAATCAGGGCATCCCAAAAGAATATATTGTAGGCTTCTTCAATTTCGCTCGCTTGCACAATTATCTGGGGATCGTTTATAACCGCCTGCCAAGAGAAGTACCTCTGCAATATTCTTCTCGCTGTGACCTTATTAAGAGGTCGAAACATAGAGACCTTCCCGCTTCCATGTTATCTTTACCTCCCAAACGAAATCCCTTCTTTAGGGTATGCAAAGCGCTACGCTTGGCAGTTTCATACTGTTCCTCCTTATCTATAATCTGCTTGAGCTTGTCACTGAGCATTTTACTAATTGAGGTGCCGTTTTGGGCCGATATTAATCTTGCTTTCTTTATTATATCCTTCTCAATACTCAGGGTAATATTTTGCTTTATCTTGTCCTCCCGTGACTCACGTAATTTCCGTGTAGCACAAAATTCGCACATTGCAAAGTGGATTTCTATAGCTTATCAAAATCAGTGAGCTTTTAGTGGCGATCTAGGTCATCCCATGGAATGGTCTGAGTAAGGGACCTCGTTGACTATGTTGAATTACTGCGGATATTAGGTAGCGGAGATTTTGTAGAGCGGGTTCTTAAGGAAACTGATGAAACTCTGACATATCAGTTTCCCACAATGCAACGTGGGCAGAAGGTGAAAAAGTTCATTCGGCGAGTATGCAAAAAAGAAAATGTTAATATCGAAAAATTGCAGATGGGGGCCGTGAGGGACGCGCTAAGAAATAGTTTATTTCTATTTATGAGATATCCTGAACCTATGGGGATAACCGGCCGTTAACCAGACATAATCGGCAGTCTCTTTCTCTATGGCCTCATTCTCATTTAGGGGATGAGGCAGGATGGTCACCATAGAAACAGGAAACCGCCTGATGGTGCGGTCCGGAATACCGAATTTATTTACAATGTGGCCATTCCCCGTAAAGACAATTAGTTTTCCTCTGCTTTCCCTTAGATATTCAGCCAGGTTTTGCGCCATTGTATCTTCCCATACGCACTGTGCTTCATAAAAGTAATCAAATTTTCTTAGCTCCCTGTGATCATGTTGTTCATAAGCTGTACGGAGGTAAGCACGATGTGCTTTATTGTTAAGATCAATGTCTTTAGCCAGCTTGTTGCGTTCATTTATATCCAGACTTTGCAAGCCATGTCTTGCCACCTTTCTTACGATATCATGGGGGGCATTGATGGCCAGTATTCCACGAGCATTTTGCCTTGCCAATAGCATGAGGGGGCGATAGAAATGATAATCCAAACCCCATCCACCTTTCCAGTTCACTTCCCTCAGAAACTCTGATTCGGTTAATTCTCCTTGCAGATAGCGATCGAGGGATGGCTGTTGTGGTTTTTGAAAAGACTCCATGGCAATGGTCACGGTGCCGAAACGATCCACGAGTGCCTGGAGAATCTGAACCTGTATAAGATGATGCTCTGGATTATCGTGTACCTCACCAATAAATATAAGGTCTTTTGATGCGATCTGATTAATTAACTGGTCAAAGGAGAGGAGCTCTCCTGCCTTAAGATCTAATATTTGACCTATCCTAAATTGGCCTGAAATACCTGGTATGGTGGCCAAGGGTGGAGCAGACGTTTTCATGGCGGCACATCCATACATGATTAAAAGGATTATAAAAGCGGGTAGTAAAGGTATAGGTTTACGAAACGACATTTCATTGCAGGAAAAGCACTCAGACCCCTTCTCCAATTAAAGTAGGGTGATATTTTGCTCCATCTTGCCATCCAGGGACTCACCTGATCTACGTGTAGCATAAAATTCGCTCACTGCAAAGCAATAAGAAACAAACTAACAAGTCTTCCCTGAATTTTTATAATTTATCGAAATCAATGAGCTTTTAGTGGCGACGTAGGCCATCCCATGGAATGATGGCATAGTGGAACGAATGGTTTAGGTCTCGTGTCCAGAAAATGAAATAGAGGCGAAATAACGGTAACATATCTTATTACATTTTGGATGCAGCGTTCATTTTTCGTAGATATCGCCGGGTGGCGACCCTTATTTTGTCAAGATTGTGGACCTGACCCTCCCCTTTCCACAATTCTTTGACGGGATCATCTGCATTTGACAGAAGTGTGTCCAATATCTCCAGATTCTTGCCTAAGGGCATCTCGAACCACAAGAGTTCAGAGAGCAGCCTCAAATAGACAACGCCCGAATCGGTGCTAGCCATTCGAGACGCATCTACGGACTTGACAGACGTGAGAATCTCTTTTGCCTTTTGGTTATCGGCCTGGATTAGAAACCGAAGGGCTCGCTCACCAAAAACACATAACTCATAGCGGGCATCCGCGATGATATTAGAGGCCCTTCTAAGAAAAAGTCTATTTCATTGCCCTTGCCTAGGTTATCCAGACAACTCGCGATAGGGGATACTGTTGCAATCACCGCATCAATATCTAAGTGCTTCGATTCGCAAATACAGTGACGTATTTTAACCAGTTAGCTCGGAGCAATTGTCTTCGACCTTGAGTTCCATTCGGCCCGAGCTCCCTTCGGGTCTGAGCCTCAGGGTCGAAGACATGGCCA
>CBDUXN010000265.1:0-3290 GCA_965371185.1 uncultured Thermoplasmata archaeon
CGTAAACCATTCAATTGGATGTGCTTTTAGAAAATCATAGACCTCTTGTTGCCCCATGTGTATGTATATGTCAAATTAGACTATAAACATTTGCATCACCAAATATCCACCTATACTAACCTTAGAGGATATATTCAATTTATAGTTTACATGGTCTGACTATTCTGTAAATGAACAGGGGCTCCCTTTTGCCCCTCCAATCTATGTGAGGAGAGCCTTACTTTCCGTACGAAATTCGTGATATACCCCCTGGCCGACTTTGAGGTTCAGCTCAGTAATCGTAGGTTGATCTATCTTCTTTGGAAAAAGACTTTATAACCATAACTCATTCCTTTGATAGGTGATGTAACTTGCCGAAAAAAAAAAGGAGCACAAAGAAGAAGACCACGAAGAAGAAGACGACAAAGAAGAAAGCTAAGGCAAAGAAAGCAAAATGCGCAGCAAAGACCAAGGCAGGTAAAAGATGCAAGAGTTATGCATCGGGCAGATCTAAGTACTGTGCGGCTCATAAGAAGTAATAACTGAAAAAAAAGAGCCTATCTTCTGTTTGCTTGGATTGGAGATATAAAACGTTCATCCTTGCATATTGGAGACGTTTATCGCCCTAAAACCATCTTACTTTTTCATCACAGAGCTCACTCAACTCCCTTTTTTGACTTCCTTAAAACCATCTACCTTACGATGGATAAACAATTATCATGAAATCGGTCGTACATGCTGACCACGGTTTTTATCATCTCCTTGAACTCTGATGGATCCAAGTCAACGGCGCTTCTGTGGGTTATCAGCATTATGGAGCCGTTCTTCATAAGGCTGAATTTCGTTTGCTGGCTGATTGCATGTAATTCCAAGAGCTTCTTATACAGCTCGAAATGATTCTTCTCCGGAGGTTCCAAAAAGAGACATCCAACTCCGATCATAGACGGCGAGGAAGAATCTCCTTCAGTGTACATAATACTGCCCTTTATCGTTGAATCTCCGGACTGCTGTACAAAATTCCAAATGCCAGGACCCACTTTCTCCAGAGACACAAGTTCAATATCCTTCAGCCAGCCATCAACATCCTCTTCAGTTGCTACGCCCAATTTCATTCCTCCTGTATGCTTATTTATTATCTAAACTAATAGCTTACCTCCACTTAAAATTTGTTATGAATGCATCATCTTCGGCCACAGAAGCTCGTAAATGATGAATTATATGTAGGATATAAGCTCCCTTTTTCCCGCAGAAGTTAGAGAGATCGCTCAAACCAACTCCTATAAGGCAATATAACGCTATCCGCTCCGGTGCTCGTGACGGTTTTTACGCCGACGAGCCCATTGCAGCATCAAGGCATTAACTATTTAATACCGAATCGGATTCAGGGTATATCGGACGACAGGTATATCAAGGTGAAATCATGGAAGGCCAGAGGTTCGAAAGGGAGTTTGCAGGAAAGAAAGTGATCATAGAATCAGGTCGATTGGCACTTCAGGCATCGGCGGCCGTGACGGTCCAAATGGGCGGTACAATGGTCTTGGCCACCGCGATGATGTCAAATGAAGCAAGGAAAGTGGACTTCTTCCCGCTGATGGTGGATTATGAAGAACGCTACTTTGCCGGAGGAAAGATAAAGGGACCCAGGTTCTCAAAGCGGGAAGGGAAGCCCTCCGCCGAGGCCATGCTCATCGGAAGGATGGTGGATCGGGGTATAAGACCGTTGTTTCCCCAAAATGTGAGGAACGAGATACAGGTTATCTGCCTCCCTCTTAGCCTGGACTACGAGAACAAGCCCGACATCGTTGCCATTCTGGCTGCCGTAACAGCCGTCCACATCTCCAAAATACCATTTGACGGGCCCATAGCTGGTGTGCGGGTGGGCCTGGTAAACGGGCATTACCTGGTGAACCCCACGGCAGAGGAGATGGAAGTCACTGACCTCAATTTGGTTGTGGCAGGTGATGGCGATAGAATCATGATGGTGGACTGTGATGTCAAAGAGGCAACGGACGACGAAGTAGCCGAAGCCCTCAGGATCGCAATGGAGGCCATGGGACCCATGGCCAGCTTTATCGACGATATCAGGAGTGAGATAGGCAAGCCAAAGGCTTCGGGGGATGACCTGATTATTATGAATGAAGTAAGCCCCGAGGATCAGAAGGTTATCGAGGATATAAAAAAGGAGGCTCTTTCGCACCTTGATAAATGCCTTTTCAACACTCCAGTCGGCTCAAAGGGCGAGCGGAAAGAAATTCTTCACACTCTTTGGGACCTACTGGTCGAGGAGTTCAAAGTAAGGCTCGTCACACAAGAACGGGATGAGGAGGCAGCGAAACAGTATGTGGAAGAGCTGTTGGCGAAATTCTTTTGGGAATTCATCGAGGAGCAGGTGACCCTTGCCATATTGGATAGGGATCAGAGGGTTGATGGTAGGAAACTGGATCAGATAAGACCCCTGTCTGCAGAGGTGGGTGTACTTCCAAGAACACACGGCAGCGGGCTTTTTACCAGGGGAGAAACCCAGATACTTACCGCTGTGACCCTGGGCGCACCGTTCGATGAGCTTTCCATCGAGACCATGGAGAGGGACGGCGCAAAGAGGTATTTCCACCACTACAACTTCCTGCCCTACTGCGTGGGCGAGGTGAAGCCCATCAGGGGCGCCGGCAGGCGTGAGATCGGCCATGGAGCCCTGGCAGAGAAGGCCTTGGCCCCGGTTCTTCCTGTAGAGGAGGATTTCCCGTATACCATCAGGGTGGTGTCGGAGGTCATGGGGTCCAACGGCTCATCGTCAATGGGGGCAACCTGCGGTTCCACACTTGCGCTCATGGACGCTGGTGTACCCATAACAAAGCCTGTGGCAGGTATCGCAATGGGTCTCGCTTCTGATGGAAGACGATGGAAGATACTCACCGATCTGCAGGACCTGGAGGACGGCAAGGGAGGCATGGATTTCAAGTTCACGTCCACCAGGGACGGCATAACATCCCTCCAGATGGATACAAAAACCCGCGGCCTTTCATATGATATCATCAAGGCCACCTTTCCCCAGATGCGCAAGGCCATAAACGAGATATTGGACACCATTGAGGCGACCATTCCTGAACCGAAAAAGGAGCTATCACCCTATGCCCCAAGGATCATCAGCTTCATGATCGACCCAGAGAAGATCGGGGATATTATCGGACCAGGCGGCAAGATAATACGTGCAATTACCGATGAGCTTGACCTGAAGATAGATATTAACGACGACGGCCTCGTCATGATAACCACCACTGACCTCGGAAGAGGAAAACAGGCAGAGAATATGA
>CBDUXN010000266.1:0-3030 GCA_965371185.1 uncultured Thermoplasmata archaeon
TCTATTATGGAATGTGACAATGAGCAAATAATGATTATGATAATAATACTTATCGAAACCATTATAATGAAATAATACTTCCCTGTCAAGGGAAAATTAATGCCAAGGGACTAAATTTTTATTAGAATTGTAGTGTGTTGGAACAAATAATAATATTTATCAGTAGCAGACATCTTAGGAAATTACTACGAAAAATATATATCCCCCTACCCTTCTCTTTGAATGGATAATATATTATTAGAATTCCAGCTGATTCTTATCGATTATAATTATACATTGATAGTGTTTGGGTGAAGATGTTATTTATATGGAGAAAAAAATAACTTGACTATTAAAATGAAAAAGCTAATTACCTTGTTATGCACTTCAATCCTTTTGATCAATATCTCACTAACTTCGTGCAGTACTTCAACAATATCCTCTGAAACCGAGAAATACACAGATTTGTCACCCACAGACCTGCCAACGTTCACGCTAGTCCCCACAGATACTCCCTCCTCAACACCAACCGTTATACGAACTCCACCAGCGCTACCTCCTTTGTTTCAGACACCATACTTAGGGGCATATGTTACACCACATTTTTATATTCAAGATGCTTGTCAGTACTTAAAGTTGAAATGGGACACGGAAAAAAGCGAACCTGGCACAATTGCGATGGTGATCATGTTCCACTCAATTCTTAAAGCAGGGGACGAAATCACAAATCCGAACCAAATCTATCTCAATAATTTCAAAAAAATGATGGCTGAATTGAAGAATCAAGGATTTGAAGCTATCAACACAGAACAGTTAGCCAACTTTCTGGAAAGTAATGCATGGATTCCACCTCGCTCTGTCTTACTTCTCGCGGACGACCGTCACGCTGCAAAATATTTTAATACCAGGTTCCGAAAATATTGGGAAGATTGGGGCTGGCCTGTAGTCAATGCCTGGATCAGCCTCCCTGAAACCACGGAGGTTTTGTGGGCACAGATGGAGGCTTTGGCTGCAGAAGGCTGGGTAGACTATCAAGCTCATGGGGTACTTCATTATATGATTCGCAATAATTCAACAGACGAATATGTCCTCAATGAACTACAAGGTTCGATTGCTGCCATTCAAGAGCATTTTAACAAGACACCAATTGCATTTATTTGGCCTGGGGGTGGCTTTACACCTCGAGCTGTTCAACTGGCACGACAATCTGGGTATCGACTTGGCTTCACAATAAATTCTCGTGGGCCAGTTATGTTCAACTGGATTCCACTTGCGGTTCAAAAGGATCCAGACCATCCAGTTCATATACCAGAAGGTCCGGTTGGAGATCCGTTGATGGTTCTCCCCCGATATTGGCCCTCTCAAGTTCTTTCTGTTCTTGACGAGGTTCGCGTTATTGGAAAAGAGGCAGCAGCTTATGCTGAACAAAACAGACAAGTTGAATTTGAGTTTTATGAAATAATATGCTCTCATGTTTACGGTCCGATAGAATGAGGATTGATAAAATAGGAAATTTGATGTTGTAATAAGTTATAGAATGAGAATTTGTTTATGTGAAATTGTGTGGAAGTGGCTATGCGCATTTAATAAATACGACTCTATCCTAAATTCTATTCACCTAATGAGATACTTTAGTTTCAAAAATTCCCCATATTTTCATTCATCGAGGAGAACATTATGATCGTGCCATTTACTCCACTGGAGTTCAGGCAAAGGGCTGTTGCATATTTCGGGAATAAAGTTGGCGTCGTTGATGGCGAAAAACGTTTCACATATTCAGAGTTTGACCGGCGAGTCAATCGGTTTGCTAATGCAATGACAGACCTGGGTCTTGGTAAGGGAGATGTCGTTTCGTTCATTACTTATAACACGCATCAACTTCTCGAAGCCTATTATGCCGTACCTCAAATCAGCGGTGTTCTCAACCCAATCAACATCCGCCTAACCCACCACGAAGTTGAATATATCCTCAACCACTCGGAAGCAAAAGCCCTGTGTTTTCATTATGACTTTATGCCACTGGTTGATAACTTGCGGGAAAAATTAGATGGTGTAAAACATTACATCGTAATGGAGAAAGATAAAAATGTTGGCTGGGCCCACGATTATGAATTTTTACTAGAGAAGGCTTCGCCAACAGCGGTTGTTAATCTCGACGATGTTGACGAGAATGCTGTAGCCGAGTTATTTTATACCTCCGGAACAACTGGCCCGCCTAAAGCCGTGGCAATCACAAATAGATCTTTATACATCCATACGTTAACTGCAATCCCAGGTTTTGGTGTTTCTGATAGAGATGTATTTCTTCACATCGTCCCCCTCTTTCATGTTAATGGATGGGGGACACCTCAATTCCTAACAGCAGTTGGCGGTAGACATGTGATGCTGCGAAAAGTTGATTTCGGGGAGATTCTACGTCTTGTAGAGAAAGAGAAGGTAACGAAATTACTTGGTGTACCAACGATTTTCAATGGCATGTTGCAGCATCCAGATCTTAAAAAATACGATTTGAGCAGCTTAGAAGAAGTTGTAATTGGCGGCGCGCCATCGCCCTATTCATTAATCGCAGGAATTGAAGAAAACATCGGTTGTAGAGCATATGTTGGCTATGGCCTGACAGAAACCACTCCTTTTATGGCCATCGCAAGACCTAAATCCCACTTACCAACTGATGACTCAACCCGTCGTTCGTATCAGGTGAAGACAGGTTTGCCAATAGTGGGCATGCGAGTGCGGGTTGTGGATGACGAGGACAATGATGTCCCTCGGAATGAAAAATCAATTGGGGAAATCGTCATCCGCAGCAATACTGTTATGAAAGAATACCTAAAAGACCCTAAGAGTACAAGCGCAGTGGTCATTGATGGTTGGTTCCACACAGGTGATATGGCTGTAATAGATGAAGAAGGGTATTTAACAATAGTAGACCGCAAAAAAGATATCATTATCTCTGGAGGAGAAAACATTTCGTCAGTCGAAGTCGAAAAAGTGATTCATAACCATCCAGCTGTTTTCGAGACAGTAGTAATCGGCATACCAGATGAAAAATGG
>CBDUXN010000267.1:0-3030 GCA_965371185.1 uncultured Thermoplasmata archaeon
AATTTTGTGTAATGTCTGAAATCCCCAGAAAAACCGTTAAAATTCCCGCATATCAACATATTAAGCGCATATTGACAATATTATTATGGTATGAAGCCTATACCCCCCATCAACCCTCAGCTATGGTGAATTTATGGGAGTTACCATCAAAATAGGCATTACTGGGCTCCCCAACGCAGGTAAAACCCAAGCCCTGATCAAGGTCATCGAGATGTTAGAGGAAGGGGATCAAAAGGTTGGAGGCATGGTCACTGAGCCCATAATAAAGAACAATAGACGCGTTGGGTTCTACATTATGGATTGGATGAACAAGGAAAAGGATATTCTGGCCCATGTGGATTTTGATTCTAAAATAATTGTGGGCAGATACAAGGTGAACCTCGACGCTTTGGAAAGCATCGGCGTGAAGGCAATAGAGGATGCAATGGAGAACGCGGACATCGTTATCATCGATGAGGTTGGGAGGATGGAGGTGGAAAGTGAGAGGTTCGTTGATGCTGTAAAGAAAGCCCTTGAGGAGGACAAGCCCATGATACTCACTCTTCATAAGAAATCCCGAAATCCTCTTCTCCAGGATATCAGAAGAAGGGATGATGTACGAATCTTAGAGGTAACACCGATCAACAGAAATCTTCTGCCCTATAAGATCATAAAGCTGATGAAAGGCGATATGCTTTGAAGCTCACCCAGATCAGGGAAGGAAAAACCGATTTGATGGTTCCCAAGGATGCTATTTTGCACCTCAAAGGCCCGAGCACTTCAAGGATGGCTGTGTTTTTCAATCCGGTTATGGAATTAAGCAGGGATGTATCTGTATTGATGCTGAGGGAATTCCTAAAAAAGAGGAAAACAAGGCTTTTGGATGGTCTTGCTGGTACGGGTGCAAGGGGTGTGAGGATAGGAAACGAGTGCAAAGGCGATTTTCATGTGGTTATTAACGACCACAATCCTGTGGCAGCGGAGTTGATAGAAAGGAACATAGCATTAAATGCCCTTGAAAATTGCCAGGCCGAGAACAGGAAGTTGAACACCCTTCTCAGCGATGAGGATTTCGATTACGTGGATATAGACCCATTCGGCTCGCCTGTAGGTTTCATTGATGCCGCAGTTCAAAGCCTTCGTGCCGATGGTATGCTTGCGTTAACCGCTACAGATAAAGCACCGCTGTACGGCACCTACCCGAAAACGTGTTTGCGAAGGTACGATGCTAGACCCTTGAGAACGCCTTATTCCCACGAGATAGGAACAAGGATACTTGTGGGGCATTGCATCAAACTTGCTGCAAAGTACGACATGGCGTTGACACCAATACATGTATTCTCAGTTGATCACTACCTCAGAGCCCATTTTAACGTGAAGAAGGGGGCAAAGAGGGCAGACAAAGCCCTGGAGAATGTGGGTTATATTCTACACAACCACAAAACTGGTGAGCGCAAGGCTATAAGAGGTATTCCTGAGCATTTAGGCGAAGGGCAGGTTTCCGGGCCACTTTGGTTGGGAAACCTGCACGAAAAGGTGTTCCTTGCAAAGATCAGGCGGGATAAATGTATGGGAACGGTAAAGAGACTAGAGAAACTATTGGACCTTTGGCTTGAGGAGGCAGATTCACCGCCTCTCTTCTATGACGTTAACGAAATTGCAAGCCTGACTAAGACACATGCTTTACCCATCAGGTCTATTATAGGGAAACTAAAGGAAAACGGTTTTGCTGCAAGCAGGACGCACTTCAGCCCTACAGGGTTCAAAACAGACGCTAAAATTTCAGATATTAAGGCATTGGTTTGTAGTCATTGAATTTCTTCGCCGGCTTGTTCTACTCTTCCCCAGGCTCGTTACCTTTCTCCTCCCCCTCCTCATCCATATCTTCGAATCTTTCCCCGCAGTTCCAGCACTTTGTTGCATCGGCATCAACTTCGGCGCCGCAGGCATTGCAAGTATAAACTTCTTTCTTCTCCTTTTTGGTACCTGTTCCCGTTATCACTTCCTCCCCATCTTCAGCCTTTGCAGCCTCCTTGACCTCTAGCTCCTCGCCTTCGAATTTTTCACCGCATTTCCAGCATTCGGTTGCATCTGCGGAAACATCGGCACCGCACTCGGTGCATTCGAACTCTCCTTCCTCTTCTTTGACTTCCTCTTTGTGCTTTTCTGGTTTTGGTTTCTCTTCAACCCCCTTGTCCTCTTTCCATTTCATCCTCTCTTCTTTGGCCTTTTTCCTCCACCAGAACAAAACCAAGAACATATAGAAGAAAAGACCGGAACCCATGAACATTTGAAGAATCGTATTGAAAATAAAAAGTTCTAGCAATTCTGAATAAGAAAGGGTTATGGGTCCAAAGCCAGGTTTTGCCTCATGCGTCTCGATCCATTTATTGCTATTGTTTAAATAGGCTGAAAAAATGTATATATACACGTTTTTATCCAAAACGGTCGCGTTATAATATAAACCGTCGGTAGCATTCTTTAGAGGGATGCTTTCTTTAAATTCCTGAGCCAAACCTGTAATATTTACATAAACAGTGATGTTTACCGGATTTTCATCTCCAGTGTATCGGACAGTGTAATTGAAGAGGGTGGTTTCATCTCCCAAATAAGGCGTAACAGAACCGTCGATTAACTCTGAATTTCTAACATCTTTTGGCTCGTAAATATACATTTGGTTGTACATGAAATATGCAATTACCGCCCCAAAAAGTATTCCTGTAACGATAATAATAGCTGTTCCCGCGATCAGGTAAGTCTTCATGCTCCTTAAACCAAAAAGATAGGGTATACCGAATGTGAACAGGGCCACCAATATCGAGGCAAAACATTCTCCCGTGAAGAGTATGAGCAGATTAGCGGCGATAGTTAAAGGAATATAAATTAACCACACCCATTTGTTCTTCTTCAATTTCTCGAATATATTATTAAAATCCAATGTACGCCCTCGCTATGAGAATGTGTTTTTGTATAAAAAACTTCGCCAATTTCATTCATTCAATGTTTCTTATGAGGGATTTGTTACCGGCATGAGGAAAAACGGGTTACATT
>CBDUXN010000268.1:0-2986 GCA_965371185.1 uncultured Thermoplasmata archaeon
GCATACTATGCTCTGGGTCGCGAGAACCAACACACTGTATGAACACCACTTCTTTGGGGATCTTACCGTCCGAAGGCCTCCTAATCTCGCCTAATGTTGGGCCAGAGGCGGATAATAACCGCTCAAACTGCAACCCATTAACTACGTCTTTGTATTTTCCATACCCGTACTCGCCTATATTCTCCTTTGGTAGAAGATCGTATCCGGTAGCCACAATAATCGTGCCGACCTCAATGTCCAAATATTTGGAATGTTGATCGAGATCTATCGCGCCGGGCTCGCAAACCTCCATACACTTACTACATGCTAGTGGAAGCAAACCGAGGCAGGCCTTATCATCCAAAACATAGGTTTGAGGCACCGCTTGCGGAAAGGGGACGTATATCGCCTTTCTCAAACCGAGCCCTTCGTCGAACTCACCAGGGACCACGACAGGACAGACGTTGGTGCATTCGTTACAGCCAGTACATTTATCTATATCCACATACCGTTGTTTCTTTTTCACCTTGACATTGAAATTACCAACATATCCATTGACCTCTACGACCTCGGAGTAAGTCAATAACTCGATGTTTGGGTGATTTCCAACTTCCATCATCTTGGGTGTGAGGATACATTGCGAGCAATCGAGCGTGGGAAAGGTCTCGGAAAGTTGTGCCATGTGTCCCCCTATCGACGAGTTCTTTTCGACTAGGACGACCTCAAAACCTGCATCAGCTATGTCGAGTGTGGCCTGCATCCCGCTTATCCCGGCCCCAATGACCATGCATTTTTTGGTAACAGGTACGCTGATCGGCGTGAGGGCGTCGTTGAATTTGACCTTTTCCACCAAAGACCTAGCTATCTTGATAGCCTTTTTAGTGGCCTTTTCTTTATCCTTATGCACCCAGCTGCATTGTTCACGGATATTGGCTATTTCGCATAGATATGGATTCAAATCTGCCGCAGCTATGGTCCCCCGAAAGGTAACTTCGTGGAGGCGAGGCGAACATGCAGCGATTACAACCCCTGTCAATCTCTTATCTCGAATCGCATCGCGGATCAATTTCTGACCTGGCTCAGAGCACATATACTTATAATTCTCGGCAAAAGCCACACCTTCAAGCCCTGCCATGGCCTGTGTTACCCTTTCGATATCGACGGTGGTCGCAATATTCTTTCCGCAGTGGCATATAAATACGCCGATTGCTGGCTCGGACTTAGAGGAATTCATTTACCACCACCTTCGTCAATTTTGGCTTAACGTACCCTTCCAATGTAGACCAAATAGCAAATTCGGGGCAAATTAGCTCACAGAGATCGCAGTTAAGGCAGCCGTCTTCATCTTTTACCTGAGGGAAATAATATCCTTTACCATTAAGCTCGTCTGAAAACTCCAAAACCTCTCTTGGACAGTATTTTATACAGTATCCACACCCTTTACACCTATCCTTTACTATGTGGACCTTGCCTAAAGGGATCTCGATTTTATCTGCACCAAAGGCGGCTTGTAAGGATGTCATTTACTATCCCCCTTTGATAAGTAATTATGGATAGATTTTGCGGCTGTTCTTCCTTCCCCAAGCGCGAGAATCACAGTGGCGCCACCACTTATTGCATCACCGCCCGCAGAGACCCCTCCCATGTTCGTATTCAGATTCTCGTCGACAACCAACACACCTCGTTTGTTTCTTTCCAATTCGGGTGCTCGATCAAGGAAGAGTCTGTTGGGTCTGGATCCTAGGGCCTCTATGACCGTATCTAATTTCATAGTAAACTCGCTACCCTCGATTTTTATGGGTCTAGGGCGGCCGCTTTTATCAGGCTCGCCAAGCTTCATTTTAGCCAGCTCCACTCCAGTCACCCAACCTTCTTCGTTACCCAACACCCTTGTGGGGCTGATCAATTCCTTGAAGATTATTCCCTCCTCGAGTGCGTGTTGTACTTCTTCATTCCTAGCTGGCGATTCTCGTTTCGTCCTCCTATATAGGATATATACATTTTTCGCACTGAGTCTGAGGGCGCACCTGGCAGCATCCATCGCCACGTTTCCTGCCCCGATAACACCCACTTCATCTCCGCAAACGATCGGGGTATCTTGTTCTGGGAAATCGTAGGCCTTCATCAGATTTACCCGGATGAGAAACTCATTGGCCGAATAAACACCATTGAGTTTCTCCCCATCCATGCCTATAAACAGGGGGGCGCCCGCGCCTGTTCCAATGAAAATTGCATCGAAGCTCTCGCGCAATTCACTAAACTTTATGTTTTGTCCTATTATGTTATTGAGCTGGATATCCACTCCTATCTTCTTAATGTACGATAACTCATAGTCCACGATATCCTTAGGCAGACGAAAAGCGGGGATGCCGTATTGAAGCACTCCGCCTGCTTTGTGAAGCGCCTCGAACATAGTTACCTGATAACCGAATTTACGGAGGTCCACGGTACAACTAATGCCTGCGGGTCCTGAGCCTATCACTGCAACCTTTTCTGCTCTTTCCTCGATGTGAAATTCCTCGGTAATCCCATTTTTCATGGCCCAATCGGCTATGAACGCTTCCAACTTACCGATATTTACGCCGTTTTCCGTCTTTGCCAGTGGACAAACGCCTTCGCACTGGTCTTCCTGTGGACACACCCGCCCAGTGATCGCAGGGATTGGATTGTCCTCCTTAACGATTAGAAACGCGTCCTTAAATTTGCGTTCGGCTATCTTTCTTATCATCTCCTTGATCTTCAGGCGGACTGGACAGTTAATCTCGCATGGGGCATGCTTGCACATTATACATCTCTGCGCTTCTGCTACTACCTCTCCCTCGTCATAACCGAACGGCACGGAGTGAAAATTCTCTATCCGCTCTCGAACTGGCTGCTCCCGCATTGGGACACGAGTTCCGCCAATATCTACCATTATTTTGTACCTCTTTCGTAGTATTCCATGGCTTGCTTCTCTTTTTCCTTAAACATATCCAGTCGATTCATTAACTCATCAAAGTTTACCTTA
>CBDUXN010000269.1:0-2865 GCA_965371185.1 uncultured Thermoplasmata archaeon
GAAATATCAGGTAGATAATGCCCCTTGATCTATCAAGAGTCAATTATCATTTTGGCAGGCGTTCACAGGTTCAGGGTTCAGGCCTGCCCGCCATCGCGAGCCGGTGCTCGCTCAGGCGAGGCGGGCGGGGTTGCTTTTTTTGTTAACCTTCACTAACCCCGAACTTGGAACCTCTGAACCTTGATAGATGAACCTGTGAACGAATACGAAAATATCAAGCCACTTTAGTCCCCAAGTAATTTCTCCACATGATCTATCAATTTTTCCATCTCGAATGGTTTTCTCAATACCACATCTGCCTTTTTTTCAGCTGCAAGGTTTTCAGGGTTTTTACCATACCCAGTGATGGCTATAACCGGTAAGTCAGGGGATCTTTCTTTGATAACAGAGATAATTCCGAGTCCACTAACATAGGGCATAACGATATCCGTAATCACCAAATCGTAGTTTTCAGACTTGAGCATTTTTAATCCATCCAATCCATTCGAAGCAGTTATTATATTATAACCTGAATATTCAAAATAATCCTTCATCATAGAGAGAACATGATTATCGTTTTCAATGATAAATATCGTCTTTTTCATTACAGGCTCCTTAGTATGTCTTCCCAAACAAAACCAACGTTCTGACTTTATGTGTTCTCTGGTTAATGATCTTTTTAACCAAAAAAAGGCCTCATATTTTATCTCTCCTCTCAAATAACCATCAAAATATTGGAGCTAATATCTGTCTAATGCTAAAGGTAAAATTACTTTTTTGTCAAGAAGTTAATAGATTTTAAATTGTGCAGCAGTAAGATGAAGACATAGAGCGGTGTGTAGGCCACTGCGGCGGTTATGGGTATAAGACCGTATCTCACAGCAGCCCTTACTGAAGGATGGTTAGACGAGAGTTTTGCGTTAGAGCCTAAGGCAGCCGTGGCAATAAAACATCCTCCTCCGTATCCCTCATCAGCACTGGTAGGAGTTGGCTCAGGAGTGGGCGTAAGGGAAGATTCAGCCATGGTTTGGCCAGTACCAATGCCAGAAGGATCAACGATCACACCGTTCGCTGTGCCGTCAGCATCACCATAACTGCCATCTTTAAGTTGTAAGGTAACCACTTTCCTACCAACATCAAATGTGGCATAGTCTGAATAATCCTGCCAGCCATTAATGGAGTCATATTTATACCATTTGGCAAGCCCCAAGAGATTTTCCAAATCCTCTTCGGTCTCTTGTATCGCCCCTGAAAAATACAAGGTTACCTCTGCGGTATCACCGGGATTATTTACCTTCAATTTAAAGGTGATAAGTCCTAATGGGATACTTTCTGGTCTATTGGTAGTGTCAGAGATAGTATCTGGATCAATGGACTCGAGTGATTCAATGGAGGTAACGGTCGTGGAATCCTTGATGGAAACCCCTATCACCCCATCTCCGACCAATGTCTTCACAGATTTGATATCATTTTGATCTATATCAGAAGTACCATCACCATCCAAATCTACTGTACCATCAACCTCTTGGGCATCGGATATTCTATTAGAGTCTTGATCATTTGATGTAGCGAGGGTAGTGAACAAATAGGGTTCCGACCAATCTAAGGCAGCCAAATTATCGTCATAAAACCTTACTCGCCAGTAATAGCTTGTCCCCTCATCCAGGATGGAATGAGGCACTCTCAATGATGTAAGATGAGATGTACTGGTTATATCAAGGAGGAGTGATGAAAAATCACTTTCCGAGCTTATCTGCCATTGGCTCTGGGCATGGAGGTTATCAGCATCAGGCTCAGAAGAATAGCCTGTTTCTAGCTTCGGTGCCAATGACACCTCAGTCTCTCCGTCCGTTGGCGAGGAAGGAACGGGTTTATTAGGTTCTTGGGTGTAAGTATAATCAGTCGGATCAGTTCGAGCATTGTATTCGTCTAAATTGCTGTATCCGTCTCTATCTGGGTCTTCTGATGCATCATCGAGCCTTGGATCAAGGCCATTATCCACTTCCCACTTATCCGTCATCTCATCGCCATCTGTATCTGAATTGTTGGGGTTCGTGTTATTCTGATATTCTTGCAGATTTGTCAATCCATCCCAGTCAACATCCTGAGAGGCATCGCTGTTATCATAAAGATTAAGACCATACGCATTTTCCCACGCATTGGGCATGCCATCACCGTCAACATCCCCATCTGACCAGTCATCAGGCGAAGTCAAAAAATTCAGGCTGATATCTTCGATGACATACCCAGCTGTTGAGTCATGCCAGAAGGTCAGCGTGTTCTCCCCTAGCTGATACGAGGCGGAGTCGGTGCTGATCGGATCCAATGTCACCGAAATCGAATCATTGGCCCCGACACCCTGAGCGCCAAACAGTGAGATCGGGCCTTGGCCATTGATGAACAGCCGGCCTTCATCGCTGAAATCTGCGTCAAAGACCGTCACCACCAGCTCGATTACGGTGGTACCGGAGGGAATACCATTCAATGTGAGCACGACGTCCTCGCTTTCGGGGGTCGAGCCTTGCAGATCCAAAGGCAAGCCTTGGACTGTGAACTCAGGAGTAAGATCGGTTGTAAAGCTCACCTCGTTTGAAGTGGTCGGCCCATTACCCGATGCATCTGTAGATCCCACACGGAAATAATATGTCGTGGTGTCATTGAGCCCTGTCAGGGTCACATTGTGGCTGGTGACCAAACCAGCACCGTTTTCGCTATACGGATAACTCCCCCACGTACTGCTGCTGGTTCCATATTGCACTACGCTGTTACTTGCCTCATCCGTTGTCCATTCAATAATTGCACTGGTATCGGTTGTGGAGGTCACCTGTACATTCGAGATCTGTGGTGCGGTGGTGTCAGAGGTGAAACTTGTATTGACTTCATTGG
>CBDUXN010000270.1:0-2803 GCA_965371185.1 uncultured Thermoplasmata archaeon
GTGTGGACAATCGGAGTAGCAACTGTCCACTCTCATTATAAGTATTATAACCATTCCTCTGCATTCTGATTAATTATACTCGTTTCTTCTTTTGGTCAAGAGGGATTTGCAATCAAACTTCTCATCTGCCACGGCCAAAATAGACCGTGGGGAAGGGCGATGGTATGGAAATTTAAAAAATATACAGAAATATTAAATAACTTGAAACCAATATATTTTTTTGATTAATTTCAATTGGTGAAGAAAAGAGGAGGGTACAGAGGAAACCTTAGCAGTTAAATACAATAATATAAAGAATACCTTTTTCGGTTTCTCTAATAACTCTCTTTTTTTATAAAGCCAAACAAGATTAATCAAACATAAGAATAGGAGGAAAAAAGATGAAGAAAAATATTAAGAGAATCGGTGTCCTAGTTGTTTTAGGAATAATGGTGCTAGTTTTGTGTGCCCCGACACCTTCAGACTATACATATGGTGGGGGAAATTATAACCCATACAGTTGGAACATTATTATTGATTATGACAATGATGCAGATGACGAGGTCTTTGCAGTTTGGCATGATCGCGAAACAAGTGGAACACCTTCTGGGGAGGAATTGTTCAGAATCCAGGAGGACGGTAAGGTCGGCATTGGGGAAACAAATCCAACCCATAAGTTGGATGTCAATGGCAGTGTAAGAGTCAGGGATCTTCCCCAAGATAATACCCTAGATGACATAGTTGTGGCTGATGCGAATGGCGTATTACATGTCCGAGATGTAAACACGATTGGAGGACCAATTAATAATGGGGGGCCTGCCACAAATATAATTACTGTATTGGATGATTATACACCTACAAATTCAGATTACACAATCCTTGTAGATGCATCCTCTGCAAATGTGCGCATTGAACTTCCGCCTGCAGCTGATGTCCCCGGTCAGATTCTAGTCCTTAAAAGAATCGATGAGCATAAATCAAACAAGGTTATCATTGATGCGGATGGCTCGGAGAGAATCGATGGTACTTTGACGATAAGATTGAATGTCAAATTTATGTCATATACAATTCAAAGTGATGGTTCTGATTGGTATATTATTGCATCCTATGGGTCTATGGGAAGAAGCCACCTACATAATAAGAACAGATAATCTCACTAGATATAGAAAATCAGAATAAGGTTGATGTTAGAGTTAATATACAGTCCACACCCTCAGGTCGATCCCTAACTGCTGGAGCCCACTATTTCATCCAGTACTGCACGCCGATACTATGCCCCTAGCTCCCAGATCCCCCTTTTAAATCACCGAAACGCATAAGTGGACTTAAAAAAGGGAATATAAGACATCACTATAACCGTATTTTAGCAAAGACAATCGGTAGAGCTGTTGTCCATGCAAAATCGTACAAGTCTAAATAAAATCCTTGATTTTGTAGGCCTCGACGTGGCAGATTATTCTATGCTCCTTGTTGACATAGTTACCTGGGTGATATCTGGGTAGAATATATATTTTACGAATTTGTTAATAAAGTATTAAATATCTAACAATATATTACACTATATAAAACTTTCTATCTACTGGTCTCTTTTCTAATATTTAAAAATTGTGTACAAATGTATCAACAAAATATTTATATAATGAAGTTCGAAAGGTAAAGGAAAAGGCATCAGCGGGGAATAACAATTCAAAATTGAAGGATGTCTTTGTGAAATATGGACAAATGGGAGGGCATATGAATGTCAGAAAATAACAATTCTGTGAATGAGACCATTTGTAATTATGAATTTTACCCGCTTTTTGTATGCTTGCTCAATAAGTTTAAACCAACCGAAAGATAGGGAGTAGAGAATATGAACCAAAAATTGATGAGATTTGGAAGCGTAATGTGTGTAACAACACTACTCTTCGCCATGTTTGTTTTTGTAGAAATGATGGCAACGGATAATGCTGTTGCAGACACGGTACCGCCGCCGATAATAAACGTAGATACTACATGGAACATAGGGGGTCAACCTTACTGGATAGAACATAATGTAACTGTCACATCCGACGCTACTCTAACTATCGAGCCGGGTGTGGAGGTGAGATTCAATGGCTCTTATAGCTTGATCATAGATGGAGATTTGGTTGCGATAGGAGACCCATCTGATAAAATCATTTTCACGTCAAATTTTTCTTCCCCAAATCCCGGTGATTGGGGGTCAATTCGATTCAACATTTGGGAAAATCTCGACCTATATGTTAGTACTATAAAGCACGCTACAATAGAATATGCTACTATCGGTGTTCACTGTGCTAATAGGACCATCGCTCTGGAGAATAGCATGATAAGGAACAATACCATAGGCGCATTTGCTGCTGAAGGTAGTCTACCATTCATAAGCAACAACACTATAACGAATAATACTGAGAACGGTATCGATTGGACCAACCATCTGGGTCCCATTGCTGTTTGGCTATCCCCTCATAATCGGATTTGTAACAATACGATATCAAATAACGGAGGCAAAGGTATCAATTTAATATCCTATGCTCGTCTTCCAACGCTCGACGATAACAACATATATTCTAACAATTATGGTATTTATATGAATAGTTCATGTGCATGGATATTTAATAACACCATAACGAATAACACATATGGAATTTTTTCAAATTATAGCTCCCCGCAAATAGGGAATATCACCGCACCAGGGAATAATGTGATCAAGGATAACACACAAGACGGTGTACACCTCATCGGAGACGCTCCTGCAGATTTTACTCTCTTTGCACCCAAATACGCAAATATTACAGGTAACACGAACATATCGATTAACGGC
>CBDUXN010000271.1:0-2655 GCA_965371185.1 uncultured Thermoplasmata archaeon
TGAAGAGAATCAGGGTGTCAAGACACTAGGTCAACCGACACCCTGATTTTATTATATTTTTTCGGGGAACGTCAACAACAGTCTCGAACAAATGCTTTCCCATATTGACCTGCGACCAATCGGTTATGAGTGTTTGGGTTTATAGAATGATCTTTCATAATACAACTCCCCAATAAGTGTAATACAACACCGTAATAACTCAAGATTTCGGAATTCTCTTGGTATAGAAATTGCCGACACCGTCCTCAACATACAATCTATCAAATTTACGCCGCGTTTCGATGTCGAAGTCATCCATCAATTGGTCAAGCGTCCAGTTTATTATCATAGTATCTTTCCCAGGTATTTCAGTCAGACTCCTAAGCATGTAAGGATGTTTATCCCCTTTTTTAGACATATACCCGTAACTCTGAATATTAATAGGTTTATCCCTGTGATTGATTATTTTAAATGTATGTACTTCAATACCATTATCTTCCTGAATTATCCAAGAACTCTCAAGTTTTATTTTTGGCCTACTATTTATGATATTCCATATGAGAGCAATAACACCCGTAACTGCTCCCACGGAGCCAATTACCAATTCTGTGTTCATCTGTATGCCCCTTGTGATAATTAAGAATATTATAAATTAGAAATCTATATAAAATATTGTAATTCCTAGATATCGATTATGGGTGTTGGATTTCATCATTATTATTAGTCCTTTATCGAATCCTATCGTTTCTTGGCTTCAACCAATAGGATAAATTGCGTGTATTAATATGCCTCTAGCAAAGGTTTTCTTCTAGCCACCTATAAACAGCGTATGTAGCTAAAAGGTCTTCAGCGTTATATATCTTTATCTCATTTAATATTTTATCAGCTGTTTCTATATTAGGTGCTTGGACATACTCATTGTATTTCACTATAGACCATGAACCGCCATATTCTTCTTGACTTCTTTTGAACCCAACAAATGTTTCTATTTGTTTTAAACCATATGATGGTACAGGTAAAATAACCGTATCCAATATGCAGCGATATAGATCCCACATATTATTCTTGACTCTCTTACCAACACTGTCTTTGTCCCCATACATAGCAATATAGCTATTTATCTTTGTTACTTCATGAGAACTGAAATGTATTACTGGTACATCTCCAAATTTTTCAAATATTCTACCCATTGTTTCAAGAAAATTTGTCCAACCCTCGGCATCACCTTTATCCCCCGGTGGAGCAATAACTGTGTTTTGCTCATTAGTACCATCTGAAAGTATAGTTATTAATCCCCACATATATACATCTACATCACATTCTAATTCGTCAAACACGGTGTTCTCTATATCAAAAATAACTATTGGCCTATCGCCTTTTTGATATCCGGCAGGTAAAATAATGTCTGCCTTCTTATCGAAACTCCCCTCCACTAAGCACTTCGTTTGTCGAAATATTTTACCGCCTCTTGTGGGGCCTATTTTTTGTATCTGTGAACCCCTTTGAAATTGTATTCCATATAATTTATCAACACCGAGTTCAATTATCTGATCCCAGTTATCCACTCCATTCTCCCACAAGGCCCACACCATACCCTTTTCAATCCCTGATATTGTGCAGATACTACGATTTTTCCAAGCTTTGCCATAACAGTAATCACTATATTGGCAATCTTTGCATTTTGACCAACCTACAGGTTCAATAGGCTCTTTTTCTAGTGTTTCTAATTCAATTATCTTATTTGCGACTGTTACAACATGCGATTTATCAGGTGCATCGAAAGGTGATATTAAATCGCCATCGCCAGTAACGATTTCTATAATCGTAGGATATCCCAGTATCTCCTCTGCAACAAACTTTGAGAGTCCTACACCTAATTCTATCTCCGGATGATTATCAATATTCGTAGCTAATTTAATCTCTTGTACCCTGTATTTATTTGTTTTCGGATTTAATATTATAAGGTCTGGGATAGCACTAAATTGACCATCTTTACTAATTAATACACCCTGATATATGATAGGGACTTTAGATACAATCAATCTTAGGGTATCTTCATACCCAGCAGGTATATCGCCTTCTTCATATTCCGGTTCTTGTATAGGACCAACTGTTTGAACATGTGCTTTTTCTACTGCTAATCCTTTCTCTTGCACCATTTCAATAAAGTCAGTATCTTTTACTGCTAATTCTGGATAGTTAGCATTCAACCAAATCCGCCTTTCGCAGTAATTCGGTTGAAACAATTCTCTGAAATCGCTCGGACTAAACATTTCTCTTCACAAATAGAACTCCTCTATCAATTCAAGTATCAATAAGTCATGTCATTTCATACTGATCTTCTGGACAACACTCCGGGATTGGATCCCATCATTCCACGAAGTATATCACCAATTATATTTTGCAAAATATTCTAATAATTCTTCTTCTTTCCTAAAGCATTCTTTACAATAAAATTCGAAAAACGGGCTTGGTTCTTTTTCAGGTAACCATATAGCATAAACTCTTTTACCGCTATAGTGTCCATGTACCATTTCACAGATTACTCCTACTGATAAAGGTATATACATTCCATCACTTCGGCTCTCGTAACCTGGTATTATTTCTTGCGGATAACGAACAACTGGCCTGCCCCCATAAATTATACCACTTTGTAAGTTAGTCCCATCGGTATAA
>CBDUXN010000272.1:0-2608 GCA_965371185.1 uncultured Thermoplasmata archaeon
ATCATCCCCCATGATGGCTTTTATAGCCTCCTTGCCGTGTTCATCCCAAAAAAGGCTCAGCACCTTGTTGGGTGTGGCCTTTGATACCACAACAGGTTTTTCAACCCTATCCAATATCACTTCCAACCCTATTCTTTCCTCTTCCGCAGGGCTCAAGGCGTCTATGAAGGCGTTCATATTATCTCCGTAACAGTCCTCATCGAGAACATACAACTTATGATCTCCATCTTCAAGGAACTCCTTGAAGTGTTCCAGGTGCTTTTCCATGAGCTCTCTGTCCGAAACTGAACCGGCAAAGTACCCGTCCAGCACCTCTTTTTCCAATTCAATATGCCTTTCAACATCGCATCGTTCACAGTCCACCTTGCACTTGAGAACGGTGATGACATCGATATCGAAATCCCTCTCAGGTTTTGGTATGGCCATGTTTTGATTTATCGAGGCTAGGATGTTGTCCTTCTTGGAAGTACATTTACCGCAGACGGCTATTCCAATGTCCGCCGACTTCCATTGGATGAGTATGTATGAGTCGGATGTGGCCTTTTTTTCCTCAACATCCTTCTTCGAGATATGCTCACAGGTGTAAACCTTTCCATCCTTTTTAAGGGGATATTTCAATGCATCGAGCCTCTCCTTCACAAAATACTCAGGGGGTTTAGCCTCCCTTCCCATGCAGACCATGCCCTTTCTTGTGTAATAGATATGAAGCCCCTTCTTCGTGGCGAGGTCCAAAACAGATAGAAGCCTCCATTTGGTTTTGTCGTAATGCTGAACACCTATCAGTTTCTCCTTCTTCACCTTCCCCCTCATGGCGTAAGCGATCTCTCCAAAAGGTGTGCGCAGAACCGCAAGATAAGGAGCTTTCTCAGAAACGGCTAAAAGCAGCGTTGCGGCATAGGCCCGGGCGAGCTGATCACCGGTCTTTGCCAATCTCCCCAGTTTCTTGGAATCCTCGGCAACGCTCTGGGCCCTCTTGATCTGCCTGGCGATCCTGTCAAGCACGCATCTGCCCTCATGCTCGCATTTCGGCAGTATCAGATACGGGTTCCTTTTCATCTTCTTTGCCTTGGATATCAGCTCCTTCTCCTGAACCTTGGAGGCCGTTCTCGCCCCAGTCCTTATCTTCATCCTCTTTTTTTTGACCATTTAAACATTCAGGATAAGGACATGTTATTAAAAATAATTTTTGATATTTTGATGGTTCGTTCATTTTAAAGTTATGGTCGTTGTGGTTTTTCCACCATCA
This sequence comes from uncultured Thermoplasmata archaeon, assembly GCA_965371185.1. Classification (GTDB taxonomy): domain Archaea; phylum Thermoplasmatota; class Thermoplasmata. Next base: position 1,247 of record CBDUXN010000272.1, read on the forward strand.
TCATCCATGACAATTAGAATGACTGTGTAGATGCCAGAGGCACTGTATGCATGTGTAACAATGTCTGTCATATTCATTGGATTTACCTCTGGGCTCGGAAACGGATCAGGGTTCATACCATTGTTGAAATAGGTATTTGGTCCCCGCGGTTTCTCCTTCTCACATTGAATGTATGGTGCGATCTTTCAGTCGTTCCATCCTGGAACTCCAAAATACCCCAAAGGCTATAGTCCTTTCTATTGCACCGAAGTATGAGCCATCAGCATCCGCAACGGGTGGGACCCGCCGTTCAACAGTAAAGAACTTAAAACGATATCTCCGACATCATAACCCTCAGATAATTCGAAGATTTTAAGTATTATTGAGAATATATGTATTCTTATGGAAGTAAAAATCAATTGGGATTTAATAAGATCTAAACACGCCATCGAAAGAATGATACTACGTGGGATCTCACAACAAGAAGTCAAGGATGCAATTCTTAGAGGACAAAAGAAAAAAAAGAATAAAGGAATGATAGAAGCATTCATTCGATATTATAGTATAGTTTACGAAGAAAAAATCTATAAAAAACAAAACGTGAGAAAGATATTTCCAATAACTACAAAACTTTGGTGATAAATATGGATAAAATATTACCCTACAAATGCAGATGTGGAGGAACAATGAAAGAGACTCTCGATGAAATCGAATTCTTTGGGATTAATTTTGGAATCAAGAAGATTGAGATGTGCGTAAAATGTGGTGATAAATATATTTCCGATGAAGTGTATGAAGAAGTGGAAAAGAAGGCTAAGGAAATGGGGTTATTTGGATTAGAACGAAAAGTCAAGGTAACTAAATCTGGCAATTCATTGGTCCTACGCTTACCCCCAGATATTGTCAAATTCGCAGGTATAAAATATATGGACATACTAAGCATTCTCCCAATCGAAAAAGGAAGATTCGAAATAAAGGTGCTCTGATTAGCAAAAACATTATCAATTTCGGTTAGTTTATCTCACCTTTGTTCGTCTTTTTCAGCATTAGTCATTGTTATCAATTAATTATTATGATCACAACAATTATGTCTAAACCTCCGTCATCGTCTGTGACGGTTAGGGTAACTGTGTAGACACCAGAGGCACTGTATGCATGCGTAACAGTATCTGTCACATTTATTCGATTTACCTCTGGGCTCGGAAACGGATCTGGGTTCACACCATTGTTGTAATAAGTGTTCGGTCCTGCGGTTCCTCCATCATCAAAATCCCACATAAAGAATAAATCGTCGCTGCCTGGATCCGTAGCCGTGGCTTTGAAAGTTATGTTATGTCCTACAAAGTAAGGAGCCAATTCAACCTCCCACGGCTCCACATGGTT
>CBDUXN010000273.1:0-2567 GCA_965371185.1 uncultured Thermoplasmata archaeon
GAGAGGAAAATAGAGAAGAAGAAACATCCTAAGAAGACCAAACCAAGTAAAAGTTCGTAAAGGAAGAAGAGGTGAGCGAGCATGAAGATATTTTTGGATACAGCAAATATCGAGCACATAAAAGAGGCGAACAGTTGGGGAATTATCGACGGCGTTACCACGAATCCGACCTTGATAGCTAGGGAGGGACGGAATTTCAGGGAGGTGGTTGAGGAGATTTGCAGCATAGTTGACGGCCCTATCAGCGCTGAAGTTGTTAGCATGAAATCCGAGGAGATGGTGGAGGAGGCGAAAGGGCTCGCTGCGATACACAAGAACATCGTGATCAAAGTGCCTCTGATGCCGGAGGGATTGAAAACCATTAAAAAGTTGAAGGAGCTGGACATTAAGACAAATGCCACGCTTGTTTTCTCGGCCAACCAGACATTACTGGCTGCGAAGGCTGGGGCCACCTATGTGAGCCCGTTTATCGGACGGTTAGACGATATTGGCCATGTGGGGATGGATGTGGTTAGGGATACGATGATCATATTCGACAATTACAATTTCGAGACACAGGTTATTGTGGCCAGTATAAGGAATCCCATCCATGTCATCGACGCCGCAATCGCAGGGGCTCATGTATCCACTGTTCCTTATGCGGTTTTGCAAAAAATGGTCAAGCATTCCCTCACTGATGTCGGCATAGAGAGGTTCTTAGCAGATTGGGAGAAGGTGCCGAAGTAGGGAATAAGCCTGTTTTGTTCTTCCCTTAACCTACACCCCCTTTCCATCCCTAATTTTTATAGCATGTTAAACCCTTAGCCCTTCAATTCCTTATGCCGAGGTAGCTAAGCCCGGATTACCGTGGACTCCCTCGTGGTCATCCACTAAATCGGGCTTATCTATCTGTGAAATGCCGAGGTAGCTAAGCCCGGATTAAGGCGGCAGGCTCGAGCGCTTTCTCTTGGAAGCCAAGTGACCTGTTGGTGTTCGCACCTCGGGAGTTCAAATCTCCCCCTCGGCGTTTCTCATCATTTTTCAGCGAAGCCGAGGGTATAAAGCGATTATAATTAATGGAGATTTGAACCAGTGGGAAACCGTATCTCATCCCCAATAATATTAGGTTTCCTACGGTGGTGAGAATCTCCCCCTCGGCGCTGTTTTCTTATCTTTTGGATACTTAGTCACGAAAACAGTGCCTTGCCACGGAATACACCTTTACATCAATTTTGATGTATTCCGTAGGCTTGGTGTTGTGTAACAGTTAAACGACCCCACTTTTGTAACAGCTAAAACGCCCCACGTAACATTCTATCACGGTAAGGTGCTTTCCCCAATTGGGGCGCTATATGAAAAATCTATATTGAATTGATATAAACAAATCCCAGAATTATGCTCTTCTATGAACAGGATCGGCATTAAAGTTGGTTACTATCTTCGGTTCAATATGTTCCCAGACCTGTTCACAAAGGAACCAATCCGTTATTTCTTCTTCCTCTGATTCAGTTATGCCATATATCTCGGTTTTGTTCAGATGTTCCATGTATGGGAGGATAAACATCTCCATTAATATCCCTTCGTCGATAGGCCATAGGTAGAGTTCGATCCCGACCCGCTGCGATTCCGGATCCATATCGCGGTAAGAAGGTATCTTAAATCCGCTTAGTACCACATGAAGATTCCCTGGAGGTTTATCCTGTTTCATAAGGTCAGGTATTTTTTTGTTTACAGCAATAATAAGTGTGCCTTTACCCTCATTTTTTTCATCATGCTTGGTAATTGAAAAACCGAGTTTCTCTATGAAACCTTTCAACTCCGGCCCCATCTCAGTAACTTTTTTATCTTTGATTAAATATCTTCCGTATGGATATGCCCGTCTTCGCATGCAAGTAAGATAATATCAACCTTATTTAAGCTTTTTTAATCCTGCTCAGGTTCGCTGAGGAGCGGAGCTTCTACGGAGGCCTGGGGGCTTTGCTTTAAGCTTCATTCTCCACTGTTCTCTTCGGTATCATTATTTTATGCGCTTTTTTGGTAAACCAGGGACGCTCTAGATAAAGAATTTTTTTCGTTATATAAAGGCTAATAAATCCAAAAACACCCCCGATTATCAGGGGATATAAAAATAGGAGATTTGTGAATGAGACAATTAACCATTTCAAATGAATCATGATATTAACTACACCTTGGAAATATCCAGTTATGATAACATATATTGGCAGTGTGATGCCGATTTCAAGGGTTATGTTCCTGTGCTTTGCATGGGATCTTATATGTTTGTTTGTTATTGGGCGCCTTGAATGGTTTTTAAATTCGTGGTAAGATTGGATGCTGTACCTTCGCTTAATTGGATATCTTTTCATAAATTTGGACCATGAAAGCCTGAACAAAAAGAAGAACACCATTATTATTACCATGTTCATAAATATAAATGTGAACCATCCAAACCCGAGGGCTCTCACTACAATATTGGATTCGTTTGTTAGATCAGGGGTGGCTAAATAAGTGGTGAATATATCGAATAAACGAGAGCATACCAGGAGTATAAATATTACAAAGTAAAGAGTAAGATTGGATTTTTTTGG
>CBDUXN010000274.1:0-2554 GCA_965371185.1 uncultured Thermoplasmata archaeon
GCGACAACAGCTATTATGGCCACGATCACGATGATCAATAAAAGTAAGGGCAACGGATCCTCAGATATCGTGGAGAGGTCGAAGAAACCTTTGTCCTCCTCAGGAGCCTTCTTCACAACCAAGATCGTCTGGGTGGATTCTGACCATGCCCCATTATCGTCCTTGACTCTGAACGATATGACATGGGTACCCACAGAAAGGTCTGTGGTGGTGAAAGTTATAAATTTGCTGAGAAAGCCGTCGATATCTGATTCCCAATAATACGCATCTATATTCCCGTCCTCATCCAAACCGTGACCGATAAAGATAACCTCCCCTCCTTCTTTGGGCTCTTCCGGAGTGATGCCGTCTATGACAGCCATTGGTACCGCATTTTCCGGTATCACGACATCTAGCGTAGCTTTAACTGTGTTGGACCATTCACCTTCATTGTCCATGGCCTTGAAGGATATCGTGTGTGTGCCCAAGGAAAGGGTTGACATGGAGAACGAGCTCTTCGAGCTGAGAAAACCGTCGATATTCGATTCCCAATCATAAACCTGGATATAACCGTCACCATCGCTCCCGTGTCCTGAGAAGCTTACCTCTTCCCTTTGGGAAGCAGGATTAGGGGATATGGAGTCGATAGTTGCACTTGGAATTTGATTCTGTTTATCAATTCTCAGCATTGCAGTATCAGGTTCGGACCACACGCCTCTATCGTCTTTGACCTTGAAGGATATCGTATGCGTCCCCACGGAAAGAGCTGATGTGGCGAAAGTGCTTTTTGTGCCTATAGCACCGTCTCTATTTGATTCCCATTGGTAGACCGCGATTGTCCCGTCATCTGTGCCGTGCCCCTTGAAAACCACGGTTTCACCCTCCTTGGCAGGACTGGGCGAGATGGAATCGATGAGGGCTGTAGGTGGTTGATTCGGAGGGAAAACCGTGATTACTATTGTTGATTTTTCACTCTCTACATATCTCGCATCCCTAACTCTAAGAGAGGCGGTATAAGTTCCAGCATGGGGGTAAATGTGACTCACCAATGGCGATGATATCCATTCTGTTTGATTACCGTCACCAAAATCGAATAAATACTGTAGAGGAGGTAAGCCTGTGGAATCTGTGCCGTTTAATATTACCTCCTCGCCCACTGATGGGGTGTCAAGTGAGACAGATATTACCGCCTCTGGGATGACCTTGATGCCGTAGACAATTATCATCCCGTCGTAGGCCAAGGTTAGTTCATTGCTTGAGGGCGCCACAATATCCCCGACCTCAACAGAAGCTGCGTTGGTTGCCAGGGTGGGGCTATTCCACACATTGTTATAGCCCCCATCGTATTCAAAAAGGGATGTGGTATACGAGCCTATTATAAGATGAGACACCCCTTGAGTTACCTCATCCACAACCAGACACTCATCGTATGTGATCTCATAATCCTCTATGATATCCTCCAGGATGTAATCACTTCCATCCCATCCGTAAATCACTAAGGGATACCACCACGCGCTTTTTACAAAGACCTCTCCATAGGTATCCCCGTCAAGGTTGCCTATCTCCAGGGCCAGGGGTATCACAAGTTCATCTGAATCTTGGCCCCATTCCATTTGGTACTCCAAACCGTCAAACCCCCATATTTGAATCTCGCCCGTATAATTCGCCCATGCGATCTCTATGATTTCATCATCGTCTGTGTTTCCGATCCCCACGCCGATTATCCAGTCATCTGAAGCATGTATCTGTCGCTCTACTTGAAACGATCCCCCATCGAATCCAATGACGACCATGTCACCGCTGGTTCCAACCGCCACCAGCTCAATCATAAAATCGCCGTCCACATCTCCCGATGCCACAGAAAAAGTCTCCTGATTGTCTATAAATAATTGATCTGCGATAGAGTAGGTCCCACCCGAGTATTCTATCATCGTTATAGTCGAACCACTGCCAAAATACCAGAAAATCCAGTTTCCGTGGCACTTGATAGACGTGTTCCCCTCCACAACGGCAATCTCCATATCACCATCACCGTCGAAGTCCCTGATCAGTATATTGGTGAAATAGTTACCATCCCTGATATTGATTATATCTACAACCTCGAATCCACCAAAACCCGCCTCGAGTACCGTAACAGTGCCTTTCTTCGAAAGGAGGTAGAGTTCGCTTGCACCATTTCCATCCATGTCGAATGCTTCGACGCTTACTATTCTGCTAAAACCCTCAGCCCTGACCTGCTCTGTATACCCTGCGCCTTCATTGCTGTACAGAAGAATATTGTAGTCATCAGCTACAAGGACCTCATTCGGTAGTGCACCGCTCATCTGGCCTACGCCAAGGCCTGTGACATGTTCACTCAGCAATCCAGAGGTCCAGGTCTGAGAATATCCAGACCCAGTGAAATCGTACAGGTTAACGGAATCATCCTCCGCCTCCACGATCTCCATTATTCCATCATCGTCTGTATCACCCACCGCGAGTGTGAAAGGAGAGAGAGCGCTGCTCTGCCACTCCGGGAAGTAAAGATCCTCCGGTGCGGAACTATCGTAACCAAAGACATAGAACGCATCATCCC
>CBDUXN010000275.1:0-2522 GCA_965371185.1 uncultured Thermoplasmata archaeon
ACTTCCACGTTCGGATATGGTCAAGAGAATCAGTGACCACAGGTCTCTATGATGTCATTGCGAGATATACAGACCTTGAGCGATTGGAAATCGATGCAAGAGACGTCATAGCTGCGGACATCGATGTCGGATTCGTGATTCAGACTGATGCCTCCGACCCACATATTGAGCAGAACATGACTGTTCCAGCCTCTGATGGGGTGCTATACTACATGTTCCAAGATAAGTATTTTAATACCAATGATGTGTGGATAGCCGTGAATCCGAAAGACCGCCCGGGCGGGGTGAGCGGAGCAGTGCAGAATGCCCGGATATATGTGGTGAATCACCTCAACGAAAGCCAATGGGTCCACGGTGTTTCTCTGACCGATGTGGGTGACGGTTATGATACGGTGTCGATAAAGGGGTGGTGTCGAAACCAGAACGAGATCCGCATATGGGAGGCACCGCTGACCAACGGTAACTATGACGTGGTTGTAGACTTCGCACCTTTCGGGGTTTACGATCAGGGACAGGATATTGTGGACGAACTGGATAACGTCGGCTTTCAAGTTGTCAATCCTTCCGCGTTCGCAATCGTATATCCGGTGAACGACCTCCGCGTGTTCCCAGGAAAAGAGGTGCCAACGGGATACAATAAGGACTATATCTACGCTGTTGCCCAGATCGATCCTGCCAGTGCTGGCACCTCGATTTATTGGGACTCCATCGACATTGATGACCCAAGCTCCGATGTTGCTCCTGTTGATCCCACCGGCAATTCAGGTGATGATAACCGAGGTAATTACGGCGCTGCTCCTGGTGCTCCGGATGGCGATGATGGAGCCCTTCAGGGAGAAAATGCAAGCGGCATTGCAAATACGACGACATTCTCCAACGGGATAGCATATGTGAGGTTCAATCTCACGATGCAGCCCGGGGATAACTTCACCGTACGAGGCTCAACCTCGTCAAGTTTCTCCTCATTTGAAGAAAGTGCCCCAATCACGGTTTGGCGAAAGCTGCATGTAGAAATCGACGATATGGGCCCTCCATCAGGCAATACAGTGACGGGAAACATCACCAACGTGAACTTCAATGCCGGAACGAACACGAGTCAGGTGACAGTGGATTTGGTCCTGGACGACGGTGCCGCCGGGAGCACCGGAGGTCGGTTTGAGAACGGCGTGCTTACAGCAGGAGGCACCGATTATACTGTTATCTCAAACACAAGTAGCATCGTAACCGTGCAGGGGAACCCACCGAACGGTGTTTCCTTTGTACTTGTAGATGACGATTTGACGCCTGCTGATGTACAAGCTCCTGATGTTGGGGATCTTGTCAGAGCCTATGGTCCTGCATTCATCTTACCGGTTTTCGATACCGGACTGAATACCAACAATGTCACTTTTGATCTTAATACTGAGATAACTGAATTCACCGCCCAAATCAATCTGGGTAAAGCAACCCCGATGAGCACGGATGATTACTGGACGGTCACAGTTCAAGGGGGATTTCAGACATCGGAAGAAGACCCTATATATAGTGGTGATAATGATCCGGACGATGAGGGAACGTGGCGTGGTGGAGCACTTGATAGTGTCCAGGGAGTCATCGTCTTCGAAGAATCCATTCGTAATTGGATTCAAGCTCCTGCGGCGGCGAACGGGGCAGGAGGTGTTGATCCTGATCCAGGAGGAGCTCCCGGCCGGCGACCGAGACGCCAAGAGATCATGGTCCATGAAGTTGGACACCTGCTGTCATTGGCACATGCTGATGGAGGCGTGACGGCAGCGGATGCGTTTGGCGGTGTAATGCGGCCGAGTTGTTGCCCCGCAAATCTACGCCAGAGTTCGGACTTTACTCAGCAGAGCCTACATAAGCTTCGTTCCATTGCAGAACCCGATTGAGAATAGTACACTCTTATTAGGAGGTTTTACGATGATACTAATTAAAAGGTATGCAGCCATCATCATAATGTTGACTGTACTGGTCGGATGGTTTCATCCGAATGAGATAGTGGCGGCTGATCTCGAGCTGGAGATCAAATCAGTGAAGAGATCATATTTGTCCGCCGAACCGGTCTTTATTGACATCACTTTGAGAAACAAGAATTCTACTGATACGGTTCAGGTTAACCCAAATCTCATGGTGGAAACCCAATCCGTTTCAATTTTTATTGCTCGCGGAGAGGGCCCCTTTCTGAAATATAGCACTAGCTTGCACATTGAACCGAGCCTGCCACCCAGGAAGCTGGCACCCTCGAAGTCAGTGGTTCATCGACAACTTGTGCTACACAATGGTCTGACCAAAGACTTTGCTTTTCCTAATGTAGGTGTCTACCGAATACGAGTCGTTTATCACCTATTTGGAACAGAGCCAGATGTTGAATCAAATACAATTGAGATTCGAGTAACTGAGCCGAGAGGTGACGAGGCTAAGGCACTTCGGTTATTTAGAACTAAAGAGGTTGCCGATCTTATCATGAGAGTGAACGAAGAAAGCAAAGCGGTGAACAATCTGGAACTCTTGATGATGCGGTA
>CBDUXN010000276.1:0-2447 GCA_965371185.1 uncultured Thermoplasmata archaeon
GAGGGAGTAATAATGGAAGAGTATGAAGAAGTTGAAGAATTCGAGTGCCCGGATTGCGGAGCTGCGGTTGGCTCTGAAGATACCAAATGTCCAGAATGCGGCCTGGAGTTCGAGGAGATGGAAACAGGGGATGAAGTGGACGTAATCGAAGAGGTTGTTGAGGTTGAAGAGGGAGAGCTTAAGCCCTCGGAGGAAGAACCTGGAATGGAAGTTGGGGAGGGCGAGGCTGAATTAGGTGAAAAAGAGGAATTTGAGGAAGAACCAGAAACGGTTAGTATAGCAGAGGATATCGGGGAGGAACCCGAAGCTGAGCCAGAATGGGAACCTGAAGAAGTAGTTGAGGAGCCAAAAGAGAAGGACCCGATTGTGAGGGTAGGTCTTGAGGAGGGGCTTACCAGGGAAGAAATCGGGGAGCTAAAGGAGGCTATTGAGCTTTCCTTTGAGAAGGCAGCTGGGGAAGAGCTAGAATTGGAAGAGGATGAACCTGAGGGTGAAGAGGAACCAAAGGAAGAAACTGAAGTGGAGTTTGAAGAGGGACCTATTTCCCAAGCTCATCAATAATATCAAAGGCATCGTATCCAAGGTCGAATAATTGCTTGATATAGTCGTCCTGGTTTTCTTCTACCATATCCATGATATTTCTTATCTTCTCAGGATCGGCATATCCCCATTTGTCCAGTGCAGCTTTTAGCTCTTTACATTCTTCTGCCTTTTCCTGGGAGCTCTTACCTTCCATAATCCCCTCAACTGCACACTGCATGGATTTTGCCCCTGCGACTGTACCTTCTGGATGGCCGTGTATACCTCCACCTGCCTGTATCACAACATCCTTACCGTATATTTCTATTAGGGCATCGACCTTACCTGCGTCTAGGCCGCCAGAAGCTACTGGCATCAAAGGTAAAATGCGATCATCCCATCGGAAACCGAGATTGAAAAGGTGCAGCGCTTCCTCGATTTTCTTTTCCCTGCATATCCTGGCATATTGGCGTATGATGAGGGGCGATCCCTCCATCTTACCCACTCCTGTTCCCGTGTGAAGCTGGTCCACGCCGATCAGCCTCCATATCTTCGCAAAGATATTGTACTCGCATCCGAATGCACCTCTCGTTTCAGCGGTGTGTCCTGCCCTGTGGGCATGGATTATGAATCCAGCATTGTGAAGCTCCTCGACCATTTCTATCAAAGCAGCGTAGCCTATCATGTACACATCCAGCATCGCGATATCCCACCCCATTTCCTTGAGACGATCCATTCTTTCAAGCATCTTGTAGTACCTGTCAGTTATGTTAGGTGAGTATATCACTGTCCTGCCCGTCTCATCTTTAACCTTGTCAATTACATCCAAAACAGCATTTACCCGCTCCTCCCATCTGCAGAATTCCTGGTCCACAAGATTTTCGTCATCCTTAACAAAATCCACGCCTCCGATGAAGGCGTTGTATGCCACCTCCGCCCATTCCTTTGGTGCAAGGCCGACCTTTGGCTTGACAATGGTTCCGATGTGCGGCCTTCTCGAGACGTTCGTTCCGATCCTGTTCCTCACACCTTCCAGCCCGAATCTCGGGCCCTTGAAGGTCTTCTGCAATTTTTGTGGAAGGCTTATGTCCAGAAATTTCAAAGCTTCAAGTTCGTTTAGGCCGTAGACATTTCCCCTTATGGAGGCCAGAATCTGAAGGATATTTTTTGTATCAAAATGGTCAAGGGGGTAGGCAAGCCAAACGAAGCCCGAATTCTCCGATACCTTTTCAATTCTAAAAACCTTAGCCCTTAAATTTTCGAACACATCCATATTCACCGTCTTCAGCTCGGTCCAGGTGCCCACAGACGACTCTGCTGCAATGGCTTCTGACAGCTTCTCGATAGGCAAACTTCCCTTCACCCAATGCCAGACGATGATGTCGTTTTCCACATCCGGCTCATAATCAAGTTCCAGATACTTGTACCCTCCATAAACCATGTTTATCACCACTGTTCATTTGGTAACATAACCCACTTTATTAACTGTTTCCCCGCTTTCCCTGAATGTAATTGAAAAGATGAAATTATTTCTTATTACGGGTTGATGATCCTCATTATGGAATCCCCCTCAAATATCATCCCGTGGGTGAGTTCTCCGATTACATACATCGTAGCATCTCCAGGAGCGGTATAATCTTCGATGTCGGACCTATCGAACTTGACCATGAGATCAGGAACCCCATCGTTATCATAATCGCCTATACTTGTGGGATGGCTCTCAGCTGGGATATATAATGGGTTACCGTTTATGTCCGAGATCCTTATGGTTGAAATACTTATATCGCTCACATCGTATCCTGCTGGCAGCTCGATGTAGCAGGTTATCCATTTGCCCTCTGACCTGACATTCAAGGTCTTTGGGTGGAAGTCGAGGGACCACTTGACATTGTAAATATCATGTATGTTATTCAAGAAAACATTATCCG
>CBDUXN010000277.1:0-2446 GCA_965371185.1 uncultured Thermoplasmata archaeon
CTCCATTATACATAGGATTCGATCATTCTCTTTTGCTAGGCGTAGTAGCTCCTTGGCCATATGTTCCTCCCTCTTGGTTTCCAGATTTCTGAAGCCTTTGAGCTTGTTGATCACTCTGTCCCACTCGAGCACGAATTGTTCCGCTGTTTCGGCTTTAAAACGTTTTTTCCTCAACCATTTGACTCTGGTAGAGTGACGGATCAAATCCCATCCCGAGATACTATCGCAGAACACATCAGCGTAATAAATATCGTCCATATCAATTGCGACGATGGGTATATCGTTTTCCAAGCATAACTTCAGCGCAGTTTCATAACATGGAGGAGGCAGTTTGACCTCACCAAACGAGGCCAGTCTTCTTGCATATATCTCCTCGTAATTTGACATAAAGTACTCGTATTCCTCTCCTCCCACCACATTCCTCAGTCCCTCCAACTCTTCCTTGGAGGATTGAATAGCCATTATATTTGGTTTTATCTTGTTGTAGGCTTTCTTCACCTTGGCGATCTCGGCGGTCAGACCGATTATGATATCAGGGATATAAATCTTAGAGGTTCCCGCCTGAATTCTTCTCATAAAATTCCCAGTTTTACTTTCCCTCTCTCTCGAGGATGAGCTCGATTACGCCATCAGAATTGTCGATGTTTTTCAACTCTTTCTTCTCGATGAGAGGGGTGCCTTCCAGGCTGAGCTTTCTGGACTTCTCTACGAATATCACGGAGTGCTTCTCCACCACCTTTGATATGTTAGTCACGACTTTCGCTCTTTTAGCGAGAGTGCCATCGTAACGCTCAACAGAAGTTAAGATCAAGGTCTTGCTGTCCTTTGTCAAAGCGTCGAAAGGGCTCTTTGTGGTGGGCATGATTCTGTAACCAAGGAAGCTTAAGTAATGGAAAACGTCCTTCTCCAGACCCTTGAACTCCTCGAAACTCTCCACCCAACTTGCAGTCTCCTCTTCGGTTTTGGCGTAGCAGGCCAGGGGATTAATGGGAAGAATGACGGGCATCTTTAGAAACTCCTCGATGCGGAGCGCTGCGTCAACCATGGCCCCCATTCCACTCTCGTATAACTGTATGCTTCGCCTTGAGACCTTGGCCACATCTGCCAATGCGCCCAGTGAAAGTTCGTTTCTTTCTCTGATCTTCCGAAGCAGCTCGCCGTCCATGTGCACGTACAATCCGCCGGGGGCAGCGAACACAAAGGGCGGTACATCCTCGATAAAGAAGTCCTTGAATGTCCCTAATGAGATTATCGGGATGCCATGCCTGAAATACACCACCCCGTCTTCTAAATCTGTGGAGCTACTCTTGGCTCCAATGATAATTGGTGAGCCTCGAAGAAGGTTTGACAGAATTTGTAGTTCCTTGGCGTTTTCCCTGTTGAACGCATCCACATTTCCCAGGCTTTTAATTATCAATAGTTGATCATCCCTTCTCGCGACGATGTCGAAGCTTATGCTTCTCATTGTATGCGGTTCCGACACAGAAAATCCGAGACGGGTCAGAACTTCCCTTACCTTCGAAAGGACCTCCTTTCTGCTCATGCTGGAAAGTATATAGGATAATTTTTCTATATAAAACTTTTGATATCGAGAATTGAGGAATTTTAGGCGATTATTAGGTGTTAGAGAGGCATTTCCTCCATATCTAGGGGGTATAATTATTACATATGCTAACTTGCCTCCCTCTTTGCGAAAAAGTAAATATATATGCCTTCGTCTCCATTATATATAGGAATAGCCATAAGTTATTTCAAAAGTTTGTAGATTCGGTGTTGGTATGAGAGTCGGCTTGGTGGGAACAGGCATTGTATTCCTCGCCCTCGGGATTTTAATGGTTTTGTTTTTATGGCCAATGGTGAGTTTTGAGACCAAGGACACCTTCAGCATGGAGGATGTAATGGGAGGCGAGACAATAAGGTATGTGGGCGAGATTACCAGCATTGATGAATCCGGCGAGATATTTGTTCTAGAGCTGGATAATGGTGAGCTCGAGGTTTACACAAAGGAAAAGGACTTCGAGCTGAAAGAAAAGGTGTTCGTTGTTATTAAATTCGGAGATAACGTCACAAACTGGGACGAGAACAACTACGAAGTTCAGAAAATGCCAACGATAGGAGGCTCACTGGGTGCAATATTCTCCATTTTTGGCTCAGTTTTACTCATCGTGGGTATTGCAACTCGAAAAAGGAAGCTCATCGAATTAGTCAAGTTTACTGCTGAACCACCAGCTCAGGACATCCAAATCGAGCAGGTGACCTGCCCCAAGTGCAAAAAGGTCTTCGGAATAGTGGGAATTGCAAGACCTGCGAAAATATCTTGCCCAGAATGCGGATTGGAGGGTACGGTTCAGTGATTTAAAAGCTCAAAATTCAACCAACCTCTTTTGACTACAGGCCTTATCTATAAGCTGTTTATAGCTCTCATTGATCTCGTAACCAATGCTTC
>CBDUXN010000278.1:0-2431 GCA_965371185.1 uncultured Thermoplasmata archaeon
GATATGGCTCTCATCAAAATATATTTGTCCTCGTCTCACTATCATCCTTTGTCACCTCTTTCTTATCGAGTTGGTCTACCCGATATAGCAAAGGGGTGACACATGTCTATGGTTTACACAATACTTAGATGCAAATAACATACTAACTTTTAAATAATACAGCCTGTTGCACTTGCAAAATGCAAAATAGATATTTAACACCATCGAAAGTTTCAAACATCTTTGCGTAAAAATCACTTATGTCTTTCCGAATTCGATAGATTATCACACAAAATTCAAGATTAACCGTCGATATAAACGTGACTTCCGCTAAAGATTTGGCCCTTGCCGATGAAAAACCGAATTCTCAGACAAGGCATGTTCGTTTACGCATAGAGCCAGGGAATCCTTTCTCATATGCGGTCAATGCCTGGACCAACTGTCCTATCAGACACCACCATAGACCCTTTATCACTGTTCCGAACCTCTTTGATTTGGGCCTTTTAAAGGATGCCATCGCCTTCAACCTTGAGAAGACACGTTCCACTGCCGCCCTGAACGGTCGATGCAATCTTTCAGAGATAAGTTCCACAAGCCTGCTTTCCCTGGAGGTACCGATATCGAAATTATAATCTGTCAGGAATCTCTGGCCGAGATATTTGAATGCATCCTGGACCGATTTGATCTTATTGCCATGTTTTTCAAACAGCTTCTTCACGGTCCGTTTCATCACTGCCAGTATCTTGCTGTTCCTTGGGTTACAGGCTGGGAGAAATATACCTCCCGTCTTCTCCATAACTATCTTTCTGTAAACCTTCTTATCATAGGCGCTATCGGCCAGCAGCGCGATTATCTCATCAAAATCGTAGTTCTCCTCGAATTCTTCCAACAGGGGAACGAAATGTGGTGAGTCATGATCATTTCCAGGACTCAGGATCATTGCCAGAGGCATTTCGGAATCCGCGTCTATCAGTATATGGACCTTGTAGCCATAGAAACTGCCATGATGATTTCCCCATTCTGCACCTTCAACGGGATGTATGTTGGTATCCTTTCTTGTGTTACAGTAGGCGAAAATGTGGGTTGCATCCACTACCAGAAACCTACCTGTTATCACGCCCTTGTCATGGAGCTTGATGACAAGTTTGTGAAACAATTTCTTGAGGAAAGCCTCGCCGATGTTGTCAAAGCTGCGTGATAATGTCGTGTGGTCCACTGGCCCGGGCATCCCGATGGCCTGTTGGATGCGTGGGTTATACGCTATCCAGTTCTCCGTGATTCTTAATGTTCTGCTAGTGGTGAACATTAGAAGCAAAGCACTCATTCTATCGTACGATGCATCCGGATGTTCATCCATCTCGGATAATGCCTGTTTAAACACATTACAGAACTCCTCGTATGTTACTACACCGACCTCTTGTCTGTCGTCATCCTCTTCTTCGTCCTTCCTAAACCTTGGATTCGTTTGTCTGTTTTTCAGTTGGATCTCTGCCCTTTTATGAACCCGGTGAAGAAATATCTTCTCGCCACTATGCAAGCGCTCCTGGATTGCATTGTCCTTCACGAGATCGTTCAGAGCCCTTGTGCAATCCCGTCCAAGAAGCTCTTTGGCTTCTTCACTGGTGATGCCCCAGGGCCTTCCTGATGCAAGATAGGATAGAGTCGCCCTGGCTGTCCGTTTGATATGGAATATTGGAACCGTTCGACTATGCTTCTTTATCCTATGTCGATAAAAACCCCAGTGGTCCTTTTTCTTATTGAGGACCTTTGTCGCAATGAGCCAGTTGTGGTTGTAATTCAGGGATGAGGTAAGAATTCCGTCTGTAATCATCCGCCGGATGTCATGGGGTTCTATACCCGTTACTTCGATTATCATTTGCGGCGTGGCAATGATAACATTCGACAGATATTCCAAAACCTTCTTAACCCTTTTCCGATATACTCCTTTTGTTGGCATAATGATCAATAGGGTATAGGCGGCCAGCACATCTAATTTTTGTTAGATGGGCCTATATCCACTTCGTTTGAATCTTGCATCATGCAACACCCTGTTATACTTAAAAAGGATTTTAAAGGTGGATTTCGGTTTTAAAGGTGCTTTTCCACGTTTTAAAGGTGCTTTTCATAAATATCCCGTTTGCCCTACATCGGGTTGGATTGGGGTGTCCTTTCTGAGGCTCTGCTGCGCTTGCAGATTCTCACTTTTCATGCGCTCATATTCGAGTTTCATCTGTATCAGTTCCATCTCTTTATCGATGTCTGATTTCTGCGGGGTGGTTTGAGGCTCTGGTTCGGCATTCCCATTGTTGAGCTTCTCGTGGACCTTCTCGAAGTCCTCCTCTTGAATGTATGCCAGGAGAGAGGAGATGTCCCGATGGCCCGTAATCTGCATGATCTCTTCCCACTGGTATCCTTTTTGCCTCAAATCAAGGATTCGAGCCCTTCTCAGGGC
>CBDUXN010000279.1:0-2411 GCA_965371185.1 uncultured Thermoplasmata archaeon
GCATGTATAGCAGTAATATCTGTCATACTGTTCAACGTATGTTGGTTCTCCGCCGCAGTTTGGACAAACCTTTGCAGCTTCCTCCGATGGCTTGACTGCCTCTGTTTCCTCCACAGCCTCAGTAGCCACGGCGGGTTCCGTTGATATTGCGGCTTCGGTTGCAACCTCGGATGCACCGGCCTTAATTCTCTCCTGGATGCTCATCACCTTCTGGATCTGATCATCTCTCGCCGTGTTTGCGGCATTAACGGCGTTGTCCGCATTTTCCACCGCTGAAGAGTAATCCTCCCCATCAAAAGCGCTTTTTGCAGCCTCCAGAAACCCTTCAGCCTCTGACACGGGAGCATTCAAGTATTTAGCCTCCTCGATTGCCTTACCTGCCTTTGATATCAAATTGGAAATTTCCTCCATCCTGTTCTGATAGGCTGTTTTGGCCAGGTTTTCTGACTCTTTTATCTTATCAAGAGCATCGTCCAAAGAATCAGCAGCGATCATCTCTTTTGCATTCCGAAGTTTCTCCTCGGACTCGGTCACATTCGAACCGATCCCCTTCGCCTTATCTATTAAGGATTGCGCCTCGCCCATGAGTTCCGAGCTCCTCTGGTTTTGCAGCTGGGAAAGCTCCCTCATTACATCTTTGAGCCGCTCGATAACACTTCCGGTCAAGTCATATTCCTGGTTTTCATAGGTTCGTCTGGCTCTGTTCAGAATTTCTTCCGCGGAGGAGGCATCGATACCGATGTTTTTCATGTTCGAAACCATGTTCTCAGAAGAACGGATGGCGTAAGATAGGCTGATGCCATAAAACGCTTTCAAGGCCTTGTCACCCGCCTCAATAGCTTCCGTAGCCTTATTGATCGTATTGATGTAGTCTCCGCTGTCGAATACGCTTCTCGTCTCCCTCAGCAGTTGTTCGGCCTCACCGAATTTGGGTGTAGATGATCCTTCAGGACCGATGCTCGTATCTGTTTGACCAATTATGTCAGCCAAGTCATCGGGTGTGACCTTTTGGCTATCTGAAATGGCGATGATATACTCTTCCTTCAGCTCGCAATTTGAGCAATCGATTCCAAAACTATCCGCCAGATCTTTTAACTGCTCCAATTCTAAATTCGATAACATTCTTTCCATTTCTTCGGTCATAAACTCTCCCCCAGTGCAACCGTCCATTACCATAACCACACGGCTACAAATAAACTTTTCTGTATTTTCCCTATTTAATGGTTCAAAATACCCCCATTTAGTGGAAAAATGGATCTCGTACCTTGGAAAACAATGGACCAAATTTTCCAGAAACCCCCTGGTAATTTTGTCGATAGATTTATATATCAATATTTTAATCCATCAATGCAAAGATAATCTATTACTTTGGAGCCTGGGCTCTTGATGGCGATCCGCAATAACCGGACGATCAAGTTCATTGGCCATATGTAACTCATTATCTATCAAGAGGTGTTGTATATGCCTGAAGATGAGGAGCAAGAGGAATTTGGTGAGATTGGCTTGGAGGACATGATGGATGAACTCGTTGAATCTTCCGAGGAAACGGAGGAGGCCGAGGAGCCTTCCCAGGAGGAGGTTGAGGAGGTTGGGATGGAAGAACCCGAGCCCGAGCCCGTCGAAGAGGCACCGGTTAAGACAAAGAGAGGAAAAGGGAAAAAGTTGGATGCATCTTTCGAAGAGGTTGCCCAGTTCGGTGCAATGAAGGGCAGGCTCGTGGATTTCTTGGTTATTATAATAGCTGTTATCATGGTGGTATTCTTTTTTACAAACGAATTATATAAAAATCCTGATAAGATAACCACCCTGGCCATGGGGATGCTGCTCAATATAGCCCTCATCGGGTTGACTGCTATCGTCCTGCTTTATGTGGGTGCAAGTTCCCAAATTGCAAAGGGCGATGCATTGGCCCGTTTGGATACTGAACAGGGATATAGGGCTGCAATAGAGAAGTACGACAAGGCATTGAATATCGACAGGCGCTCGAAAAAGGCCTGGACCTGCAAGGGCCTTGCATTGAGAATGATCTCCCATGATAGGGAGAACCTGATGAAGGCCTTGGGATGCCATAATAGGGCTTTGAAGATCGATCCAAAGTACGCAGTGGCCTGGGTTAACAAGGGGAACGTTCTCTTCAATCTCGGAGAGACGGATGAGGCCATAAAAAGCTACGACAAGGCCATCGAGCGGGATCCAAATTACACTGTGGCATGGGTGAATAAAGGAGAAATGCTCGTAAAAATGGGCGAAAGAAAGGAAGCCCAGAAGTGCCTGGATAGAGCACAGACCTTGGTGGAGTAAATCAGGAGCTCTTTTTTAGCAATTCTGTCACATCTGGGAGATCGATGCCCAGCTCCTTCACCTTCTCCAATGTTGGAACACCATCTTCATTCCAGCCTCTCCGCTTGTTC
>CBDUXN010000280.1:0-2288 GCA_965371185.1 uncultured Thermoplasmata archaeon
ATAGGTTTCAATTTTTACTTCTTTTTTTATAAAATGCAGTTTACTTCTTTTCAATAAATCATAAAGAATCATTATCAATAATGCTATGACCAGAGACCCAACAATGCTTCTTAGTTCATTTTCTGGTAAGAAGAGATACTCAAAAACGAAAATCATTAGAGTTATTATTAGTAAAATTATCGTATTTACTAATACTCCTCTTGCTTTGACCGATTCGTCATAGCTTTTTTTTCCGCTACCTTTTTTACCTGACATTTTTTTATTAAACATTCACCATTTCTCCGCCCATTTCAAGTGTAAGGATGTAAAAGACAATGACAAGTAAAAATGTCATAATATCCGAGGAAGAGAATCCCTACACCTATGGCGGATTATTTTTTTATTTTTTTAACTCAAGTCATACATATATCACCTTCTGCACTTTAATGCAGAAAAAATATGACCTTATACAATCTTAAACTTTTCGATGTTTTTTGTTATTTACACCCATTTGTGACATTTCCCAGAGATATTTTCAATTAATAGATATAGATCCGATTTGGCAAAATAAATTACACAAAACAAGTAAATAGTTTTTAATTGCCTACCTCCATAAGGTATAAATACTACCTGACCCAGTTAAAAAGACCCGTACAATCCCGAAATTACTTCCCCTCGGTAAATTCAGAAGCTCTTTATCTATACATGAGAAAGCTCAATCAAAGGAAGGTGAGGTAGATTATAGTTAATACTCCGGCAAACCCACTCAGCACAACAGCGAGAATAAACAGCACATAAACTGCCCTTTTCCTTTTATCTCCGTCAACGTGCCCTTCGTGATTGAAATATATGTTCTACCGATGATTAAATACTTTTATTCACTACTCACTATAAGGTTCAATAGCTACGCTTCTTTCCTAAACACCAATACATTCTCTTTCTGAATCACATTATACAACCCAAAGATGATCTTGTTCATGTTCTTTTCCAGGTTGAAACCGATTTCCTCGCAGTATTCCATGGTCTTGTCCACGGTCTTGACCTCATTCCCTTGCAATGTCGCGTTGCCAATCACGATTACGCAGTATTTTCCCGTCTTCAGAACCCTATACATCTCCTCATAACTTCTTTCTAGGTCCTTGTTGTACAATTCGATTTTTCCCTTGCCCTTTCCCCTGACACCAATGAACTCCTCCCTAACCCTTTCCAGATCATAGCCCAAGACCTCCAGGGCATGTGCATCGTTCTTGACATAATCCAGTGCAATGGAGTAGGGCGGTGAGGTTATTATGCCATCCACACTTTCATCATCTAAATCCAGGGCTCGAGCATTTCCGATTTCTATCCTCACGTCTCCAAGGGGTAGCTTCAATTCTTCCACAACCCTCCTGAAATCTTCTGCGGATCCCAGCATCTTCTCTGCATTATCCTTGAAAGATTTGTAAAAATCTTTTCTTCTTCTCCTGCTCCTGTCGCTGTGTGCAATTAACTCAGCGACCTTGTAGAAATTCCTTACCCTCTTATTCTTTATGTCCTTAATGGCCTCGCTTAACCCTCCTTTTTTCGAGCCCTTATCCCCCTCGAAACTGTACAAAGTGGTCTCTCTGCCCGCCTCATACAGGCTGTCCTTTATCTCCTCTATCTCTTCCAGAACTTCGATTGACTCCGTTTTTACTTTTGAGACGAGGGTGCAGACCTGGGAGACATCGATGCCAATGCAATCTATTCCCAATAGCTGGCATTCGAGTAAAGTGGTGCCGCTTCCAACAAATGGATCAAGGATCATATTCCCCTTCTTGGCTTCTATCACATTCAGCAAGGCCCTTATCATCTGCGGGTGGTACTTGCCCTTGTAGGGGTAGACCCAGTGCGTCAAGTACTGGTTAGGGGAGCGTGTGCGGTTATGGCTCACGATACGGGCATAATCTGAGGTTTCGCCATCCACATTCTCGAAATACGCCAGCCTCTTTCTTAGATGGTTTGTATCATATGATTTCTCGCATTCGAAGCTCCTGAGATTATCCATAACCTTGAACTCCACTCCCAAAGCCTCTAGCTCCAGTTCTGCAAGTGCCAACTCGTAGATGAACTGCACATTACCAAAGAGCTTTAACAGCATTTTATTTGCTCCTGAAGGTTCCTTCTATCGTTGCCCAATCCCTATTAGTTTTGGGATATATTATGGTTCTCGAAGGACTAACCCCAACATTTAAATCTTTGAAAGGAATTTAGACAACATATTACAAAATGCCGGGGTGACAGAGAGGCTATGTGTCCGACTGCAGATCGGTTTACGGGAGTTCAAAGGT
>CBDUXN010000281.1:0-2279 GCA_965371185.1 uncultured Thermoplasmata archaeon
ACTCTTCAAGAACATCATAGATAATTTTAATATCCCCCATGTATTTACCGTAAACATGTAGCTTTGTTTTATTCATTGTAAATGTTTTTAATATCATCTTTAATCAATTGAACCCTATTTCGTTTACCCATATTAGGAAATTTGGCAGCCCCTGCATAATGGATTATATAGGAATCGAATCTCGAGGCGCTTCCATTCCACGGCTCAGAAAACATCGACATATGATTCCACTTATAACCAAGGTCGATATATTTGTGGCCCTGTTTTTTTATCTGATACATATAATGGTTGCCGTCACAACTTGGGCCATTCCAAAATTGCCCGTTTATCTTAGTGAAAATATCACGATGAATCTTGGATACAACGTAGAGACCTCCATTAAGAAGATCCTCTGTCCAGCGCTCATTGCCACCGAAGGCTGCTTTTATTTGTGCAATTCTTCCTCTCCTGTTTTTTAACCTTGAACCTTTATCTTCCAGCACAAGTCCCACCATATCGCAGGGAACAATATTAAAAATATTAGGGCAACTTTTGTTTATCACAATATCGGAATCCAGATAAAATATCCTGTCATAAATCTCAAGCAGTTCGTAGAACTCCATCGTCCTGAAATTCCACATGCCATTGCCCATTTTATTGTAGGATTGGTCATCCAGAACCTTGAACTCGATGCCCCATCTTTCGGCGTACATTCTGAAGATCGGGAGCGTGTAGTGTGCATATTCCATAATATTCTCATCTGCGCATGTTGCCATCAGTAGTTTCATAACTACATCTCCATATAATTGAGGGCCATCTTAATCCGATGTATGTAGGTGGCTTTCTCATGCACCCATTTGTACCCTCGTTCCGCAACACTTTTCTTTTCGTCCTCATTTGTGAGCCAGTAACTAATCTTCTCAATGAGGCTTTGCTCCGAATCATAACAGTCAAGTATTCGCCCCGATCCGTTCAATGGCAAGAGGTCCTTCAGGCCGTCGCCGCACCGCTCCAAAAGAAAACCTTCAGCACCCAGTATTTTGTAATCCCTTACTGATACACATTTGCCAGCATCGGGCCAGCCGCTGATGCCGAGATTGATTTTTGCCAGTGCGACTTGCTTGTTGTGCTCCTCGTTATAGACTTGGGGTGCTCCCCCACTGCCCCAAATATTCAGCTTGAATCCAGCCTGTTGTATTGCTTCAATGATCGGTGGGCGATCATGATGGTATCTCCCAGGTGGCGGAATGCTACCGCAGAAGCACACATCGCATTCATATTTCTGTCGATCCTCTTCAGTTAAAGAGCGTGGCTTATCATAGACTTCGTTCTGTAAACCTTGTGGTAACCAGAATGTTTTCGCATTCAGCTCTCTCCGCCACTCAGATAATAGGTTGGTTCCTATTATAAAATGATAATCAACGGCCCTGATAAGTGGGAAAAGATGCTCCCATTCATTGAGTGTATCCCTAGTATCGACATTCCACATACAGGTTTTAGTATTCTTAAGCCTGCTCTTTATCTGAGCAACCTGTCCTGCTAATGCCGGGGTTCTTGAACAGAAAACAAGCTCTGGTGCAAATGTAGATGCCATTAAAAAAGAATTCCCTGGCGTACGTTTCGCATCCACAACCATTACCTCATGGCCTAGTTGCTCGAAGGCATGTTTGATTGCAGGACCAGTCTGACCATCTGCCATAGGGAAAAGCAGTAGCACTCTCATCTGCACTCCTTTATGAATTCCATAATTTTTCCCATACAGTCTGTGGAATCAAAATTATCGTAAGAATCTCCTCGTATCTCATAAAATGCTACTTTTGTCCTCATCCAATTATCATTAGTAATGTGCCTTCTTCTTTCATGACCCATTATAAATGTCGGCACTCCTTGGAGCAAACTAATCTTCGGTGGTGCTGATTGGCTTCCCACCGCAACAATAGCTGACTGGCAACTGTCAATCAGATCCTGAATGCTCTCACTCTTTCCGACCCAGTTTATATAGTTATTTTTCGATATTTCATATATATCATATGCACCATTAGCTGTGCCTATGGCTCTAACAAAGCAGTTGGGGAATTCGTCGCAGATTAGATTTATGAGATTGATATAAAAAAGTTTTGGTATATTCCTTTTCACAGAGTTCCTATAGCGAGGAAATATAAGAATCTCGCCTCTATCCGAATGATTCGCTTTATACGGGTACGGCTCAAAGATGACTTGACCGCTGAATATAGGCTTGACACACCGGAAGCTCATTTTAGCTGATACGAAATATTGCGGAGCCAATGCTTCATTAAAAT
>CBDUXN010000282.1:0-2242 GCA_965371185.1 uncultured Thermoplasmata archaeon
CATTATCGTGTCGTTTACGCCTCCATCTCCATGTTTATTCCACACATGATCTGTTGGATCCATCCATTTGAGGTAGAAGGCATTCATATCCGTTAAATATGCGTCCGTCGACTTAGGCTGCAACGGTTCCAAGGGAATTGAGAACGTTGAGGTGCCTGGCTCGAATGTAGTGGTAAACATGCCTACGGTCCTGCTCGTATCGCTGACCTCGCCTCCGGTGTTAACCGTTCTCACGGCATAGTAGTGTTCTTGCGGGGAGGTGCCTGCATCACCTGTAAAGTTCCATGAAATCCTTGCAGCCTCGGTTCCACCCCAAGGATCAGAGTCGGTTTTAGTGTTTATCCATGGTGATGAAAAATCAAAGTCTGTTTGAGATGTAGAGCGGTATATGAGGTAGTAATCGGTATTGGGTGTGGAAGGTGGTGTCCAATTTATACGAATATTATCACCTTTACCGTCTGGATTGCCCAAATCATCCACGACCTCTATGAAAAGTTCTGGCGGTAGAGGTTCGCCGATCATCACGTTTATCATGGTTTTCGGGAAAAACTTTTCTATTTTTGAGCTGGCCCAATTGGTATAATTGATTCTAGAAGCTGTGTAGTTGTTTGCCTCGAGATATCCGCTCAAACTCGATGTAATGTTAAAGCTAACCGACCAAGTTTCGCCCAATGAAATTTTGCTCACGTTCCATTCAAGTATCCAATATCCTGATGCGTTCTGGTAGAAAACATCAGGGACTCTAGGATTACCGGTTGCAGGATCGATGAAGCTCCCGGGGTCAAAATCGATCCAAGGTGGCAACACATCCCTGATCATGGGCGATGCGTCGGTCGTATCGAGATCATATCCTGCGATCTGGCTGATACGCGAAGCTATATCCTGATATATATCATCTAGGTATGATGGATCAGGTGCGGGGTAGGCTGTCCCACCGGTCCCTTCTGCAATCTTATTCAATAAATCCATATCAGCACCAGAACCCAGACCTATACAAAACACGGTAATGTTGTTGGCTACACATTCAGCAATAATAGAGTCCCAAATTGGATGACCTGAAGGATAAACGCTGTCCGCTCCATCCGTTAATAGGATCATAACCCAAATATGTATGTCATTACCATAGTTAGTCAATTCATCAATTCCAACATACATGGCACCTACGATGTCGGTTCCGCCGTTTATGATACCAGAAGTATAGTTTATGGTATCTCTTACCTGTACAAAATCGTTGGTCAGATGTTCGGCTGGTTGTCCAGTATCCTCCCTTGCCAACCATGCCCCGCTATCATGAAATGTCACAACAGCTGCTGTATCGTTTTCTCCTAGATTATCGGTGTAGTTCCTTGCAGCCTTGAAGCGCTCACCTGTTGGATCGCTGTTCCAAGGAGCCTGATTCATACTGCCAGAGTTATCAATAAGGAAAACCACATCCTGTGGGGTATATACAGGTGTGCCAACGCCTCTGCCTGAAACGTTCAATGTTATCGTGGCTATTTCGTCAAACCCTGTCCCATTGACATTGATTTGGCTTGGTGTAACATATTTTTCAGGTTCTAAATACGCATAAACCCTCGGTTGAACATTGACAGAGAATGCGATTGCAGGGTTATTTCCCGCTGAACGCACGGTTATGGTGGTGTTATCAAAATCGCCTGTCGGATAGATCGTTGGGATTGTAATCCTCACCGTGATATTGTACGAGGAGCCAGCAGTAATGAATATGGGACCTGTAATTTTAGTTATCATATCCTCCTCGAATATCTCCACCGTCCAACCATTTGGCAGGGACTGGTTAAGTATCTCGAACCAATCGTCCACACTCTCTTTGCTGGTGATCGTCAAGTTAAACCAAATTTCATCTCCGGGATCCCCATAACCGAATTGATCCGGCGGACCTATTAAGACCAGCGGTATCGATGGGGCCTGGTCAAAAACCCATCCTGCTGCGACTGAAGTAACATCGTCATAACCTTGGTAGGTACCGAATCCATCCGGAACTCTTGTTACCGTGTTATTCTGTGTGTGTGCTGTATTCCAGCCCACCATGTCAAGGAGAATCCCGTTATCGTCGTAAAGATAGGTAATCGTAACGTTATACTGTCCCCAGATTTTCTCCATCCGGTCGTTAAGCGTGCTGTAGTAATTCGACTGATCGGCCCAGGTCTGCAGGCTGAACGGGTCGAACAGGAACATAAAGGCCAGCATCAGGCACAGACCGCGTGCCAACAACGATTTGATC
>CBDUXN010000283.1:0-2225 GCA_965371185.1 uncultured Thermoplasmata archaeon
GTCACCCTTCCTCGAGTCGGTCTATACGGTGGTTTTGATCCTCTGGATTGGTCGAGAAATCTTGAAGCCCACAACACGGTAATTCATGGGGGGTATCAAGGTTCAACAATTGTAGGGCAAGGCATCTGCCAAATCGATGGCCTTGTCGTTACAGGAGGTCGAGGAACTTATGCGCCACCTTACATGCATGGTGATCATCAGTATCTTGGGGGAGGCATCTACGTTTCTGGTTTCGGAAACGCACCCATTCTTTCGAAATGTGTGTTATATGACAATACGATTGAAAGGAGCGGTTATAGAACGCTTGGCGGAGGTATCTTTATCGGTAATCAATCTTCTACCTCAGTCGTTGATTGTGAAATGGTGAATAACAGCGCTGAGATTGGCGGTGGGATCGCTCTTGAGGAGTGCTATGCGTTGCTTTTGGACAACTATGTTCACAAGAATCAGGCTGTTCGTGTGCGTCCCTCTTTAGGTATAAGCGGCAGCGGAGGCGCCCTCTGGTCAAACACCTTGCACTACAATATTGGCAGCGAGATCACAGGAAATACTTTCATCCAGAACAGCGCCGCCAATCGTGGTGGGGCAATGGGCGGTCACAATAATTGTTGGGATTTTCTATCAGGCAATGTATTTGCCTGCAACTTCGCAGATTGCGATGGTGGCGCCTTGTCCTTTTATGGCTGGGGTGGCGGTGCCAGTGATGTGCGAGGCAATATTATCGCATCTAATCTGTCCGGCGGAAATGGTGGTGGCATTTATGTAAACGGCTTTGATAATCATCTCGAGGAAAACCTCCTCATTGGAAACATTGCCCACAATAACGGTGGAGGAATATTTAAGAAGTATGGTGGTCGTGGGACGGTTGTAAATAATGTGTTCTGTGGCAACGATGCGAACGAAGGCGGCGGTTTCTTTGCCAACATTTACAGTTTTAGTGGCCGTCTTGCACACAACACAATCGTATACAATGTTGGCCTATCCGGAGGAGGAGTTGCAAATGGCCGTTCTATACGGTGGCCTACCGACGAATCGTGGGCGGGTATCTGGGTCTGCAATAACATTATTGCTTTTAATATCAATGGTGGCCATGTCGAAAATTTAGATATGTCTGATCCCGCACTCTTCGCCAACAATGACTTTTTCGCCAATACTATAGGAAACTACTACGATGCGGATACATCACAGTGGTACGATTCTGCCGCAGAGATCAATGCTTTCGTAGACAATGGCAGCGACTCTGAAGTACGTGATAATGTCGATTGGGCTCCAGGTTTTAAGCCAGCTCCGGGCGGAACGGCTGATAGTATCATCTATGATCCCAACACTTGCCGGTCCGTTCTCACTGATCCCTATGCTTCGTTTGAGCCGAAGGCCTTGTCTGGCCTAAGTATTAATCCAAACACGAGCCAGTACCTGCATTTCTATATCATTTCCAATACCGAGACTACCATAACTACCTGGGGGGATATGACAGCCGTGGCAGACACACCGTGCACGTATCAGGTCTTCGATTATCATCTTACCAGCGACTCCAGAAATATCGATGCAGGAATAGGAGCTGATGTGGAAAACGACATTGATGGCGACCCACGACCTCTTGGCAGTGGCTTCGATATTGGAGCCGATGAATACTCGGGCGTTCCGGTCGATGACTTCCCCCAAACTTACCCAGCTAATGGCGAATAGATGCCTACACAAACCAGATCGTTAGTGTGCCCGAAGCGAGCGCTAGCATGACGAAGAACGCCTATCCACTGCGAAGGCGTTCTTCGAAGTCAGTATTCTCCCACCTCGTCAACTTGACTATCTTGCGATGAGCTATTTATTCAGATCGCGCACGGAGAAAGCTATTAGAAATAGATACGGCATCTATAAAAATGTTTCGGACCCGTCCCACCAGCCAATTAGGCCCAGAGTTGGCACACTGAGACGCGCACGAAGCACCCCTAAAACTGCCCCATTTTCGCTCGTAGACTACTACAACCGTTGTACAACTCAACAACCCTTTATCTGCCAATTCGAAAAAATTGTTCACTCCATAAATTATGTAGTTTCAGTGAGTTATAAAAAACATGAAATTTGTGAACGGTTTCAATGTCCGGCGCGCTGCCTTATTCGCATGTCGCAGCTTAAATAGTATCATAGCAAATAAGAATAGATGGGCTGACAGTGTCTCTGGTTGCTAGCCCTTTTATTATATTGAGCGTTTTGTTTCTTTCCTA
>CBDUXN010000284.1:0-2192 GCA_965371185.1 uncultured Thermoplasmata archaeon
GTTACCCATATCGGCTGGGTTGAGGATGGATCGTGGAATCCCGATGACTCTGGAGTTCCAGGACATGGTACACATGTGGCTGGGATCGCAATGGGTACAGGTGCCCCTATTGACGATGACGATGACGGGAAGTATGACTTCCGAGGTGTAGCCCCTTTAGCTAGACTTGTCGATGTCAAGGTCATGGAGAGGTGGGGTTCCGGTGTTATGGGCGAGGTCATTCGGGGGATAGACTGGAGCATTGATCATAAGGACGAGTTTGACATCAGGTTATTGAGCATGAGTATAGGAGGAAATTACAACAGCGACGGCTCAGACGCTGCGTCTCAGGCTGTCAACGAAGCTGTGGATGCTGGACTGATCGTTGTTGTTGCCATAGGGAACGATGGAACAAATAGAATCCCCCCTCCTGCTGCAGCTGATAAGGCCATTGTCGTGGGAGCAATCGATGATATGGGCACCGTGACCAGAAGTGATGATCAGATATGGGGTAGCTCCAACATAGGACCAAGGCTAGATGATGGCGATCAAGATCCTCTTGATGAACTGAAACCCGATGTTGTGGCACCTGGTGTTAACGTTATGTCTGCAAAATCAGATACCCCTGGAGCCTCTGTTCCATATTCAGGCACCTCCATGGCAACCCCCCATGTCTCAGGTGTGATCGCTCTGATGCTCGAGGCAAATCCAGATTTGACACCTGAAAGAGTAAAGGAGATTTTGCATGAGACGGCAGAGATGCCACACGGTATCGAACCCTCAACAGAATATGACGAGGTTTATAACTACGAATACGGGTGGGGCATGGTGGATGCCTACGAGGCTGTGAGAGTGGCTCAGCAGGAAGATGACAGACCTCCGATAATATCGGATATTGAGGAACATATTAGCGGTGTAACCGCCACAATCTCGTGGTTAACACATAAGGAAGCCAATAGCATCATAGATTATGGTAAGAGCCAAGACCAACTTGACCAAGCGATGAGCGACTTAGATAACTATGTTTTTAACCACTCCATTACACTTACCGATTTGGAGGAGGATACAGAATACTTTTACAAGATAAAAGGCTATGACAAGCAGGGTTACGGTCCAGGTGAAAGTCCTATCCGAAATTTCATAACCGAGGTCTTGCCTGATACAACGCCGCCTGAGATAACGAATATTGTGGTGGCACCTACAAGCACCAAAACCGCAACCATATTCTGGTATACGAACGAGCTTAGCGATAGTTCTGTAGAGTACGGTCTAACCTCAGAATATGGAGCTGTCAAGAGTGATTTTAAGTTAATGTTGAAACATACCATAACTTTATTCAATCTGGAACCTTCTAAAACATACCATTTTAGAGTCAATTCTACAGATGCAAGCGGGAATTATAACTACAGTGAAGACAATAACTTTACAACAGATGAAGAGCCTGACGAAACACCACCTATCATATCAGGGCTAAAGGTGAAGGACATAACAGAAACAACTGCAACCTTTGTCTGGGAGACTGACGAGCCGAGCAACATCATCTTAAGATACAATGAGGACCCCAATGAGGACCCCAAATATTGGAATGATGTTTCGGATCTTAGCCGTTATTGGTTTGGTCATTCCATGAAGATAACAGGTTTATACCCCTCCACTGTATACTATTATCAATTGGTATCCGCAGATCCAGATGGTAATACACTTATAGAGGGCGGTGAGAGTTATAAATTCAACACCACAGGCCCTGTTGATAATACCCCCCCGCGCATCATAGATGGCCCCAAAGTGACCATCTTGACGGATAAAACAGCTACAATAGAATGGACAACTGACGAGGAGAGCGAAGGCACGGTGGAATACGGCTCAAATTACGGCTCTAGGGAACCGAAAGATCCATCAGGTGAATATGTGTTGGTACACAACATCACGCTGACCGGTCTCACTCCTTCTTCAACGTATCATTATCGAGTTCGATCCAAGGATATTAGTCCCAACGCCAATGAAAACGTTTCAGATGATTATAGCTTCATTACAAAGCCTCCTGCCGATAAAAAACCACCCAGGATACTCGCAGGCCCAAGATTACTAGAGGTGGGGGAGCACACTGAAACGATAATCTGGACAACCAATGAAGAAAGTGATAGTGAGCTTCATTACGGTACCACGCCAAATTACGGCACAATAGCAAGCGATGACTCTCTGGTTATCGAACA
>CBDUXN010000285.1:0-2185 GCA_965371185.1 uncultured Thermoplasmata archaeon
GAACGAGATCCAGTTCATTGACTATTCGGTTCATGATGTGGAGCCTGTCGTGGATGAGGCGCAGTCCCTTATAATGGATACCGTGAAAAGCGGGTACCAGTGCCTGGTATTCGTTAGCAACCGTAAATCCACCGAGGCCCTGGCCGGTAAGGTGGGTAAGAAAATCGCAACCGTTCTCGATGATGATGAACTCAAAGCTCTGGGAGATGTGGCCGAAGAGATTCTAGAGAGGCAGAGCGAGCCCACGATCATCGGAAAGAGGCTGGCATCCTATATCAAAAACGGCGCTTCATTCCACAATGCTGGTCTAACGAACCAGCAGAGGAAGAGCGTTGAAAAAGCGTTCAAAGAAGGTCATATCAGATGCATCGTTGCCACACCCACCCTGGCTGCTGGTATAAACCTTCCTGCAAGAAGGGTGATCATCAGGGATTACAGGAGGTACGATCCAAACTTCGGCTCCATCCCCATACCCAATCTCGAAATAAAGCAGATGTCGGGCAGGGCGGGAAGGCCTAGATACGACGATGTGGGTGAGGCCGTACTGCTCGCCAAATCCTCGAAGGAGAAGGATTTCCTCCTTGAGAACTACCTGCTAAGCGACACGGAGGCAATAACATCCAAGCTGGGAGCTGAGCCGGCACTGAGAAACCATCTTTTAGCTTTAATAGCCTCGGAGATAGCTGAAAGCGAGGAGGAAATCGACAGGTTCATTCAAGGCACGTTCTTCGCACATCTCGAGGACATATGGACGATATCAGGCAGAATTCAGACCACCCTTGTGTTCCTAGATGAAAACGAGTTGGTACACTATGATGGAAAATACCATGCAACAAGCTTTGGAAAAAAGACGTCATCGCTTTACATCGATCCACTTTCTGCGGTGAAGCTCAGGTCGGCCATCGAGAACATGGCAGATGGAAAGACCTTTGAACTCCCTATTCTCCATGCAGTTTGCTCCACCCCCGACATGCTCAAGCTCTACCTCGGAAGGGGGGATTACGGCTGGGTCACCGCAAAGGTCATGGAGAACGAGAAGGATTTCCTTGCCCCAGTACCACAAGATGAGAACGAGTTCGACTGGTTCCTGGCTGAGGTGAAAACCGCTTCGCTCTTGGAATCTTGGGTTACCGAGGTCTCTGAGGATGAGATAGTGAGGAAGTTCAATGTAGGGCCCGGGGACATAAGGAACAGGGTGGAGACAGCTGAATGGATCACATACTCCATGCTGGAATTGGCAAGGCTGTTCAAATCCCCATACTGCAGGAGAATCGAGGAGATCGTGACAAGGTTGAAATATGGCGTAAAAAGGGATATTCTGCCCCTCACCCAGCTCCAAGGGATCGGGAGAGTTAGGGCAAGGGCCCTCTCCAGTTCAGGTTTCAGGACAATGGAGGGGCTGCGGGGCGTTTCTGTAAAGAGATTGGCTGCCATTCCCAGGATAGGGCCCAAGATCGCGGAGAGCATCGTGAGCCAAGTGGAGAAGATGTGAACATGTTGGATGATGTATCAAAGGAAAAGGTAATTGTCATAGTTGTGATCAGCGCGTCTTTGTTGATCCTGATGTTCCTGGCAGGAGCGGCCTATGTGGTTTTTGTAAGGCCGACCTTCGGTCTCAGATACGCCAACATATTCTTCATGGTTTCCTTCACGATAATATTCTTTTCGCTGATCTATATCTACCATATCTGGATTACAAGGATTCAAGAGCGGGAGGATTGAATCATAAAAATTATTTCCCTCTTTAACGCTTCAAAACGATCACTGTGATAACGACGATAATTATGAACAAAATTATGAGGAGAAGTAACCAATTGGCGCATAACATATCAAGGAGACCTTCCTCCTCAGCAGCGCCATCACCTTGATCCACAACACCAGATTCCCCTGGATGACCGGGTACCTCGGATACATAATCGTGATAAGTTCTATTGCCCATCTCCTTCCATGTGAAGGCATGCACATTGAAATAGTCAATATCGCTAAGGTATTTGCTTTTCGAAACTTTTACAGTGAGAACCTCACCATTATCGTGGATTATCGAAATGTTGGATGTCATGTTCTCTTCAAAAGTATTGTTGAAATTTGAGATTACGGCCGAACCGTTTTGATAAGTAATGTTGTATCCTGTGGAGTTGTCCTCGTTTGTGAAAATTCTGAAAACATATTTTGTAATATTTGAAAC
>CBDUXN010000286.1:0-2085 GCA_965371185.1 uncultured Thermoplasmata archaeon
ATATCGATAATGGTTAAGATAAAAGGCCTTGACATTACCTCAATAAAACGAATATAAAACCCATTACCCTTAAATCCTATAAATACATTCATAGCGTGATGCATCCGAGCAGAGAGCTTTACTGCACAAAAAGTGGCAAGTTGAAGGGAAAGAGAATCGTTTTAGGCGTGACAGGTAGCATAGCTGCGGTAGAGACGGTAAAACTCTCAAGGGAATTGTTAAGGCACGGGGCAAAAGTGTATCCTGTTATGAGCCAATCTGCGCAAAAGATAATACATCCTTATTCCCTGGAATTTGCGACAGGAAATGCCCCGATAACAAAGATAGATGGAAAAGTCAAACATGTCGAGTTGTGCGGGGAAGTGGAAAATAAGGCTGACATGCTTCTGATAGCTCCTTCCACAGCAAACACCATATCAAAGATCGCCTATGGCATAGACGACACAAGCGTCACTACCTTCGCCACCACTGCCATTGGCTCCAAGATACCTGTTATCATAGTCCCGGCGATGCATATCTCTATGTACAATCATCCGATTGTCATGGAAAATATCGAAAAACTCAGGGGTATCGGCATCCAAATAATTGAACCTAAAATCGAGGAGCACAAGGCCAAGATGCCAGATATAGAGGAAATAGTCGAGAAGGTCATTCGAACGTTAGGCAACAGAGATTTAAACGGGAAAAAATTGCTCGTGATTGCAGGTTCGACAGCAGAAGAAATTGACGATGTTAGGTTCATAACAAACAGGAGCACGGGGAGAACCGGTGTCGAACTTGCACTGAACGCTTACGAAAGAGGGAGTGAGGTAGAGCTGTGGATGGGTAGGTCTCAGGTTCAATTACCTGGGTTCATCAATACAAAACGATTCGAATCGGTTCATGGATTACTAGGAATGATCAATGGGATAAATCATGATATCGTTATAATCCCCGCCGCGATTTCCGATTACTCAGTTGAGAAGCGCAATGGCAAGATACCTTCTGGCAGTGAAGAGCTTACCCTAAAATTGAGGCAAAACCCGAAGATAATCGAGGAAATAAGAAGAAAATCAAAATGCTGTTTGGTGGGATTTAAGGCCGAGTTTCGGGTCAAAAAAGAAGAGCTCGTAGAAAAGGCAAAAAAGCGAATGAAGGAGATTGGGCTGGAGTTGATGGTTGCCAACGACATCTCCAACGCCACCCAGGATAACAATAGTGTGTACATTATAGGCAAAGATGAGAAGGTCGAAGAGATCTTCGACAGAAAGGAAGAAATAGCGGAGAGAATTTTGGATAGGGTTGTGAACATTTGTTGAGGGCCTGTGCATTCGTTCCCGGCCATGTAACTGGCTTTTTCGCGATTCATGATCAGGCAGTGGATATCAGGCAAAGGGGCTCTAGAGGTGCTGGCATTTGTCTGTCTAAAGGTGCTCATACCACAGTTGAGGTTTCTGAGTCGGAAAAAAAGAGCGTCGAGGTTCAAATTAACAATAACAAGGCTGATGCCAAAGTAACGGAATTTGCAATAAGTAAAATCATTGGCGATGAACCTTTTCAGGTAAAGGTTTCAAGTGTATTGGAACTGCCGCAAGGTCAAGGTTTCGGGATGAGCGGGGCAGGAGCTTTGAGCTCTTCCTTGGCTTTGGTCGAGGCTTTGGGTTTGGACCTTTCAAGAGATGAAATAGTCTGCATAGCCCATTGGGCAGAGATAACCTGCGGCTCAGGTCTTGGAGATGTGATGCCGCAATCTGTAGGCGGTATTGTCATCAGGAAGAGAGAAGGTTGCCCTCCCTTTGGTATCCTTGAAGACCTGGAAATTGAAGACAGGGATATTGTACTCTGTGTGGTGGGGAAGGAACTGTCCACCCAGGACATAATCACCCATCCTGACCGTAGAAATAAAATTAACGAATATGGATATGAATGCCTTTCGCAATTGATAGAAAAACCTGGAATGAAAGAGATGATGTGGCTTTCCTTGGCATTTTCCAGGGGCACAGGTCTCTTATCGCCTGAACTTGAGGAAGCTATATCGGCCACAAGAAAGTTTGGCCTTGCAAGCATGTCCATGCTCGGAAGCTCCATATTTGCAATAGGCGATAC
>CBDUXN010000287.1:0-2072 GCA_965371185.1 uncultured Thermoplasmata archaeon
TGAGAGGGACGCATATATAGCCAAGAAATTATCAACCCTTTCTGAGGAGGGTAAGGTCGTGGCTGTTGTTGGCGCAGGACATCTGAAGGGCATTAAAAAGAACCTGGCGAGCATAGATGATACACCCTCATTTGAAGATCTGAACGCCGTGCCGCAAAAGAGGTTAAGACTGGGGAAGGTTATAGCCTATTCAATACCGATTCTGTTCTTTGTTTTAATGGGCTGGCTCGTGGTTAACGGCCTCCTTTCTCAGGACCCTGAGTACTGGGACAATTTGAAACGGGTGATGTTAACATGGTTTCTTATCAACGGCGTTTTCTCAGCGGTGGGAGCTGCACTTGCCAGAGGCCACCCATATTCCATACTTACTGCCTTCGTAGCTGCGCCTTTCACATCATTGAATCCTGCTGTTGCTGCAGGATGGTTCGCTGGTGCCGTTGAGGCAAAGGTCAGAACTCCAACTGTGAAGGACTTCCAAGATCTGAGCACATTAGAGACAACGAAACAATTCCTCAACAATAGGGTTTTAAGGGTTTTAATGGTGGCTGCGTTGGCAAATATCGGTAGCGTGATAGGTACTTTCGTCGCTGGTGCAGAGATATTCCGCATCATGTTCGGATAAATTTTTCTTAACCTTTAGCTCGACTGATTTTATAAAAAGCGAAAATACAATGAATTGGGGGGGTTGAAGAGGAAAGTCCAGGTTTTACCCTCATCTCCTTTCCAAAACATTTATAAGAAACTTTCATATCCTATTAAACATATTGTATATCGTGGGCTATGAGGGTTCGAAAGAGGCAGATGAATGTCCCGGAAGAGAATTTCAATCATGATTTTTCTTATCATAATTTTTCTTAATATTCTCCAGATTAACATATTCCTTCTTCTTGTTTATGGTACTGATTCTACACCAATGATAGAGTACGTATGGTATGGGGAGGTGTTATTAGCGGTGGGACTGGGATTGCTTTACATTTACTATTACCTCAACAAGAAGAGGAAAAAAAGAGAACTTCCTCACGAAATTGTGGAGGTTAGACCTAGAGGTGAGGTGAAGATCACCTCGGCAGTGGGTCACAATGGTGCAAGTTTATATTATCAGGTAACCATCGATAATAGAACCGCTTTTCCATTAAGCGATGTGTTCATCAAACCATCCCTCTCAAATGAAATATTCACCCTCGAAAAGGAGAAAAAGAGCCTCCCAGTAATCAGACCCTATGACTCCAATACCGTGAAATTCAGCCTGATTCCAAAACCCGAAAAAGGGGGTGAAGCCCAGGTTCTCGGTAGGGTTGACTACTATAATCCTGGTATCGATGAGTACGAGGAACACCGGCTAAAACCGGAGACGATAAAAATCACATGGCCTGTATTGAGGGGTATGGAGATAGAAAAAGAGGAATGGGAGACTGTCACGAGCACCCTCCTTAGGGCTGAGGAAATAGTGGAGGATTTTCCCCTTCCAGGGGAAAAATGCCGAAATCTCGCTTTGGACATTATTAAGAAAAAGTGCCATATTGTTTCATCAGAGGAAACAAATGAAGAGCATTACAAAGCAACTACAAAATTTTATTCAGTTGACGAAACGGGATTGAAATACGCAGGCGAGCTGATAGTGACCGCAAAGAATAAGGACGAGACGCCTTCTGAGCTAAAAATCGTTGTTTATGCAGAAAACAAGGAATCTCTGGCAGGGCTTTATAACATCATTAATCATGGCATCAATAAAGGTATTGAGACTGCAGAAAAAGAAACCGCTGAGGCAAAAATTCCTCTCACCTCAGAGATATCAACACAGGCCCTGGGAGTGATGGAGCCCATGCGCGACCTCTACGCGGAATTCGACAGATTGAGGGAGCGTGTAAAAACCATAGAAAAGGACAAGATCGGGGTGGATTCTCAATATAAATCTCTTTATGAATTGGATGAGCTTTACAAGATTCTGGCCGAAGACTTGGTAAAGCGTAAGATCGTGGATATCAAGGCTGGAGAAGAGATTGTAAAAAAGAAGTTGACAAATAAACAACTTGATGAACTTAAGCGGATTAAGGAATCATATGATCTACTCT
>CBDUXN010000288.1:0-2042 GCA_965371185.1 uncultured Thermoplasmata archaeon
ACTAGTTCTGAATGTTTATAAACCGGTTGCTCTACGGGAGCCGAGGGAACTGTAGGTGTGGTAGGTGGCTTTACGGGTTCTGGTGCTGGAGTAGGTGAAGGTGAAGCTTGTTCCACGCATCCACCTAAAAGCAAAGACAAGCAAATAACTATAGTTATGAAAATCCCTGTCAGTTTCATGGTGGAATAATCATATTCCTGTCTCGTAAAACTGTCAACTGGGTGTGCGGAATGTGGTTACGACAATGGAGAGGGAAGTGGTAACGACGGAGAACCTTTTTGGTGATTACTCGTCACTGAAAACCTGAGATCTCAAATCATATTAACTGATGAAAGGCTGCCACTTCCTATAGCGATGCACTCTCTTTTTTTATCCTCTTTTCTTTTACCGTTTTTCTTGCTTAATATACTTAATCACGTCTCTGATGTCCATCCCCTTTGGATAAGGGAGCTGGCCCTCCCAGTCGATTATGATTTCATGTTTCTTTTCTTCGAGGGGAATTCCTTCATCGATTTTGGTCAACCATTTTTCGAACTCCCAAAGTTCTTTGATTGTAGGAATTCCATATGTGTGACCAAATCTGAGATTTGTAACATAAAATCCTTCCAGCCCAGACAGAATAAATTTACGCAGCTCAGGATCTTGGTTGTAATGGTATTGATGGATGAATCTGTATTCGGCAATAATTCCTTTGTTATCTTCGACTTCAGGATTGACCACATCAAAACTCCCAATGACGTATCCACCTGTAATATCCTCTATGGTATAGGCTTTCTCGATTATTGGCGTCTCAAGCGCCCAGTACAGGTCAGGAATCCGTTCTGCAATTTCGAGCTTTGGGTAGGTGAAATGTACATCTTTGTATTCGATGGCATTCCAGGCTGGGAGGACAAACTCAGTTGTGATTGTCACCCATTCGCAGAAAGGTACCGGATTGTTGGTAAGGTCCCAATCCACTGTTAGCTCTGTTCTCTGGGGTTGGCTTTCGACTATCGAAGGTGTTAGATCATCATCCCAGTCAATCTCTGTTTTGTAGCTGAGAATTCTTGTGTCTGTGCCAACCCTGTAATGTAGGTCAGTTGCTTCAATCGTGCTACTCTGATGGATTTTGTAGGAGCCAACCACAATTTGTGTCTGTTTGTTGTCCGAAGGATCGTCGGTCGGGCAAAGCGTAACAATACATCTAATGTAAGGATGTGGAATACTGAAATTAAAATAACAGCCATTGCCTTCGTTCGAGCCGCCCGGATTCGGATTGTTGTAGGCGTCATAGGTATAAACCTGAATGTTGCCTCCTGTATCTCTATCTGAATCGGCCATTCGGATTTGTGTGGGATTGACAGAGAGGGTTCCTTTGGCAGAGTTATCTCCCCATGCTGTTGTCGCATGGCCTCCTGATCCTACCTGAGCACCAGCAACCGGCCAGCTGAAGCAAAGACCTACACTCTGACATCTCCTTAGCTCGTTCCCCATTGTTCGAGGGATGTTCGAGTCGTTCCAAGGATTCATTGATTTGGTACCATGAACGGTGACAACAGTGTAGGGATTATTGGTCCAGGTATTGTTGGCGGAGCCCAACCACCACTGTAGTGCTGCATCCGGCCAACCCCGGTTTACTTTCGTATAGTTGGCAACCATATCCGCATATATATCATCTGCACGCTGTTGTACTGTATTCCCATCGCCATAGCCTACACCTGCAAGTATATTCGCAGCGGTGGCCATCCAACATGAGTTGTCCAAAGCTGGAGGTGGCGGAACAGGCGGACCTTTATCTATATCTGGTGCCGGATTCATTTTTTGGTATTGGCATGAGCACGATGTAGTAATGAAAATCAATACTACGCATATCATAAATACGAAGATTTGAACTGGATGATTCTTTCTTAGAGATATTCTCATTTTATCCCTCCTTTTATTTAAAATTAGAAAGGGCACCAACTAACCACCATCAAGTCAGCGGTTCCAGTGCCCTTGCAATACCCTACATCTTCCCTAACCTTCTCTTTTTCCAAGTTATTTTATATGTCGGAACTCGAGTC
>CBDUXN010000289.1:0-2025 GCA_965371185.1 uncultured Thermoplasmata archaeon
AGGTCTGTTCTTCTATGTACTCTTTGGCGCTGCTGCAATGGGAGAATTCAACGCAATCGGAGACACTCTCAACTACCCTATGGTAATTGTGGCAGCGATAATCATCTTCCTGTTCGAGGTATTCATTCAATGGGGAAATGCGGTCAAGGATGTTGAAACAGACAGACTGCTGAGAGTGCCTACTAGAGCAGTGGTTTGGGGCTATAGTCACGAGCAGAATCTCGGCATACGTGACAGAAACCTACTTTACGGGGTGCTCATAAAGTATTTACTTATCGTTATGTTCCTGCTGCCTTTCCTGCTTGACGGCATTGGCGTGGTGGATTTCGGATTTAAGCTCTACCTTTACGGTCTTCCATTGTATCTGGCCTTCTTCCTGATTCTTGGAATCCCCACACAACTTTATTCCATCTACAAGATGATAGGCAGACATACGAGGTCAAGCTACATCGATTTTATGGTCAAGGATGGAGTGCTCACATGGTTGGTATGTCCTTTTCTGGTGGTGGATAATATCGGTATTTTGGGTGCGATTGGGTTGTTTATATTACCTTCCATATGGTTCTTGTTCATCACAACCATTTTGTATGGAACGCCAGGAAGGCCAGGGCTTTGAATCTATTACTGGACATCCAGCCGTTTCGACAATTATTAATATCAATACATTATTCCATGCACAAGATGCAAAGGGGATAAAATGGCCATGAAACATAAGCCAAGAGAAGGCAAGGGAGACAAGTGCGGCGTAGAGAGCTGCAAGGAACAAGGCCGAAAATCCCTATCCACTAAAAAGGTAAAATCCGCGGTTCCAAACCTCAAGCTCAGGTCCGATACAGGAAGGCGCGTTCATCTTTGTAAAGATCACTACAAGGAGTTTAAGAAAAAAACTAAGAAGGAAAGGGAATTAGAGAGACTGGCATGGGAATGATGTTCTGCCTTTCTTGTTCATTTCCACCCAATCGATAGAGGGCAAAGAGTGTGGAAAATAGCAAAATCTTTTTGCGAGGACGAGCATATCCCGGTGAGTCTACACTACATATGAGGTGTTCGCATAGAAGGTATACTCCTTTATTTCGTAGGTACTGCTGGCTCAGGTAAATCCACACTCACACAAGGGTTCAAGCTCTGGATGGACAGGATGGGGTACGATGCAGCCACAATAAATCTCGACCCAGGTGTAGAGCATTTGCCCTACGGCCCTGATATCGATGTCAGAGAATGGTTCGTGCTCTCGGATATCATGGAAGAGCACGGATTAGGTCCGAATGCAGCGCAAATTGTGGCTGCTGACATGATCGCTTTGAGGACAGATGAAATAAAAGAACAGGTGGATGAGATCAACAGCGATTACTTTCTTATCGACACTCCAGGACAGATGGAATTGTTCACGTTCAGAGAATGTAGCAGCATCATCATCAAAGCTCTCAACGAAAGACGCTCTGCTATTGTGTTTCTATATGATCCCATGCTTTCCACCACACCCTCCAACTTCGTATCGCAGGTGATGCTTGGTTCTACAACCCAGTTCAGATTTTATATCCCTATCATCAACGTGCTCAGTAAGGCAGACTTGTTGGGGGAGGAGCAGTTAGATAGTATATTGGAATGGTCCAAAAACCCTGATAGAGTGTACGATGCTCTAATCGATGAAACACCAAATATGAGGGGACAGTTGAATATCGAACTATTCAGGGCCTTGGAAGCTATCGGCACATATAAGGAGCTGATTCCCATATCAGCGAAGCAAATGACGGGAATGGAGGATCTTTATGCCATGGCACAGCAGATATTCATGGGTGGGGAGGACTTATCTGCGGATTAGGGGGTTATTTTTTGGGGTCTATTGATATTAATCGTTATTATATGTATATGAAAAGATATTTAATATTACATTTATATATGAGGTGCCATTATATGCCTCTTTTAAGGGCGATGGCCTAATAGATTAATCTCGAGTTGATCATAATGGTCAGGATCTGGGGCAAGGAGTCTTGGGATAAAACCATGTATATACCCAAGAAACTC
>CBDUXN010000290.1:0-1914 GCA_965371185.1 uncultured Thermoplasmata archaeon
CTATCGAAGATCAAGGATTTCATAGCCGAGCATAAGCTGAACAGGGTGGTTGTGGCTTGCTGTACACCAAGAACGCACGAGCCTACATTCAAGGCAACCCTGAAGGAGGCAGAACTCAACCCTTATCTTTTAGAGTTCGTTTCTATTCGGGAGCAGAGCTCCTGGGTTCATAGATCGGATCCAGCACTGGCGACAAAGAAGGCAAAGGACCTTGTAAGAATGGGAGTGGCCAAAGCTAGACTGCTCGAGCCTGCTAAGGAGACTCGCATCCCGGTTGGAAAGAACTGCCTTGTCATAGGCGGCGGGATAAGCGGTATGACAGCCGCTTTGGGGGTTGCAGATCAGGGCTTCAATGTGAAGCTTGTGGAGAAAAACGAAGAGCTTGGAGGAATGCTTACCAAGATCGATGAAATCGCTCCCTGGGAAGTGGAAGCAAATGATATTATAAAGCACAGGATTGAAAAAATTACCCGCAATAATAACATCGAGGTCTTCACAGGCTCAGAGATAGAGGATGTAAAAGGGTATGTCGGGAACTTCAAGGTCAATGTGGCGAGGGATGGGCAGAGCGAGGAGCATGATATCTCAACCATCATCGTTTCCACAGGTATGAAGGAGATGGAGCCTGTGGGTGAATTTGGATATGGAAAATATGGCAACGTTGTCACTCAGCTTCAACTTGAGAAGAGGTTAAGGAAAAAAGATGTGAGGGATCTAAATAGTGTTGCCATCATAAACTGCGTGAACTCAAAGAATGAAGAGCGCGGCTGCTGCAACATAGGCTGTTTGATTTCCATCAAGAACGCCAAAGCCATAAAGGAAGCAAACGAAGCTGCAAAGGTCTATATATTTTACAAGGACCTCAACATAATAGGGAAGGACAGTCCCTATTTTAAGGATATAATCGAGAAATACGACATAATATTGATCAGGTATCCTGAGGAGGAGAAACCTGAAGTTTGTGAAGAGGAAGGGAAGTTGGCAGTAAAGGCTCACGATGTTTTACTTGGGAGAGAGATGAAAATCAACGCGGATTTGGTTGTGCTGACCACGGCTTTTTTAGGTGATGACACTGCAGACAGGTTGAAGGGCCTTTTCAAGGTCTCCACCAATTCCGATGGATTCTTTCAGGAAGCGCATATCAAGTTAAAGCCCTTAAATTTCGCAACCGATGGCCTTTACCTGGGAGGATGTGCCCGCTCGCCCAAGAACATGAGGGAGAGTGTGGAGGAGGCGATGGGTTGTGCCATGAGGGCTTCAATCCCTATGAAAAAAGGATATGTTGAGGCAGAGGGCATAGTTGCTGATATCGATCACAAGATGTGTAATGAATGCGGCCTTTGTGCCAAAGTCTGTGAATTCGGAGCCATTGAGTTGATAGACAAAAAGCCTGAGGTTATCAAAGCCATCTGCAAGGGCTGTGGAACCTGCGCTGCAGAATGTCCGAAAGATGCGATAGACATCATTCATTTCACTAACGAGCAGATTATCGCGCAGGTTGAAGCCGCACTTGTTGAAGAACCTGAAAAGAAGATCGTTGCGTTCTGCTGCCATTGGTGTGCTTTGGGGGCGGTTGACGTTGCAGGGGTAAGCAGATTCCAATACCCGGAGAACATACGAATAATTCGTGTCATGTGTGCAGGGAGGGTCGACAAAACCTTTGTAAACAAGGCATTCGAGCTTGGGGCAGGAGGAGTTTTGGTTGCAGGCTGCGAATTTCCTACTTGTCATTACATTAATGGGAACTACAAATGCAGGGATAGAATCGAGAAATTGAAGAAGAAGATGGCCAAAAAAGGAATAGACGAGGAAAAACTTTGGACTGTTTGGCTTTCGGCTGCTGACGGGCCAAAATTCGTGAAGACCGTGAAGAGCATGGTCGAACAACTGAATCTCTGAGTGGTAACATGATAA
>CBDUXN010000291.1:0-1884 GCA_965371185.1 uncultured Thermoplasmata archaeon
CCTGGCGTGGATCTTGTCGACCACCATGTGGTGAAGCTTTTGGTAATATATCACGCCGATGAAGATCTCGGCTTCTATGATCCTACCGGTCCTGCCATCATACATGACCTCCTTTCCGTTGTGTTTGAATCCAGACCTAACGAGCGCATGCCTTAATGCCTCTTCCCTCTCACCGCTGAAGACAGTGCCGTCTACGAATCTACCCCCCATGGCTCCGACCTTCCCACCGATCATTTCCAGAACATGCGCAACAGTCATCCGAGAAGGAATGGCATGGGGGTTAATGATCAGATCAGGGGTTATGCCACTAGCCGTGAAGGGTATATTCTCTTGCGGAACGAGGAGTCCAATGACTCCTTTCTGGCCGTGCCTGGATGCGAATTTATCTCCCAGTTCAGGGAATCTTGGGTCACGAACCTTTACCTTGACCAGTCTGCTTCCATTCTCAGATTCGGTGAGCATTACAAAATCCACATAGCCGTGCTCTCCATGTCTTACCGTAACAGAAGTTTCCCTTCTCTTTTGCGGTGTGAGGAAATCCTGTTGCTCCTCTAAAAATCGAGGCGGTGATGTCTTTCCTATAAGAACATCCCCCCCCTCAACATAAACCTCTGGGCTTATCAAGCCATCATCGCCCAGGTTGTTGTATGTGACGTCTGTTCTAGCTCCTCTCACATCTGGGCTGGGAATCTCAAAATGGTCTTCCTGCCCACCAGGATAGCGTCTCTCCTCTGCCCTATATGTACGCATGAAAGTTGAATGGCCAAGGCCTCGCTCAACAGATGCCTTGTTGAAGACCAAAGCGTCTTCCATATTGTAGCCTTCAAAGGAAAGCACTGCAACAACAAAATTCTGACCAGCAGGCCTTCTATTGAAATTCACGTACTCCATAGCCTTTGTCTGAACCATTGGTTTTTCAGGGTAATGCAATAAATGCCCTCTTGTATCGGGAGATATCCTGTAGTTGGAAGAACCTAAGCCAAGAGATTGCTTTGCCATCCCCGCACCCATGGTGTTTCTTGGAGAGGAATTGTGCTCAGGATAAGGAATAAGGTTCGTGCATGCGCCAAGTATCACCATAGTATCGATCTCTAAATGGGTATGTTCTGGCGAAAGCAAACTGTCCACTTCGAATTGATTGTTGCAGAAGTTGCATTCAAGCTTCACCTTCTTATCTGTAGTGCCTATGTTCATCCAATTAATGTCCTTCTCAGAGATGTAAGCATGACACTTTTCGCACCTGCTTGGCGTTCTGAAAGCTGAAACCGCAATGTAGGTGTCCTCCTCCTCTTCAGCATCGATCCACTCTATTATACCATCTCTTATTAAATCTATTATTCTTAGCTTCCCAGACTTCAATCCCTCTATATGTTTTCTTGTCAGAAGTAGCCTTCCGTTATCTACCACCAGCAAAGGCCTTCTAAGTCTTCCCTCATCTGAGTTTATCAGTATCTCGTTCATTTTCGTATCAAATCTGATGTTCACTTCATGGGAAAGTGCACCTATCCTCCTCTTACCCCTTACCTCACGTACCAATTCCTCTGGGTTGTCGTAGAGTCCCACAAGATTACCGTTTACATAAACTCTAGTTTCCTTGGTTCTCTCGCCCCTCACCTTTTTGAGGCCGAAATCGGCAAGAAGCATTTTAATTTCCTCTTCGATAAAGCCCTCGGAAACATCCACGATAAGTGTACAGTTCTTTACCAGACCGCAGTTCTGGCCCTCAGGTGTCTCGTTCGGACAAAGCCTACCCCACTGAGTCGGGTGTAAATCCCTCGCCTGAAAATGTGGTTGGCTTCTTGTTAAGGGCGAAGTAACTCGTCTAAGATGACTCAAAGTGCTCATATTGCATGTTCTGTCCAAAAGCTGAGACACTCCAGCTCT
>CBDUXN010000292.1:0-1764 GCA_965371185.1 uncultured Thermoplasmata archaeon
CAGCAGCTTCTTAATTGCCTGCGACGCCCTCCCCTTGGCGGCTATTTCTATGAGTCTACCGGTAAGATGAAACGACATGATCATAGCCGCAACGCCAGCATAATTTGCAACCGG
Organism: uncultured Thermoplasmata archaeon; assembly: GCA_965371185.1. Taxonomy (GTDB): domain Archaea; phylum Thermoplasmatota; class Thermoplasmata. Next base: position 115 of record CBDUXN010000292.1, read on the forward strand.
TGTGAAAAAGGTAGCAAAACCTGTAAGAAACGAAACCGATGTACCCATAGCGATGAGTACATCCATGTTCGCCCTCCCGTGACTGATTGCCTTAAATGCAGAGCGCAGGGTTGGCCACCCTTTCCAGAAGATTACGGGAATGGCGAAAACAATCATCCCTATATCGAATACCATCCGGTTCGGCCACAAGATTCCAAAGAACATTTCAAGGGCCATCCATATGGTAATAGGTGCTGTGAAACCCCACGCCGTCCACATCCTTACCCGGGCATCACGGACCTTCTTGATATCCTCGTCTTCCTCCTCAACAGCCTCTACCTCCTTGTCCACGACCTCATACCCAGTGGCAGCAACAGCAGCTTTGAGCTTCTCCAGGCCCGTAACGGTGGCGTCAAACTCGACATAGGCGGTTTCAGCGGCAAAGTTCACCACTGCGTTCTTTACGCCCTTGGTCTTGGTGAGGGCTTTCTCGATGGTTTGTGCGCAGGATGTGCAGCTCATGCCTCCGAGCTTTAGCGTGACCTTCTGCCCGTCAGAACTTACATCGTAGCCTACAGCCCGCACCGCTTCTTCGAGGTCGAGGATACCGATGAGGGCAGGGTTGTACTCCACATAGGCTTTTTCAGCGGCAAAGTTCACCACTGCCGTATTCACCCCCTTCTGTTTGATGATAGACTTCTCGATGGTCTGTGCACATGAAGCACAGTTCATTCCTTCTATTGGGAGAGTAACCTTCTCTGTGGCTGAAAGATCCATTTCAGCGATTCTACTATCATCAAAAACATTATTGGAATCTTCAGTTCCAGGATCCTCAAAAACTATATAGCCAGCATCCTCTACGGCTCTATAAAGATCATTCAAGTCAGTCGCATTAGTGTCATACTTCACACGAGCCTGTTTATCGTCTAATGAAACCTCTGCTCCTAAAACACCAACTACATTCGTTAACGAATTCTTTACTAGTTGGACACATTTATCACAAGTCATTCCATCTATTCTAACAATTGTTTCTACCATGCCAGAACTCCTTAAAAAAGATTATACCCCACCCCTGTATAGTATATTTAAATATTAGAGAATTTCAACCCGAATGTCAAGATATTATTCAAAAATTTACGCAGAAAAATTCCCTTTAACAAATATGCAAAGGTCTCATGCTGCAAGGTTTCTATAAAAAGATGAGAGAATACCTCTCCAGAAGAATCTTGTGGAAGATTTTCAAGCAGAATAAAATGAGGATCAGGAAGCTCTTGTTACAACTTTATCGAAGGGTGGTGCATTGTTTCTTTTGAGGCATTCCAGTATTTTGTTTACTTCAAGGGAATCAGTTATGAGCGCAACAGCCTTTTATGTTGATCTCAACTCTTTAAACTACAAAAATACAATTCTTGAGAGGAATAAAAAATTAAAAGAATTATCAAAACTTAATGTGTTAAGTCGGGTGGGTCAGGGATTTATTCTCACAAATCCTAACACCCCGTATGATAATATTACTTTCTTTTCGCGATATCTAATTTACATGTAAAATAACATCCAAACTATTGACAATACCAATTATAGTTGGTAATATAAATACGAGGGCGATCCAGTATGCAAATAAGCGGGAAAGAAATGCTCAAACGATATCAAGCAGCGGGCTGGAAAATCCTC
>CBDUXN010000293.1:0-1638 GCA_965371185.1 uncultured Thermoplasmata archaeon
CCATCTCATCCATGATCTTAGCAAATCTCGCTCCCTCGGCAGCACTGACCCATTCCAATCTCAGCCTATTTGGATTCAATCCCGTCCTTTCCAGGAGTTTCTTTGCCAATTCCATCCTGCAAAATGTGTAATAATTGCCCTCGATGTAATGGCAGTCCCCGAGATGGCAACCCCCAACGAACACTCCATCGATGCCTTGAATGAACATCTCCATTATGATTTGAGGTTCGATTCTCGAGCTGCACATGACCCTAACGATTCTGATGTTGGGCGGATACTGGATTCTGCTCACACCCGCCAAATCAGCACCAGCGTAGGAGCACCAGTTGCATAAGTAACCGATGATTTTTGGTTCGAAATTCTCGCTCATTTAACCTCCTCCCTCAAAAGCGGCAGTCCCTGTGCTATCAGTTGCTCAGTTGTATAATGGTTCATTGTAATCGCCCCCTCAGGACATGATGCGGCGCATGAACCACAGCCCTTACAGAGAGCTTCCATTACCTCCATAACCTTCTTTCCTTCAACAGGTCTAATCGCTTCAAAAGGGCAGATCTGCTCACAGGTTCTGCAACCGATACATCTTTCCTCATCGATCCACGACGTGATTGGTTCATTTATGGCAAAGCCTTTGATCATGGGTATTGCGGCCTTCATCGCAGCTCCGCTACCCTGAGCCAAGCTCTCTGCAATATTCTTCGGACTTTGTAAGCACCCTGCAAGGTATATGCCCTCGACACTCGTCTCAATGGGCGCAAGTTTCACATGTTTTTCCAAGCAAAAACCGCTTCCACATTGGGAAACTTTAAATTTCTGGAGCAACTCATGCGTGTCAGGTCCTGCAATCATGCCTAGAACGAGGACAACGTTATCAACATGAAGCTCCAGTTCTTCGCCGCTCAGCTCATCGTAGACGAGAATTTTCGCCTTCCCATTTAGGTCTTCAACCTTCGGTTTGTTATCGAACTCATATTTTATGAACTGGACACCCAGCTCACAGGCTTTCCTGTACATCTCCTCCCCGCCTTTACCGTAGGTTCTGATGTCCCTGTACAGAATCATAACATCGATGCCCATCTTTTTGAGCTGGATCGCCTGTTTCATGGTGGTCTTACAGCAGTACCTTGAGCAATCGCCTATACCTTCTGTGCCCTTGCGATCAAAAACACTCTCACACAACGGGTCACGAGAGCCCACGCACAAAATAAATGCAATGGTTTTCGGCTTTTTGTTGTTGATTAAAACCTCGCCCTTTGTGGGTCCCTCGGGATTTAGGAGCCTCTCAAGGCCTATGTTGCTTATTACGGTGATGGCTTCCAAATTATCAGGACTGTCCTCATAGCAATATTCGCCTTGTGGGCTGTATACATCCGCACCCAGGGCCAAAATGACCGTTCCTGTCTTGAACCGTTTATAGTCGTTCTCTAGATATTCGATGGATTCCTGTGTGATGGCTCCTGTGGGACACACCTCTTGGCATTTTCCGCATTTGGAACAATCTTTTACTACAATGTTATACGCCTTGGGCCACGAGTTGGGGTGCATATAAATTGCCCTGCGCGTAGATATTCTCCGGTCAAACAAATAATGAGATGAAACCGGACAAACTTCCACACACTTTCCACAGGCATCGCACTTTTC
>CBDUXN010000294.1:0-1625 GCA_965371185.1 uncultured Thermoplasmata archaeon
GGGGGATATGTCCCCATTACATACCTTGGCATAGAACTTGCAGGCCTTTGATGTTCTGCCTTCAGATATCGATTTGAGAACCTCCATCTTCCTCTTGCCACACACCTTTGAAAGCTCATCAGGAGAGCCTTTTGCAAGCATCGGATCCTGCTTTATCATGGGGCACATCCGATGCCTACCTTGAACACCAAGACCGAAAAATTTCTCCTTGTCACTTATCTTCCTCAGCTCGAATATGACCTGTCTCTGCTGGGAATTGGTGCGGGTGAGGTAGAGCACCTTTTTATCATGGTCAATTGCATATCGTAAAGTGGGAACGAGAACGCATACGGTCTTTCCAGAGCCGGTTCCTGATTCAAGGACTAGATGCGAATTCTTCTCTACCGCATCGTTGATGAGATTTAATATCTCTCTCTGATTCTTTCTAAATTCGTAAGGAAATAAAGAATACTCCATGTATGGTGAATTAAAAGGCTCGGATAAAAATGTTGGGGTTTGAGCATAGTGGCCAGGGATCTATTTGCCTCACAAAACATGCTGATCGCTGTTCGTGTAAAAATATAGTGGACAAAAATGTTTACTCTTCCTCTTCCCTGTTCCTTTTCCAGATATCCTCTGATATCTCCGAGTAAACGAGACTTGCCTGCTCAGCTTCGGCACGTTCCTTCTCTTCCGCAGCCTCCATAAGCTCTCTGATCTTTTCCTTCCTAAAAAGCCAGTAATGTATCCGCCATTCCCTTCCATCATAGAGGGTGGTTTCTTCCCTTTCTGTGGTTAGAAGGCCTGAGTCCTCAAGCATGTAGAAGGCGTCTCTATCCTCTGGTTCCAGTACGTTGTCTATGATTCTATCGCTGTAGCCAAAGAAGTTCAAAACATGATTTGCCATGGCTCTCGCAGCTTCGGTCTCCATGCCGCTTTTGTCGATACTGTTCTTTATCGGCTTCGTAAGGTCATCCACTGTCAACGTTTCCCCAGGTCCTTTTTTGATTTTTGTTAAATATGCCATTTCAACAACTCCTTACCTCACATGTTATCTAGAGATATCCATATCACGCTACAGATATTACCAACTAGGTGTATTTATAGTTTTCGTGGGATGTACATACTTGTAGGTTCTTTACAAATGCACTTTGGTTAGAGGTCTTCGATATTTTAAAAACAGAATTTTGCCTCTTTTTGCATTCCTTCAAGGATCTTGGATAAATTCCTGAGATTGTCAAATGCGGTTATTTCCTCCTTCATCTCATTTTTGTCTGTTTTTTTCTCTCTTAATGTTTTTATGTGATCGATTATCCTCGGCAATGCCCTCACCACATCGTCCACTATCGTAACATCGGATGTTTTCGAGGTTCTTGATAATGGGTTTAAATCTAGAGCAATTATCGTTTTCCCCATGTCTTTGAGGGCTAGGGCCCTGTCTCCGTCCTCCAGTGGTATGAGAACAACATCTGCTTTTATCGTGCCTTCCTCCGTGCATAACGCCCTTGAGTGCTCCAAACCTGGAATTCTTGCATCGGGTTTTTCTCCGAGCACCTCTTTTGCGCCATGTTTTCTCAAAAGGTCAGCAATTTTTCTTACCCTCTCCTCGCTCCTATAAAAAAGATTTATTTCGATTTTTGCAGGAA
>CBDUXN010000295.1:0-1510 GCA_965371185.1 uncultured Thermoplasmata archaeon
ATAATCAGATAAGTTTCTGCAGGTGAATCAATATTTTTTTGCGAAATATTAACAATTTATTAGGAGAAAGAAAATGAAGAAACGTTATTTACCAAGTCTGATTGTATGTTCATTTGTTCTATGTTCATTTTTGTTTAGCAGCGATGCCGCGGCTGTAGATAAAAATGTCATAGCTGACAGTCCCGTGAGTGAGGTGATATCTGCTGGGGAAGATGTAACGTTCGATTGGCATCATAGAAGCGGTATCACTCAAACGAAAGTTGAATTACACACAAGTGCAGGCACAAAAACTTTATACACACCAAACACACAATATACATGGAAGAATTTTCCTTATGGTTACGGCTGGTGGTGGATAAAAGTTTATAAAAAAGGATGGTTTAAGGATTACAAATGGTATGGCGAGACATCTGTAAATATTTTCCACAATTCAAATCCCGGTGGATATGCACCAATCGAATACCATACAAAATTCGATGACGACGGGACCATATTATTTTTTGAGATACAGAAGGATTACACTATAGATTTGGCCTATTACTTCCAGCACGCAGCATGGCTGCCTGATTGCTGTGAGGACGAGGTAGACACTTTTCTTTCCTGGGCGATTGGGCTGCCAACTCGTGACTGGGATTTTATTTACCTGGAAGGTAGTATATTGACCATAAAACAAGGGTACAGGTGGGACGGCGCTTCTTACCCATGCAAGACATTTAATAATCCCTGCGTCGACGATATATTCAATATCCGTTCTTCCCTGGTTCATGACACATTCTATGACATGATGCGGATGGAATATTTGATATGGGACCCAGATGGGTGGTTCTGTGATGATAAAGGTTATGATGGTCACTATAATCGGAAAATGGCTGATATGCTCCTCTACATGATCGGTATTGAGGACGGCCAATGGAAAAATGGATATTTCCACGCCCACAATCCTCTTAGCGGATTTGGTCTTAAAGGACGAGGAGCTGAGCCGGATTGGGATCTGATGCGAGGTGATGTAGCAGGGGGTGCAACGTGCGACGATGGCAGGTTGCCTGTCTGGAAATATCATGTGTTCGAACTAACGGCAACTGTTGTAGGTGGAGAAGTTGTGCTCAACTGGAAACGGGCCGACGATTCGGGAGAAGAACCTGCATCACATTTAAGCTCTATACTGCCCCATCCAGGATACGATGTTCTAAGAGACGGTACAGTCATCGGATGGATTCGAGGGACTCATACTGATCCTACTTTAATTGATACTTCTTTTATAGATGATACTATTGAATACGGTGAAACTTATGAATATCAGATAAGGCGGGTTATTGTTGGTTCCAATAACAATAGTGATTTTTCCAACAGGGTAACAGTAACAATGGACAATGCAGCCCCGGAAGTAGATGCAGGACTTGACCAGACTATCAATGAAGGAGAAACTTTTATCGGCTCAGGTTCCTTTACAGATCAGGACTCCGACACATGGACAGCGACCGTTGACTATGGAGACGGATCAGGCGATCAG